>DCHK01000027.1:6359-22797 GCA_002315615.1 Bacteroidales bacterium UBA1754 | reverse complement strand
CTGTCATCTCTTTTTCGGGCGTTTGTGCCAAAGGACGAATGATTTTTATATCGAATTTGTCCATTTCGAGCATTGTTGGCATCGAACCGAAAGCACCTTGAAATGTGATATTCATCAACATTGTTTCCACAAGGTCATCTAAATGGTGTCCGAGTGCAATTTTGTTGCAATTGTTGGCTTTAGCAATTTCAAAAAGCATTTTTCGTCTGCACCAAGAGCAAAGAAAACAATGAGTTTTGCGTTTATCAGTACTTTCATCGAAACTTGTAGTACAATGTATAAACGGAATGCCGAATTTTTCGCAATATGCTTGTAAATATTTTATATCAGATTGATATGGAATGTTTTCTACACTGATGTGTGCCGCAACAACCTGAAAC
The DNA here is from genome assembly GCA_002315615.1 of Bacteroidales bacterium UBA1754. Taxonomy (GTDB): domain Bacteria; phylum Bacteroidota; class Bacteroidia; order Bacteroidales; family Paludibacteraceae; genus UBA1754. Next base: position 22,417 of record DCHK01000027.1, on the reverse strand, counting down.
TTTGGTTTGTAAATTTTCATTCTCTCGCCCAAAATTTCTACCAAAGCCAACGAGTCTTTTCCGCCCGAAAGTCCGATTAGAATTTTATCGCCGTCGTCAATCAAGCGATAGTCTTTAACGGTCTTCCAAACTCGTTGTTTAGTTTGTTTTATCAGTTGTTCGTGCGACTTTTCTTGTGTTGCCATATATATGCAAAATTAGCGATTTTTCTTAAATTTCTAAAAACCTAAATTAGCAAATCGGTAATTATTTAAATATTTTCTATATTTGTAAAGATTATACACTTAAAAACAAAAAATAAAAAATGGGAAAAGTATTGATTATTGGCGCTGGTGGCGTGGGAACTGTTGTTGTTCACAAAGTGGCACAAAATGCCGATGTTTTTACAGAAATAATGTTGGCAAGTCGTACAAAAAGCAAGTGCGATGCTGTGGCAGCCGATATAAAAAAGCGTTATGGCGTTGAGGTGAAAACAGCGCAAGTAGATGCTGATAATGTGTCGGATTTGGTAACATTGTTCAAAAAATTCCAACCAAAATTGGTAATAAACGTGGCACTTCCTTATCAAGACCTTACTATAATGGATGCTTGTCTTGAAGCAGGGTGTAACTATTTGGATACAGCAAATTACGAGCCGAAAGACGAAGCACATTTCGAATATTCTTGGCAATGGGCATATCAAGACCGTTTCAAAAAAGCGGGATTGACTGCAATACTCGGTTGTGGATTTGACCCGGGACAAACAGGTGTTTATACTGCATACGCGGCAAAACATCATTTTGATGAAATGCACTATCTTGACATTGTAGATTGCAATGCGGGCGACCATCATCACGCATTTGCTACAAACTTTAATCCTGAAATTAACATTCGTGAGATTACGCAAAATGGTCGCTATTACGAAAATGGCAAATGGGTAACGACTGGTCCGCTTGAACATCACAAGGCTTTGAATTATCCAGAAATTGGTCCAAAAGAATCGTATTTGCTTTATCACGAAGAATTGGAATCTTTGGTAAAAAATTATCCAAGCATAAAGCGTGCGCGTTTTTGGATGACTTTTGGACAAGAATATCTTACTCACTTGCGTGTGATTCAAAATATAGGTATGGCACGAATTGATGAAGTAGAGTACAATGGTGTGAAGATTGTTCCTCTTCAATTTTTGAAAGCAGTTTTGCCAAATCCACAAGACCTTGGTGAAAATTATTCTGGTTGGACATCAATCGGTTGCCGCATACGAGGAATAAAAGATGGTAAGGAAAAAACTTATTACATTTATAACAACTGCAGTCACGAAGCAGCATACAAAGAAACTGGTATGCAAGGTGTAAGTTACACTACTGGCGTACCTGCAATGACGGGTGCTTATATGTTTATGACAGGTAAATGGAGTGGTGCAGGCGTTTTTAATGTTGAAGAATTTGATCCAGATCCATTTATGGAAAAAGTGGCAGAGAGCGGTTTGCCTTGGCACGAAATAGTTGATGGTGACTTGGAATTGTAAAATATTTTGCAAAAACGAAATCTCTACATATTGGCAGGTTGTAACGGGGCTGGTAAGACAACGGCTTCGTACACAATATTGCCCGAGATTCTTAATTGTGATGAATTTGTAAATGCCGACGAAATTGCAAAAGGTTTGTCTCCGTTCAAGCCGGAGGATGTGGCTATACAAGCTGGAAGATTGATGTTGGAACGTGTGCAGTATTTATTGCAAAAAGGAGCAAACTTTTCAATAGAAACAACATTGGCGACTCGCTCTTATGCGAAACTCGTGCATCAAGCACATAGTTTGGGGTACGAGGTTTCATTGTTGTATTTTTGGTTATCTTCGCCAGAATTGGCTATTGAACGTGTAGCGCAAAGAGTGCAAGAAGGTGGACATAATATTCCAGAGCAAGTTATTCGTCGTCGTTATTGGCTAGGTATTAAAAATTTATTTGAGATTTTTATGCCGATTGTTGATTCCTGGTCGTTGATAGATAATAATGATATTCATAATAGACAAGTGGTAGCAGATAATAATCAGATATTTGATGAATCATTGTTAGAAGAAATAAAAAAGTTATGGAAGAAACATTAACTGAAAAAATAGAAAGAGGCATTCGCATAGCACAGAAGCGTATGCTCGAAGAAAAAGCATTGCATAACCGCGATGTTGTAGTGGCTGATGCTAATGGCGTTATTCGTCATATTCCAGCTAAGGAAATTTTGAAACGAAAAGAATTTCAAAAATAAATTGAGTTTTTTTAAAAAAATAGCATTATGATAGAATTTCAAAAAAGTATTTCGCAATTGATGCAAAAGCATATTTATAAAACATCTATTAATTCGATACTTTTATTGCTACGGACGGAAGGTTTTATTACTTCAGAAAAAGTGGAAAATTGTATAAACGAATTAGGAATAAAACGAATAACAGATATAAAGTACGATGCACTAAATGTTATTCTTGATTATGCTGAGCAATGTTTGGAAGATGATATTTTGACAGAAATGGAAATGCTCAATGTGAAGCGATTGAAAATATGTTTTAAGATAGATGAGGGCGATTTCTATAAATGTGGTATGCAAATCCGTGTCAAGAAAATATTGGAATTACAATTGAAAAAAATGTATTCTGATAATGTAATTGATAAAAATGAAGCCTTGAAGAAAGTTGATTTACAGGAATTATTTGGTTTAGGATATGATGATTTTTTAGACGTAGTGAACGGAGTAGCAAAAGAATCTCTAAATAGAGGTGCAAAAAGTGAAGATTTAGATACGATAATGCCGAGAAAATAAATAAGGAAGAAGATTTAATAATGAAAATATTTTTCTCAATATTAATACTATTTGTGTGGATTATCGTTTTTATTGTTAAAACGATAATGAAGGATGATACAAATGATAATATAAAAGAAAATAGAAAGAAAAAAAACGAAGATGAGTTGAACGAAAAACGAAAAACAAACCGAGGGGTTTTGGGACAACTCATAGATAATAATAAAAATATTTCGGAACAATCTTTAGAGAATAATAGAAATGCTATATTTGAAAGTGTTGATGAAATTTTAGTTGTAGCTCAAAATGTTAAAGAAAATGATAATAAATTTCGTGATTTGTGCAAGGATAGTGATGCGGATGTGGAGATGCTGAATTTCGTAATATATGATTTGCTATCTTGTTACGTACGTATGAATAAAGTTGTTTCAAAAGATGACATAGAATCTTTGGGTGTTTTTTATTGTGTAAGTAGGTGCTTAGGTTTGTCAATGAGTAGGAGTGTAAGTTCTTTGCTTGAATTTGAGAAATATGATAGGGCTTGCGCTTTTGTAGAGCAGAAATTTGCGACTATGCCGGAAAAGTATAGCTTAAAAAAAATAGCCTATTGGGTAGATGACGACAATTTGAAAATAAAATATTTAACATCGTTAAGAAAATATGCGAATAATTTAGCAAAATTTGATGATAGAATAGATTGGCTTGAAAGCTCTTGTATAAGTGAAATCGAAAGTTGCAAAAATCAAGTAGAATATAGAGCTAAGGTTAAATCTTATTTCAAATATGGAATTGCCGATTTACATTCAGACCTTTTAAATGTTGAGATTGCTCGATATATTGTTAGAAAACAAAGATGCACGGTAAATGATATTCAAATTCAATTTTTATTAAATCAAAAAGATGTGTTAAAATGTCTAAAAAAATTAGAAGATGAAGGGATTATAGCAACAATGGCAAATGGGCGTAAGAAGGTTATAGTATCAACAGATGAGGAATTGCAAATGATTTTTTTAGGTGAAATTGTAACTGAAAAAGAAGAAAATGTAGAACAAATCGAAACGGATATCTTGACAGAAAAAAATCAAAGTGATCCAATTGAAAAATTGAATTCTTTAATAGGGTTAAATTCTGTAAAGTCGGAGATAATATCACTTAAAAATTTTTTGAAGATTCAAATAGAACGCAATAAACAAGGGTTAAAGCAAACATCGATTTCGTATCATTGTGTTTTTACAGGAAATCCAGGCACTGGAAAAACTACAGTTGCTCGTATTCTTGCAGAAGTTTATAAAAATCTCGGTATAATAGAAAAGGGGCATTTGGTGGAAACTGACCGTTCAGGATTAGTAGCAGAGTATGTCGGTCAAACGGCTGTAAAGACGAATAAAATCATCGATTCAGCTTTAGATGGTGTGTTATTTATTGATGAAGCGTATTCGTTGATAGGTGGTGGAGATTATGGAAAAGAAGCAATAGCAACATTATTGAAGCGGATGGAAGATGACAGGGATAGATTTGTTGTGATCCTTGCAGGATATACGGAAGAAATGCAGTCTTTTATAGATTCAAATCCAGGGTTGCAGTCTCGTTTTAGTCGGTATATAGAATTTCCTGATTATTCGGCTGAAGAATTGTTTAAAATCTTTGAGTTAAAGATGAAAGAGAATGAATATACAATAACGGACGATGCAAAGATATATTTGCAAACATTTTTTACTGATTCTGTGAATAATAAGGATAGAAATTTTGGAAACGGACGTTTTGTGCGAAATGTATTTGAAAAGGTCATTACTCGGCAGTCTAATAGATTGGCATCATTGCCAAGTTTGAATTCTCAGATTCTTTCGGAAATAACCATAGAGGATCTAAAAGAAAATTAAAGGTGAAATATTGAGTTTCGTCTTTTTTTTTGTGCAAAAAGTGAGTTTTTCCAAAATAATGGCAATATTTTTGGATTGTATTCCAAATTTATGGCAATATTTTTGGAAAATGTAATAAAAGAACAATATTATGGATTACACGAAAATACCATCTCCTTGTTATGTGCTGGAGGAGGAAAAACTACGTAAAAATTTGGAACTGATTCGCTCGGTAAAAGAGCGTGCGGGTGTTGAAATTATTATGGCGTTCAAGGCATTCGCTATGTGGAGCGCATTCCCAATAGTGAAGGAGTATATCAAATACACAACGGCAAGTTCTTTGAGCGAAGCACGTTTGGCATACGAGGAAATGGGAACGAAAGCCCACACCTATGCGCCTGTATATGCAGAAAACGAATTTTCAACCATTGCTCAATGTAGCAGTCATATTACATTCAATTCTGTAGCGCAATACGAAAAATATCGTGATTTGTCCGCAAAATACAATATATCGTGTGGATTGCGTGTCAACCCTGAATTTTCTGATGTGGAAACTGATTTGTATAATCCTTGTGCGCCTGGTTCGCGACTTGGAGTTGTGGCAGATAATTTGTCAGAATTGCCCGAAGGAATTGAAGGTCTTCATTTTCATACGTTGTGCGAATCAACATCGTACGATTTGGAACGAACATTGGCTGTGGTAGAACAAAAGTTCTCGCATCTTTTCCCAAAAATTAAATGGCTCAATATGGGAGGCGGACATTTAATGACTCGCGAAGGGTATGATGTAGAGCATCTCATCAATTTGTTGCAAAATTTCAAAGCAAAATATCCACATCTTCAGTTGATACTTGAGCCAGGAAGTGCATTTGCTTGGCGTACAGGTGTACTTGTTTCTACGGTACAAGATATTGTTGAAAATCACGGAATTAAGACTGCAATTCTTGATGTGTCGTTTGCGTGCCATATGCCCGATTGTTTAGAAATGCCGTACAAACCTGCCATCGTTGGTGCTACCGATGAGATTGAAGGAAAACCGACTTACAGAATGGGTGGAAATAGTTGTCTCTCTGGCGATTATTATGGCTCGTGGTCGTTTGATAAACCTTTGAAAGTTGGCGACAAGATTGTCTTCGAAGATATGATACATTATACAATGGTAAAAACCACAATGTTCAACGGCATTTCACATCCGTCTATTGCTATTTATACTAAAGATGGCGAACTGAAAGTGGTGCGTACATTTGGTTATGAAGATTATAAAAACAGAATGTCGTAAATTGCAATTTGTAAAATTCTGTGAAATTTTCTTTGAAAAATGTTTTTTCTTGACTAATTTTATAGAAAATAAAAAATCACAACGATATGCTAACCGAAAATGACAAAAAACTGCTGAAGTCAAAAGGCATCAGTGAAGAACAATTGATGGCACAATTAAACCGTTTCAAAACGGGATTTCCATACCTTAATGTAATTAAATCTGCTACGGTAGGAGAAGGCATTTTGAGAATTCCTACTGAAAAAATTGCGGATTTGAAAAAGTCTTGGGACGAATATCGTGCCGAGGATGTGTCTATTGTGAAATTTGTGCCAGCATCGGGGGCAGCAAGTCGTATGTTCAAAAAATTATTTGAATTTTTTAATTCCTCGGACGCAGAACCACAAGATGCAGATACAAAACATTTTTTTGCTGACATTCAAAATTTTGCGTTTTATGAAAAACTTAATGATGTTTGTCAAAAAAACGAAGGAAAATCAATTTCTGATTTGTTGTCTGCAAAACAATACAAATCAATTCTTGATAATTTGCTGAATGAAAAAGGATTGAATTACGGATTTTTACCAAAAGCATTGTTGCTTTTCCATAAAAATTCGGATGAAATTCGTACGGCAATGGAAGAACATTTTGTTGAGGGTGCTTTATATGCTAAAAATCAAGATGGTAGCGTAAATTTGCATTTTACAGTTTCGCCGGAACATCGTAAACATTTCGAGGAATTGTTGGCTCAAAAAGAAGCGTATTACAATAAAAAATTTGGAATGAAACTAAATGTTTCTTTTTCTGAACAAAAATCATCGACAGATACTATTGCAGCTACCGAAAATAATGAGCCTTTCTACGAAAATGGCAATTTGTTTTTCCGTCCTGGTGGACACGGCGCACTGATTGAAAACTTGAATGAAATTGACGCAGATGTTATTTTTATTAAAAATATCGACAATGTTGTGCCCGACAAACTAAAAGATGTAGTGGTAGATTACAAGATTGTTTTGGCTGGAACATTGGTAGATTTGCAAGAAAAGATTTTTGCTTATTTGCAGAAATTGGACGATTGCGATTTTAGCGATGCAGAATTGAAAGAAATTCTTGCTTTTGTAGAAAACGATTTGAATGTGAAAAATGATGCCGCTCGTAATTACGAAACGCCCGAATTGATTGATTATTTGTATTCAAAATTAAACAGACCAATTCGTGTTTGTGGCATTGTGAAAAACGAAGGCGATGCTGGTGGAGGACCTTTCTTTACCGAGAATGAAGATGGTACGGTTTCGTTGCAAATACTCGAAAGTTCTCAAATTGATATGAACAATCCAAAAGCGAAAAAAATGCTCGAGTCGTCAACTCATTTTAATCCTGTCGATTTGGTTTGTTCTGTAAAAAATTATCAAGGTGAAAAATTTGATTTGACCGAATATATTGACGAGAATACAGGATTTATTTCGTCAAAATCAAAAAGTGGAAAAACACTGAAAGCATTGGAACTTCCTGGATTATGGAATGGTTCGATGAGCGATTGGAATACGGTGTTTGTTGAGGTTCCGTTCGCAACTTTCAATCCAGTAAAATCGGTAACCGATTTGTTGAAAGCAGAACATCAATAAAAAAAAGAGTCTTCTGTATAAACTGCATTATTCCCCCGTTGAATAGTGCAGTTTTTTATAACTTTTTTAGTGTTTTTTCGTTTGTGATACGAAAAGAGTTTGGACTCATTCCTGTATTTTTTTTGAAGAACTTACCGAAAAAAGATGCGTTAGGAAAATTTAAGTTGAATGCAATTTCTTGTACAGTTTTATTCGTTGAAAGTAATTGCATTTTTGCTTCCATAATAACAATATTTGCTACAATTTCTGTTATTTTTTGTCCTGTGGCTGCTTTTACAGATGAACTCAAATGCTTTGAACTGATACACATTTGCTCGGCGTAAAATCCAATATCTCTGTGCTTTATAAAATTTTGTGAAAGGAGATTGCAAAAATCTTTTGTCAATTGCATCGAACGATTATATCTTGTGTTATTTACGGCGCAAGAATTTTTGTTCGATAGTTCTTTGTAGAAATTTCTGATTTCTACAATCAAAGTTATCATTAACGCCCTATTTGATGCCTCTAAATCAATTGCGTTAATTGCTAATTTTTGTCTTTTTAAAACAATATCTAAAAATGATTTTAGCCATTTGTACCGTTGATGTTCTATTTCTATTATAGGATTTTCATACATTACAAAAATGTAAGGCAATATGTATTTGAAAATTTCAGCATTACCCGATGCTAAATGATTGTACGAAATAATAAAACCTTCAAAATCGTTGCTCAACATATCTTTTGTCAACGATACAGGCATATGCGTGTATAGTATGGAACCATTGCAGAGTTCGTGTTTTTTTAGGTTGATGAGAATGCTGCATTTCCCTTTTGTACAGAGAATTATTAAACAGGTATTGATTTGAGAATCAACACTTTTGAAATTGTCTTTTTTTGAGAATGATATTTTTAATCCAATTTCTTTTCCCTCTAAAATACTATTATTTTTATCCATTATAGTATGTTTTATATTGATGTTCCAAAAGTAATAAAAAGTTAAGCGAAAATGAACACTTTTTTATTTTTTATTTTTCTTAACTTTGCAAAGAATATGGGAAGAATTTTGGCAATCGATTATGGACAAAAGCGTTGTGGCGTTGCAGTTTCCGATACATTGCAGATGATAGCAAATGGTCTTACAACTGTGCCGACCGCAGACTTGATGCCTTTTTTGGAAAATTATTTTCAAAAAGAGCAAGTTGAAATTGTGGTTTTGGGTTTGCCAAAACAAATGAATAATACGGAGTCTCAGTCAATGAAATTTATCACGCCTTTTGTGGAAAAATTCAAAAAGAAATTTCCGCAAATAAAAGTAGATTTCGAAGACGAAAGATTTACGTCGAAAATGGCATTTCAAACTATGATAGACGGTGGTTTGAAGAAAAAAGACCGCCAAAACAAAGCGATGATAGACCAAGTGAGTGCCACTATTATTTTACAGTCGTATATTGAAAACAAAAATTATAAGATATGATTTTACCAATTACACTTTACGGAAATCCTGTTTTGAGAAAAGAAACTCAAATGGTTGACAAAAACTATCCGAATCTTGCAACTTTAATCGACAATATGTACGAAACTATGCAAAATGCGAATGGGGTAGGAATTGCAGCACCACAAGTCGGACTTTCTTTGCGTTTGTTTGTCATAGATTTGTCGTGTATGGCAGACGAAAAACCTGAATATACCGATTATCGTCGAACAGTGATAAATCCAGAAATTACCGAGCGTTTTGGCGATGATATTTCGTTTGAAGAAGGTTGTTTAAGCATTCCTGGTGTTTACGAAAAAGTTACACGAAAATCATCAATACGAATTCATTACTTTGATGAAAATTGGGTTGAGCACGACGAAGTGTATAGCGATTATCCTGCGCGTGTAATGCAACACGAATATGACCATTTGGAACAGCACGTTTTCATTGACCATATTTCTGCGTTCCGTAAGCAAATGATTAAAAGTAAATTGAACGGAATTTCAAGTGGCAAAGTTCGTTGTCGTTATCGTACAAAATAGTTGAAAAACTTATGAGTTAAGTTTGTTAAGTATTTGTTGTACTTGAGGAATAAGTGCGGTTTTGTCGTCATTATTGATGATAAAATCGCATTTTTTTTGCATATCGCAGTCTGATAATTGATTGGAAAAGCGTTTTTTTATCTCGTTAGTAGAAAGGTTGTCACGTTTACAAATACGTTCAATTTTTGTAGATTTTTCGGAAACAACCAAAATTGTTTTGTCAACTTTTTCTGCCAATTCTGTTTGAAAAAGAATGGCGCTTTCAATGAAAACAACACTTGCGTTTTGCTTTTTCGTCCATTGCTCAAAATCAATGTTTACAGCGGGATGAATAATGCTGTTTAGTAGTTGCAGTTTCTTGTTGTCAGAAAAAACTATTTCCCCTAATGCACGTCGGTTTAATGTATTTCCACAAAAAACTTCTTCGCCGAAAATTTCTTTTATTTTATGAAGAATTTCTGGCGTGTTTGTAAGTTTTTTTGCTTCGTTGTCTGCTATGTAAATAGGGTAGCCAAAAATGCTCAGCAGTTTGCAAATTGTTGATTTCCCACTTCCAATGCCACCTGTTATACCGACTTTTATCATTTTTCTAATAAAAATTCAATTTCGTTTGGCTTACAACGAATGTTCGAAATGAAAGGATTTGTAGTTTTTGTTTTCAAAGTCAATTTTCCCGTTTTGTTTGTAAGAATGTCTTTATAATCAACAAAAACTTCAATTTTGTCATCGGTATTGAATTTGCTTGCGCTTATAAAATAACTCACTTTTGTGTTTGTTGGAAATGTGCGCAAAGTCAGTCCGTCAGGAATGTTTATTCCTTTTATTTGAGTTTCTATAGTTCGTTCAGTAAATCGTTCTACAGGAATTGTAACATTCACGTTGACTGTAGAAAATGAAGTCCCTTTTATGGCTGTAAGTTTGGCTTTCTCTGTAATAGAACTTTTCAAATTTGCGTATTCTTTATTTTCAGTATAAACGCATTTTAAAGTGTCCAAAATCTTTTCGTCGCCAAATACGCTTATTTCTTTAGGCGATAACAAAATGGTGTCGCTTTGACTATATTGTTGTGCAAAAGAAACAGTTCCGCCAAATTTTACAGGAACAGTTTTGCCTGTTTTCTTTACTGATTTTATAAAAACTTCGCTTGGCGTAAAATCTACAACTTGAGTCGATTGCATAAGAATGTTTTTTAGTTTGTTTTGCAATACGTCTGAACTTACGCAATACGTGTTTTTGTCGTAATTGAAATCGTCGAAATCGAGAACGATTTCCATATTTTTTCGTTTGTACACAAATATATAGAAACCTTGTTCTTTCAGTGTGGCAGTCATATATTTTGGCAAATCATCTGCATTGATATTGCTCACGGGTGCATTCACGTATGTGATTTTTATGTTTATGTCAACTTCGTATTTTTTTCGCATACTTTGCATACACCAAAAGCAGAACGCCAAAAACAAAAAGACAAGAAACGTTAAGAAATTTTTACTTAAAATAAATGTCTTTAGCGATGATATTATTTGAAAGAATTTTCTTTTTACCACGATACATAAGTTTATTATTCAAAAGTATAGATTTTCGTACATTTACCAAAATAAAAAGCATCGCTTTTTGAAAAAACGATGCTTAAATTGTTAGATTTTTGAAAAATTATTTCGCTGTGTTTTCAATGTCAGAGTTGCTTTGATAAACGGAATTTTTGTCAACTTTGATGCGAACATTGTCAGAAATTTCAATAATGAAAGCATTTTCTTTTACGTCTTTAATTTTTCCGTAAATACCACCACTTGTAATTACGCTATCACCCGCTTTCATTGCTTCGCGTTGTTTTTGTATTTCTTTTTGCTTTTTCTGTTGTGGACGAATCATAAAGAGCCAAAACACAACGAAAATCAAAGCGAACATTAAAATTCCAGAGTACTGTTGCAAACCACTTGGTGCTGGTTCTTGTAGTAAAATTGCTAAATTTGTCATAGTTTATTTTGTTTTGATAAATAATTATACTAAAGTTACTTTTGTTATCTTGTTTTCTCCTTTCAAGGTGTTGATGATTTTGTCGAGAATGCCATTTACGAATGCGCCACTTTTTTCAGAACTGTAATTTTTTGCTATTTCAATGTATTCGTTCAAACTTACACTGATAGGAATTTTTGGGAAATTCATTATTTCTGTAAGTGCAATCTGCATAATAATGATGTCCATAAAAGCGATACGATCCAAATCCCAATTTTTAGTGTTGGCTTCAATCATCTCGCGTAATTTTCTTTCGTTGAATATCGATTTATGGAGAAGATTTTTTGCAAAATCAACGTCTTCTTGGTCTTTGAACATTGGCAACAAACTTTGTTTCTCACCTTCTTTTTCGTCAAATTGTTTGATGGTTTTTACAACAAAACTTACCACAGTTTCTGCATCATCGTTCCAATAAAGATTGATATCTTCCAAAGTGTCACCTAAATAAACGGCTTCAGGAATAATTCTTTTGAAAATTTTTCGCCATATTTCCTTATCTTCTTGATACGAAGTCGTTTCACTTGCCATATATTCTTTGTAGAAATCTGATTGCTCTATTTCTTTGAAAAGTTTTTTTATTACGTCTTCGTGATAAAACCAAGATAAATCTTGGTCGTCAACAAATTTTCTAAAAGATTCGTTGCTTTCCAACTGCAATGCAAATGAGTTTTTTGCGAATTTTGTATTTGGATTAAGTTCTGCTTCGGTAGGGATGTATTTGCTTTTGCCTATTTCTATTTTGTTTTGTGCAAAACGAGTGATTTCTGTAATGAGCAATAGCAAGTAGTGGTATAGATTGTACGTTTGTTGAATGCTGTTAAACAGTTCTTTTTCAATGTCATCGCTCGTTTCTTTTCGGTTGAGGTAATATGAATAAACTGTTTGTACAACTTTTATGCGGAGAAGTGTTCTATTTATCATCGTTATGAATTTTTAGCACACAAAGATAGTAAAATTTCGGCAATCAGACTATGTTTGTGTGAATCTGTTTCGGTCTGTTTTTCTTATTTTATCAAATTGCCAAGTACGCCACGTGTAATTTCTCGTGTTACTGTTCTTGTGGCTGCAGATGTTGCATTTTTTGCCACACGACCTGCAACGTCTTTTTTAGATGTTTTTTTGGAAGTTTTTCCAGTGATTTTGTTTGAAATCATTGTGCCTGCCATACTTGCCAAAGACGCTGTAACCGCAGTAATTATTGCTTTCAAAATTTTCGAGAACATTCCTGATTTTTGTTTACCCGAAGATTTCGTTTCTTTCTTTTCGTCTGCATTTTCTGCTTCTTCAGATTCGTTCATTGCAAGAAGTTCCTCGTAGGCACTTTTGTTGTCAACGTATTCGTCGTATTTTTTTATTTTCGTAGGAGCAGAATTTTTAATGTCTAATCTTTGACCTTCGCTAATAGCACCTATTTGGCTTAGCGGGAACAATATGCGTGCTCGCTCAACAATTGAAGGTGCGCCTTTTTCGTCTAAAAATGAAACGAGCGCTTCTCCTGTTTCCAAATTTTGAATAACATCGGCAGTGTCGAATTTTGGATTTGCACGAAATGTTTCTGCAGCAGTACGAACGGCTTTTTGGTCTTTCGGTGTGTATGCACGCAATGCGTGTTGCACTCTGTTTCCTAACTGACCAAGAATGTTTTCTGGAATGTCTGTTGGACTTTGTGTTACGAAATAAATTCCTACGCCTTTACTGCGAATTAAGCGAATTACTTGCTCAATTTTATCTACAAGTGCTTTCGATGTGTCGTCAAATAGCATGTGTGCTTCGTCGAAGAAGAAAACGAGTTTTGGACGTTCCAAATCGCCAACCTCAGGTAAACGTGCGTATAAATCGGTGATTAACCACAAAAGGAATGTTGAGTATAATTTTGGTTTCAGCATCAATTTGTCTGCTGCTAATACATTCATTATTCCTTGTCCGTTTTCGGTTTCAAGTAAATCGTTGATGTCGAAAGATGGTTCGCCGAAGAATTTATCTGCACCTTCGCTTTCAATGGCTAAAATTGAGCGTTGAATTGCGCCTATTGTTGCCGTAGAAATGTTGCCGTAACTTGTAGTGAACGAAGATGCGTTTTTGCCTACGTAGTCCAACATCAAACGTAAATCTTTTGTGTCGATAAGAAGCAAATTCTTGTCATCTGCAATACGGAAAACAATGTTCAAAACGCCCGATTGTGTTTCGTTTAATTCTAATAAGCGCGAAAGCAGTTGTGGTCCCATCGCCGAAATGGTGGTACGCATAGCGAATCCTTGTTCGCCAAACACATCGAAAAATCGTGTAGGACATCCGTGAAATTGTGGGTTTTCAATGCCAAATTCAGGACATCTTTTCTCGATGAACGAACTCATTTTTCCACTTTGACTGATACCCGAAAGGTCGCCTTTCATATCTGCCATAAAGCAAGGAACTCCCGCTTGAGAGAATGTTTCAGCCATTACTTGTAGCGTAACTGTTTTTCCTGTACCAGTTGCGCCTGCTATAAGTCCGTGGCGATTGCACATTTTGCCTACCAAATTGAGTGCGCCGTTTTCGCTATGAGCGATATATAAGTTGTTGTCTTTGTACATATTGCTGTTTTTTTATTGAATTTTCTTTTCTTCGTTTTCTTGAGTTACTTTTTTCTGTATTTCTTCCCATTGTTCTTTTGCAAGTTCTTGCATATCAACGACTTCGTCTTTTTCATCCACAATTTCAAATCCAAGCATAGATTCAATAACATCCTCCATCGTAACAATTCCTCGAAGTGAGCCGTATTCGTCAATAATAATGGAAATGTGTTCTTTGTGTTCCAATAGTTTTTCCCAAATATTTGATACAGTTTCGTTTTCGGGGAAAGAAAGTATTGGTCGTGCCAACTCTTTTAATTTCCTATCGGAATGATTGTCGGCTATTTCTTCCAAAATATCTTGCTTCAGTACATAACCTGTAATGAAATCGTCTTTGTCATCGTCATAAATTGGAATACGCGAAAATTTTCCAAAATCTTCTGAATCGTAAAATTCTTTCAGTGTGAGCGAACTGTCTGCCATAGTTACCACTACTGAAGGAGTCATTATTTGGTGAGCAGTAATCTCGTCAAGGCGAAGCAAATTTTGAATCATTTTGTTTTCTTCTTTTTCCAAAACTCCTTCTTCTGCTCCCGTTGTTACAATGGCTGCCACATCTTCGCGACTTACTGCAACAGGCGGATTTCTCTTTATTTTTCGCGTGATACTTTCTATTATTAGTACAATCGGGTAAGTAATATAAATCATAAATTGAATGATTTTTGATGCTGGCAATGCCAACGAACGCCAATAGTACGAACCGATTGTTTTTGGTAAAATCTCGGAAACGAGTAAAATGAGTAAAGTGAAAATACCAGACACTACACCAACTCCTACACTATCAAATATTTGCGCTGCTTGCGAGCCGACTAAAGATGCACCAACCGTGTTTGCTATTGTGTTGATTACCAATATGGCAGAAATAGGTCTGTCAATGTTGGTTTTTAGTTTTTTTAGCAGTTCCCAACCTTTTTTCTCTTGTGCCTCAAGGGTGTTGATAAACGAAAGTGGGGTAGATAGCAATGTTGCCTCTAATACCGAGCATATCGCCGATATTAAAAGCGAGACAAGCATATATATAATGATGATTTTCATAATGATATAAAAATTTCTTGCATTGCATTTTTGCAACACAAAACAACTGAAAAAAATGTCAAAAAGAAATTTGTATTCCTGAATGCAGAATACAATTTAGAAGTGAAAAAGATGCGCTTCCCCGCGGGGTAATCGTCAGATTCTGTTCTCATTAATAGAAATAATGTTTATACTTTTACAAAAGTAATAGTTTTTACTTGATATTGCAAGTGAATTTGTCTTTTTTGCATAAAACAAAAAAAAGGAATGAATTGCTTCACTCCTTTTTCTCGGTATTTTGTTGTGGTTTTTTAATCTACTTTCTCAATGATTTCCATTCCTTTCAAAATGGCTGCTTCGTTCATTGGCAAAAGGTTGTGATGGCGTTCAGGAAGTGTTTTCTTCAAACCTCTCATCACACTATCAATCTCTACGATAGGACGAATTTTAAGTAAACCACCCAACACAATCATATTGAAAGTTTTTTCCATTTTGTTGGCAACTGCAGTATCCATTGCGTTGATTTTGTAGATGTTAATGTCTTTGCGAGTAGGAGGATTTAAAATTCCATAGTCGTCATAAATCAAAGCACCACCAGGTTTTACGGTTTTTTCAAATTTGTCCAACGATTGTTGATTCAAAACGATAGCAGTATCGTATGAGTTCAAAATAGGAGAACTGATTTTGTCGTCGCTCACAATTACGGTTACGTTTGCAGTACCACCTCGTTGCTCTGGTCCGTACGATGGTATCCAAGTAACTTCTTTGTCTTGCATCAAACCTGCGTAAGCAAGAATTTTGCCCATCGAAAGTACGCCTTGACCACCGAAACCGGCTATTATTATTTCTTCTTTCATAATTTCAAAAAATTAAACTAATTTGTCAATATCTTTCAAATCTCCAACAGGGTATG
>DCHK01000027.1:0-6339 GCA_002315615.1 Bacteroidales bacterium UBA1754 | reverse complement strand
TATTTTCTTCCATCCATTTGTTGGCTTGGTCTGGATTCATTTTCCAACCAGAGCAACAAGTAGAAACTATTTCTACAAATGAAGTTCCTTTGGCTGCCATTGAGTTTTCAAAAGCTTTACGAATAGCGGCTTTTGCTTTGCGTACGGCTGCTGCTTTGTGTACACTCTGACGAGTTACATAGCAAGTGCCTCGCAATTTTACAACCAAATCGGTGATATTCAATGGATAACCATTCAATTTTACATCACGACCGTATGGACAAGTAGCAGTTTTCATTCCTTCCAATGTGGTAGGAGCCATTTGTCCACCAGTCATACCATAAATACCATTGTTGATGAAAATGATAGCAATGTTTTCGCCACGGTTGCAAGCGTGAATTGTTTCGGCAGTACCAATGGCAGCCAAGTCGCCATCACCTTGGTAGGTGAATACCATTTTGCTTGGATTCAAACGCTTTACTGCGGTAGCAAGGGCAGGTGCACGTCCGTGAGCCGCTTCTTGCCAGTCAATATCAAGGTAGTTGTAAATGAAAACGGCGCAACCAACAGGAGCAATACCGATGGTTTTGTCTTGCAAGCCCATTTCTTCAATTACTTCGGCTACCAATTTGTGTACAACGCCATGACCGCAACCTGGGCAGTAGTGCATCGGGTTGTCGTTCATAATGGTTGGTTTTTTGTAAACCAAATTTTCTGGTTTTATTATTTCGCTATTTGCCATGATTACATAATTTTAGTTTTCAACGCTTCGATAATTTCGTCTGGAGCAGGAATAATACCACCCATACGACCAAAGTGTTCTGTTTTTACTCTACAATTTGTTGCCAATTTTACATCTTCTATCATTTGTCCAGCATTCATTTCAACTACAAGAATACCTTTCATTTTCTTTGAAAGTTCGTCAAGTGGTTTTTTGGGGAATGGGAACAATGTAATTGGACGCAAAAGTCCAACTTTGATGCCTTCTTTTCTTGCCTCTTCTATGGCTTTTTGCGAAATGCGGGCAGTAGAACCGAACGCTACAATCAAATATTCGGCATCATCGCACATAAATGTTTCGTAGCGCACTTCGTTTTCTTCCATTTTTTTGTATTTGGCTTGAAAACGAATATTATTTTCTTCTTGTTTGTCGGCTACCAATTCCAAAGATGTGATGATGTTGTTTTTTCTGTCTTTTGTTTTACCAGTAGTTGCCCAAGGACATTGTGCTACAACTTCTTCGTCGGTACGACGGCGTTGTTGTGCAGGCAATACCACTTTCTCCATCATCTGACCGATAACACCATCTGCCAAAAGCATAACAGGATTTCTGTATTTGAAGGCCAAATCGAAACCAAGTGCTGTAAAGTCTGCCATTTCTTGAACAGATGCTGGTGCTAAAACGATAAGACGATAGTCGCCGTGTCCGCCACCTTTCACTGCTTGAAAATAGTCGGCTTGACTTGGTTGAATTGTACCCAAACCTGGACCTCCACGCATAACATTTACAATAAGGCAAGGCAATTCTGCACCTGCAATATAAGAAATACCTTCTTGTTTCAAACTTACACCTGGACTTGACGATGATGTCATAACTTTTTTACCAGAAGCGGCACCACCATAAACCATATTGATTGCCGAAACTTCGCTCTCGGCTTGCAATACTACCATACCTGTTGTTTCCCAAGGCTTAAGAGCCATAAGGGTTTCCATAACTTCCGATTGCGGAGTGATAGGATATCCAAAATATCCATCGGCACCACAACGAATAGCAGTTTCGGCAATCGCTTCGTTGCCTTTCATTAATCTTACTTCTTCGTTCATAGAATTTATGATATTTTTGTCTTATATACTGTAATACAACCATCAGGACAAACCAAGCCGCATGATGCGCAACCAATACATTTGTCCTCGTTCTCCATATACGCAAAACGATAACCTTTTTTGTTCACTTCCTTGCTGAGCCCTATGACGTCAGAAGGACAAGCGACTTCGCAAAGTCCGCATCCTTTGCAACGGTCTTTGTCAATAACAAGTGTTCCTACAATTTTCATATCTTAAAAATTTAATATAATTCAACAAAATCAAGAATTTCCTTTGGATGCAAAAAACAGTCCTATGCCAAGCATTATTAACCAACGATAAAGTTCGGTATCAAGAAAATTGCCGTTAAATGCTACATACGTTTTATATATGGATATTGCGGCAATAAAAAGTCCCGAAATAATTGTCAGTACGTTGTTTTTCTGAAATCCTCCAATAAAAAGCAATACAAAAAACAAGCAATAAATAAAATCTAAAATGTAGGCAATGCTTTTAAAATCAAAAGTTTTTAAGTAACTGAAGTACAGACTAATAATAAAAGCCATCGAAGCGAAACGTATTGTCCACTTTGCCAAAGGTTCCAAATTTTTAATCGGTTTCATTGTGATGCTTATTTTTTTAAGACCACAAAGTTACAAAAATATTACGAGAAAAAATCTTTGTTTCTGTTTTTTATTTTCACTTAAATAATGTATTTTTGCGTCTCGAAATATTAAATAAAATTTAAAGATATGTCTAAAAAAGAAAACGAACAGGTTGAAGAAGAATTGCAGAATGTGGAAAGCACATTGAATAAATCTGAAGAATTTATCGAAAATCACTTGAAAGAATTGATTATCGGTGTGTTGGTAATCGTTGCTATTCTCGTTGGATTTTTCTTCTTTAAGTACAAAGTGCTTCAACAAAGAGAATTGAAAGCTCAAGAACAAATGTATAAAGGCGAAGAATATTTTGCTCAAGATTCTTTTGCACTTGCAATCAACGGCGATGGTGTTGATTTTATTGGTTTCGAAAATATCGCAAACGAATACAAATGGACAAAAGCCGCAAAACTTGCCAAAGTATATGCTGGTATTTCTTACTATCGTATGAATCAACCTCAAAAAGCAATTGAATTGCTCGATGGTTTTGATGCTGATGATAAAATGATTTCACCTGTAGTTGTAGGTTTGGTTGGCGATTGCTACGTAGCAACAAAAGATTATGACAAGGCAATCAAATATTTTGACAAAGCCGTTAAAAAAGCCGATAACGATTTGGTAAGTCCAATTTATCTTGAAAAATTGGCTGTTATTTACGAAGTAACAGGCAAAACAGATAAAGCATTGGAAACTTACACTACTATCAAAGAAAAATATCCTAACAGTGCCGCTGCTTACGATGTTGATAGAAGTATAAATCGTATCAATTCAAGCAAATAACATTTAGGTAATGGCAACAAAATATCATAATCTTTCAGATTACGACATCAACTCAATGCCAAGCAAAGAAGTTGTGAAAACGCAACATTATGCGATTGTGGTTTCCGATTGGAACTCAAATATCACTTTTCGTTTGCTCAGTGGTGCGGTTGATGCTTTGAAAGAGAATGGTGTAGCGTGTGATAATATTGATGTATTTCACGTTCCTGGCTCTTTCGAATTGACTTTCGCTTCGAAAGAATTGCAGAATATGAAAAAGTACAATGCCATTATTGCGTTAGGTTGCGTCATTCGTGGCGATACGCCTCATTTTGATTATGTATGTCAGGGTGTAACGCAAGGCGTAACGATGTTGAATACAAAAGAAAATGCTTGTCCCGTAATTTTCGGAGTGTTGACTACCGATAATTTGCAACAGTCGGAGGACCGTTGTGGAGGGAAAATGGGAAATAAAGGTATTGAATGTGCAGTTACTGCAATAAAAGTTGCAAATTTATTCTAAAATTATTTGCAAGATAAAAAAAATGTACGTATCTTTGCATCGCAAAAACGGAGGGGTGGTTACCAGAGTGGCCAAATGGGACTGACTGTAACTCAGTTGTCTTTCGACTTCGGTGGTTCGAATCCATCACCACCCACCAAAATATTGCGGAAGTAGCTCAGTTGATAGAGCATTAGCCTTCCAAGCTGAGGGTCGCGGGTTTGAGCCCCGTCTTCCGCTCTAAGTTTAAGAGTTTGAGAATTTCTCAAACTCTTCTTTGTTTTCCGTCCTCCCATCTCCACGCCCCAGGGCGGATGTTCCCCAAAAACAACAAAGCGCGCCCCAAGGGACGCGCTCCTATTAACCGGCCACAATAGCCCGTATCATTTCCTTTTGAATCCCTTTCCAGGAACCCAGTCATAGATGACGGGGCCTTTCAGATAGGGGCGAAGAAGCTCCGAGGCCTCCTTGGAGACATAATCCAGGGTAGTGCAAGTAAGCGACATCCTGTCCATATCCGGATCCAGGTCCATACGCAGGAACAGGATATCCGCTTCCTGGAAGGCATCACGGAGCTGATAGGAGGCGCCTTCGGGGACAGGCTCCAGGAAATCACCGAGGGACGGAAGCTGAGGAAGCCATTTGTCTTTCTCCAGAGGCTCCCACGAGGACGAGTAGAACCGCACATGGGAATCCTGGGCACCAGTCAGCATCGTAGAGACCATGCAGATCACATCCTGCCCTTTCTTGCCGGGCAGCGCCTTGATCTGGAGCGTCGACTCAGAGGACATCTCAAGCACGATCAGGTTCTCCCTCAGAACCGTCATCCTCGTCTTTGAGTTCATGCGGTTCGTGAGAGACGCCCTCATGTTGCTGTCCATATAGTCCAGGAAGTCCTCACGGTCGATCTTCGTCACCAGCGGGCTCACGCTGTCCGGCATGGAGACGAAGTATTTCCTGAGGTCCTGTGCATGAAGGCTGGCAGATCCCGCAAGAGCCAGCAGGCTGAATATGGCGATAGTCTTTCTCATAATCCCTTAATAAAGCCATCCTTGGTGTCAAGGACAGAAAAGTTGGCCAGCACAAACTTAAGTAAAAAACCGGGACTTCACTCCCTTGAAAGGGCTGATTTCAGCCATAGATGCTGCCCAGGCACAGGAACACCATGCCAAGAAGCATGAGGGCGAGATCCACAGCCTTGCTCCTGAGGTTCTTCTCCCTGAACACGAACGCCGCGTAGAGGAAGGACACGATCACGCTGGAGCGTCGCACCATTGAGACCACGGAGATCATCGCGCCCGGCAGGGAGAGCGATGAGAAATAGCAGAAATCAGCCGCGCAGATCAGTATGGAGATCATCGGGATGCTCCAGCGCCAGGAGAAAGCCTTCTCCTTCCGGTTGGGCCACCAGAGAAGCAGAAGGACAGGACACATGACCAGCAGCTGATAGACGTTGTTCCAGACCTGGACGAAGACTGCAGGAAGCCTGAGAGCGGCCAGGAGATACTTGTCGTACAAGCCGCTGCTGGCTCCAAGGACGGCCGCGCCGATCGTGCACAAGGCCCATGGGCTCCTGAGGAAGTCAAAGCCCTCGCGCTTTCCGGACCTGCTCAGAAGGAAGAACGAGAAGATCGATATGAGCACGCCGATCCACTGGAACAGGTTCAGCTGCTCGCGGAACAGCAGGAGCGCGCCAAGAAGGACCATGACCGGCCTGGTCGCATTGATCGGGCCGACCAGCGTCAGGGGCAGATGCTTCATGCCTAAATACCCCAGCACCCAGGAGGAGAGCACGAGGACGGCTTTCACGAAGATGAGACCATGCGCTATCAGCGAAGCCTCCGGCATCTCAAAGGGCGTCCCTCTCAGGGCCATTGGCGAGGTCCGGGCCACGACAAGCACCGGCAGGATGATCAGGAAGGAGAATACGGTATTCAGGAACAGGACCGGAAGCACCGCGTTCTCCCTGAGGGAGCGTTTTTTCGCCACATCATAGAATCCCAGAAGGAAAGCGGATGCGAATGCAAGCAGAAGCCACATGATATTTCTTGAGTTTTTGGTTCCAAAGGCGCAAAGTTAAGCCAAAGATTCCACCCAAGGCCGTCTGAAGACCGGCAAAATCACCCTTCCCGGCCTTGGCGCATAGCCGCAAACCATGTATTTTTGGCCTAAGTCAAACCTTTTTTCCCCCCACGCCATGCCGATCTACAGCCAGGACCATAGGACCGTCAAGTACGAGCTTTTCGCAGACCACGAGGAGCTCTGCTGTTTCAGCACCCTCAAAACGGGCGGCGTGAGCACAGGAGCCTACTCAAGCCTCAACTGCGGTGTGCATAGCGGGGATGACAGGAGCCTCATAGACAGGAACATCCACCTGGCCATGGAATCAGCCGGCATCAGCCCCGAGAGGATCATCCTGCCCCATCAGACGCACCAGGACAGGATCGCAGTCATCGACAGCGCCTTCCTTGCGATGAGTCCCGAGCAGCAGGCTCTTCACATCGAGGGCACGGATGCCCTTGTGACCAGGGAAAGGAACGTCATGATCGGCGTCTCGACAGCGGACTGCATACCGGTACTGCTCTACGACCCCACCAGCCATGCCATCGCAGCCATCCACGCAGGATGGAGGGG
>DCHK01000040.1 GCA_002315615.1 Bacteroidales bacterium UBA1754 | reverse complement strand
TTCATTTTTCTGAAAATTCTTTTTGTGGTTCAATTTTTTTTTGTTTTCTTTGTTCTATTATGCGAGTTGTGATTCAAAGAGTGAGTTTTGCGTCGCTTGTCATTGACGGACAAGTCTTTTCGGAAATTGGCAAGGGACTGATGGTTTTGGTGGGAGTGGAAACCGAAGATACATCGGAGGATGTGGATTATATGGTAAAGAAAATTCCGTTGTTGCGCATATTCGACGACGAAAATGGGGTGATGAATCGTAGTGTGATGGAGATTGACGGAGAATTGATGGTGGTAAGTCAGTTTACACTGCACGCACAGACGAAAAAAGGCAATCGCCCATCGTACATAAAAGCAGCAAAGCACGAAATATCAAAACCGCTGTACGAAGAAATTTGTGCGAAACTATCTGCAGCAATGGGCAAAACGGTAAAAACGGGCGTTTTTGGTGCCGATATGAAAATCACATTACTCAACGATGGTCCTGTAACAATTTTGATAGATTCGAAAAATAAGGAATAAACATAAAAACAATAACTTAAGTTTGATAAAAATGAAAAAATTAACTATTTTGATTGCTTCCGCATTGCTCGGAACAACAATGACATTTGCACAAGTTTGTAATGGCGACTGCCGCAATGGTGAAGGAACTTACACTTGGGCTAACGGTGATAAGTACGAAGGTAACTTTATGAACGGAATGCCCGAAGGACAAGGAACACTAACAAAAGTCAATGGCGACAAGTACGAAGGCAACTTTGCTGCTGGAAAACTTGATGGCAAAGGAACAATTACATTCGCCAACGGAACAAAATTCGACGGTGAATTTAAGGCAAACGAAAAAACTGGTAACGGAACTATTGTTTTTGCTAATGGCGATAAGTATGAGGGAACTTTCAATGCTGATAAATTCAATGGCGAAGGTGCATACGCTTGGGCTGCAAGCAACGATAAGTACGAAGGAAATTTTGAAAATGGTCTTCGTCAAGGAAAAGGGAAAATGACCTACGGAAACGGTGCAAGTTACGATGGCGAGTGGAATGCCGATAAAAAAAGTGGTAAAGGCATTTACACCACAAACAATGGTAATGTTCAAGATGGTACTTTCGAAAATGACCTTTTCAAAAACGGAACATTCACATACAAAAGTTGTGGCGCAAAAATTGAATATGAAAATGGTGTGCCAGCAGTAAAAAAATAACAGACAACGATTTGGCTTTTTAATACAAAGGCAGGATTATAATAACATAGTCCTGTCTTTTTGTAATTTATAAAATTCAAGATGACGATACAAGAAGCACAAAAACAAGTTGACGATTGGATAAAAAAATACGGCGTGCGCTATTTCAACGAACTCACCAATATGGTTATTCTCACCGAAGAAGTGGGAGAGTTGGCAAGCGTTGTGGCACGAAAATATGGCGAGCAGTCGTTCAAAGAGTCGGACAAGGACAAAGATATGGCAGACGAAATGGCAGATGTGCTTTGGGTGCTTGTGTGTCTTGCCAACCAAACCGGCGTAAATCTTGAGGAAGCATTTAAGAAAAATATCGAGAAGAAAACAAACCGCGACAAAACACGCCACATAAATAACGAGAAATTAAAATAACAATATGGAAGAGTATAATAAGTACAAAGAACTATTTAAGGTTTACGAGTGCAGTAAACTCACCGATGCTTCGGTAGCAAAAGCAGTAAAGAACATAGTAGAAGAAAAAGCAGAGAAAAACGACAACGAAGATGTGCTGAAAACCATTTTCTCGTGTATTGACCTCACCTCGCTGAACAATACCGATACGGAAGAAAAAATTGCCGATTTTGCGCAAAAAGTGGCAGATTTCAACGAAGTATATCCCGAGTTGCCAAATGTAGCGGCAGTGTGTGTGTATCCGTCGTGTGTGGCAGCGGCAAAAGAAGCGTTGGGCGACGATACAGATGTAGAAATTGCTTCAGTTGCTGCTGGATTTCCTGCTCCACAAACATTTTTGGAAGTGAAAGTAGCAGAAACTGCTATGGCAGTGCTCGAAGGTGCTACCGAGATTGATATGGTTTTTCCGTTGCAGTATTTCCTCGAAGGAAAATATGATAGGGTGGAGGAAGAAATATCAGAGATAAAATCGGCTTGTCGTGGTGCGCGCCTAAAGGTGATACTCGAAATTTGTGCGCTTAAATCTGCTGCAAATATTGCGAAAGCATCTATACTCGCTATGGCTTGCGGTGCCGATTTTATTAAAACTTCTACGGGAAAATCGATGGCAGGTGCCACGCTCGAAGGTGTTTATGTAATGTGCCAAGCAGTGAAAGAGTGGAACGAGAAAAATGGTGCCAAAGTGGGTGTAAAGGTTGCTGGTGGCGTATCAGAAACTGCCGATGCGGTGAAGTATTACACCATTGTGTCGGAAATTTTAGGAAAACAATACATTACGAAAGAGACATTCCGCATAGGTGCAAGTCGCTTGGCAAACAATGTGTTGGCACAAATTGCAGATATGCAAGAAAAGTATTTTTAGCGTTTATTCGTTAAGTGTTTATTGTTTAATTGGAAATTGAATAATTGAAAATTAAGTAACTGATTATGATAAATGATTCGGAAATTCCTGTACTATTGCTTACAGGTTATCTTGGTAGTGGAAAAACTACATTACTGAATAGAATCCTTTCAAATAACAAAGGCATAAAATTTGCGGTTATCGTCAATGATATTGGCGAAGTGAACATCGATGCGCGACTGATACAACAAGGTGGTGTGGTAGGACAAAAGGACGATAGTCTGGTGGCACTTCAAAATGGTTGTATCTGTTGTACGTTGAAGATGGACTTAGTTGAGCAACTTCACGACATCATTGCGTTACATCGTTTCGACTACATAGTGATAGAAGCAAGCGGTATTTGCGAGCCAGAGCCAATTGCACAGACAATTTGTTCTATGCCTCGTATGGAGTTGAAGTATGTGATTGATGGTCTTCCACGCTTAGACTGCATAGTTACGGTGGTCGATGCATTGCGTATGCGAGATGAATTTGGCAACGGAAACGATTTGCTCAAAAAAGACATTGACGAAGAAGACATTGAAAATCTGATTATTCAACAAATAGAATTTTGCAATGTGGTGTTGCTCAACAAGGCAAGCGAAGTGAGCAAAGATGAGTTGGCACGCGTGAAAGAAATTATCCGTGCTTTGCAACCAAAAGCCAAGATAATAGAATGCGACTATGGCGATGTAGATTTTGACGAGATTTTAGGAACAGGAATGTTCGATTTTGACGAGGTGGCAACTTCTGCCGCTTGGATAAATGAACTCGAAAAACATCACGAAGAAGAAGACGATGACGAGGAAGAAGAACACCACCACCATCACGACGACGATGATGAAGATGAGGACGAACACGAGCATCATCACCACCATCATCACCACGACCACGAGGGTGGCGAAGTGGAGGAATATGGCATAGGTACGTTTGTATATTATGCACGCAATCCATTTAATATCAACAAATTTGATTATTTCATTGCCCATCAGTATCCAAAAAGTGTGATAAGGTCGAAAGGCATTTGCTATTTCGATGACCAACCCGATACGTGTTATCTTTTTGAGCAAGCCGGAAAGCAAACTACATTGAAAGATGTGGGTAGGTGGTATGCCACGATGCCTCGCGAGGAATTGCTCGAAATGATGGAAGAAAATCCTTCGCTTGTGGCAGATTGGGACGATACGTATGGCGACCGTATGCA
Organism: Bacteroidales bacterium UBA1754; assembly: GCA_002315615.1. Classification (GTDB taxonomy): domain Bacteria; phylum Bacteroidota; class Bacteroidia; order Bacteroidales; family Paludibacteraceae; genus UBA1754. The sequence goes on along the minus strand of DCHK01000040.1, from coordinate 8,984 downwards.
AAAAATAGTATTTATCGGTCAGAATATGGACAAAGAAGCAATAAAGAAAGACTTGGACGCTTGTTTGGTGAAATAACAAGCAAACTAAAAAAGTGTTATCTTTGCGAGGAAAAAACGAGAAATATGTCGAAACAAAAAGTAATAATCTGCAAAAACATCCTTGAAACATTGAAAGATATAGTTTCTAAGGAGGATTATTCTTCTATTTTTGTTTTGACCGACACGAATACAGCAAAAATTTGTCTGCCAAAATTGAGCGAAGTTGATTTTTTGTCATCTGCAAAAGTAATAGAAATACCGGCGGGCGACGAGAACAAAAACCTTGAACATTTGGCATATATTTGGCAGTTTTTGAGCGAAAATGGTGCTACACGTAGTTCGTTGATGATAAACCTCGGTGGCGGAATGATAACCGACATAGGTGGTTTTGCGGCTTCTACATTCAAACGTGGCATTGACTACATCAATATTCCTACCACACTGCTTGGCACTATTGACGCTGCAGTAGGAGGAAAAACAGGCATCAATTTTTGTGGACTGAAAAACGAGGTTGGTGTGATAAATCCAGCCGACTATGTGCTGATTGACCCACAATTTTTCCGTACACTCGACCATCAAAATTTCCTTTCTGGTTATGCCGAAATGCTTAAACACGGATTGATTTCTTCGGAAGAAGAATTGAAAAAAGTGGTGAATTTCGATTTGCAAAATATTGATTTTGATAAGTTTACAGAATTACTAAAAAGTTCCATTGTTGTAAAAGAATATTTTGTAGAAAAAGACCCAAAAGAGCAGAATATCCGTAAGGCATTGAATTTTGGTCATACTATCGGTCACGCCATAGAGAGTTATTCGCACGAGATTGGCAAACCTATACTTCACGGCTATGCAGTTGCTTTTGGTATGGTTTGCGAGTTGTATTTGTCATACGTCAAAGTAGGATTTCCATTGCCTTTGATGCGTCAAATAAATGCGTTGATATTTGAGAATTACGAAAAATTCGATTTCGGTTGCAAGAGTTACGACCGTTTGTACGAACTGATGAGGCACGATAAAAAGAATATTTCATCAGAGATAAATTTCACGTTGTTGGCGGGCATTGGCAATTTGAAAATAAATCAAACAGCCACAAAAGAAGAAATATTCGAAGCACTCGATTTTTATCGTGACGCGAACTGAAAAGAAAAGAGAAGCGAGAAGTATGAAACAAGATACGAGAAGCAAAGTAAATCATCAAATCACCAAATCACCAATTACTGACCGAAGGGAAATAAATAAACAATGCAAATAACTGCACCAAGTCATATAGAAGGAACAATACAATTGCCTGCGTCTAAAAGCATCAGCAACCGAGTTTTAATTATAAAGGCTTTGAGTGGAATTGATATGGCAATAGAGAACCTTTCTGATTGCGACGACACGCGTGTAGTGCTTGACGCAATAGAAAGCGAGCAAAATATCTTCGACATAGGTGCTGCGGGAACTGCAATGCGTTTCCTTACGGCTTATTTTACCAATAAAAAAGGCGAATGGCAAATAACGGGTAGCGAGCGAATGAAACAACGCCCGATAAAAATATTGGTTGATGCGTTGTATTTGTTGGGCGCAAATATAGAATACACCGAAAAAGAAGGCTTTCCACCTTTATACATTTATGGTTCTCCCCTCGAAGGTGGCGAAATAAAATTGGACGGAGGCGTTAGCAGTCAGTATATCTCGGCATTGCTAATGGTGGCACCGTATATGAAAAAAGGATTGAAACTTTCGTTGCACGGCAATGTTATTTCTAAACCATACATTTTGCTCACACTCAAGATTATGGAGCAGTTTGGTGTGAAATATACTTGGTCGAAAAGTGCGATTACGATAGAACCACAGCAATATAAACCTGTAAAATTTGTGGTGGAGTCCGATTGGTCGGCAGCGTCGTATTGGTACGAGATGTTGGCTATTTGTGGCGAAGGTGAGGTGTTGCTAAAGGGGCTTGGTAGACATAGTCTGCAAGGCGATGCCATTGTGGCGGAACTATTTTCTGCTTTGGGTGTAGAAACGAATTATACAAAAGAAGGTGCCGTCATTCGTTATAATGGTGAAACGACGGATAAAAAGATGATTTACAACTTTGTAGAGCAACCAGATTTAGTTCAAACATTTGTGGTAACTTGCTGTATGCTCGGTGTGCCGTTTGAGTTTTCGGGTTTGCAAAGTTTGAAGATAAAAGAAACCGACCGCATAGAAGCCCTTATCACAGAAATGGCTAAGTTGGGATATGTGTTAAAAGAAACCGAAGAAGCGGTTTTGTCTTGGGACGGAATTAAGAAAAAAAGCGAGAACGAAATATCCATAAAGACATACAACGATCATCGTATGGCAATGGCATTTGCACCGATTGCATTGAAAGTAAAACATTTGAATATAGAAAACCCCGAAGTCGTAACAAAGTCTTATCCAACCTTTTGGGACGATTTGAAAAAAGTTGGCTTTGTTTGTAAGTAGTTACCCCTCATTTTTCTAGAAATTTGTGCTATTTCCCTTTGAGTTTCTGCCAAATATACGCAAAAACTATCACTTTTGGCAAAAACTCATCCGAGTTTTTGCCAAACACGTCAATTTTTATCAACTTTGGCAAAAACTCAGTTTTGTTTTATAAAAATAATGGTTATCTTTGCTACAACAAAAATGGGTAATTTTATGGAAAAGTTTATAGGAAGAGAAGAGGAGTCTCGTTTGTTAAATGAATATGTAAATTCAGGGAAATCCGAATTTATCGCCATTTATGGTCGCCGACGTATAGGTAAAACATTTTTGGTCAATCAAGTATTGGGAGACTTCTTTACTTTTTCTGTGTCGGGGGTAATAGATGGTACGTATGAAGAAGAGATGGAAGCATTCGTAGAAGCCTTAACTTTTGCTGGTCATCAGTTGAACCAACGACCTAAAAATTGGTTGCAAGCGTTTGCGGAATTGCGGTTGTACATCGAGTCAAAGCAAAAGAAAAACATTCCGTGCGTATTGTTTATAGACGAACTACCGTGTTTTGACACACAACGTTCGGGTTTTGTAAAAGCGTTGGGGCATTTTTGGAACAGTTGGGCATCGTTGCAAAACAATTTGACATTGGTGGTTTGTGGTTCTGCTACTTCGTGGATGCTAAGTAATATTGTGGACAACAAAGGTGGTTTGCACAATCGCGTAACGCACGAAATAGCATTAAATCCATTTAACCTAAAAGAAACAGAGCAATATTTAGAAAGTCGTGGCATTTTTTGGGGACAAGATGGTACGTTGCAATGTTATATGGCTTTTGGTGGAGTAGCATATTATTTAAGTTTACTTTCGCCTGTCAAAAGCCTTGCACAAAATCTTGATTTATTGCTATTTGCTCCAAACGGAGAATTAAGAAGAGAGTATCCTCGCCTTTTTGGCACATTGTTTGATCAACCTGAACCATATTATCGTATAATAGAATTGTTATTTACGAACAAATCGGGTATGACACGTACCGAATTACTTGAAAAGTTGGGCAAAAATTCTAATGGAGGAATTTCTACTTATTTACGAAATTTGGTCAATTGCGGTTTTGTTCGTTCTTGTCGAATGCGAAACAAAACCATTAAACGTAATGGCAACATATACCAATTGTCTGATTTTTTTGTACTTTTCTATCTTAATTTTGTGTCTAAGTCAGGAAATGACAATCACTATTGGACTACCCATTTGGCATCTCCAGAAGTTAATTCTTGGCGAGGTTTAGCATTTGAGCGCGTTTGTATGATGCACATTGAGCAAATAAAAAAGGCACTTGGAATAGAAGGAATATCAGTTCAATATTATACGTGGCGAAGTCAAAATTCGGACACTGGGGCGCAAATCGATCTTGTTTTGGAACGTGCTGATGCCATCGCAAATATTTGTGAAATAAAATATTCATCTGGTGAGTACGTTTTAGATAAAGAGGAATGGTTGAAACTTAGAAATCGTGAAAATGCTTTTCGTACCGAAACGAAATTTAAAGGTGGTACTTTGCTCACGATGATAACGGCGAATGGGCTATCAAACAATGGTTATGGAGCATCGGTGCCAATTTGTATAAATGGCGACGTTTTTTTTCATTAACAAGTTGTTTCAAGAAGTAATTTTTAAGCCGAGTTTTTGCCAAACACGTCAATTTTTATCAACTTTGGCAAAAACTCAGTTTTGTTTTGCAAAGTTTGGAGCGCATAAAATGCGATGTACATTTATTTTTTTTCTAACTTTGCATAACTTTTTTAGCAACATAATATTCTGAATATATGAAAATAGCATTAGTAGGATTTGGAAAAATGGGGCATATGATTAAACAAATTGCCCTAAATAGAGGAAATGAAGTAGTAGCAACTATCGACCCCATTGCAACAGATGCCGATGTGAAAGCGAAAAATGCTTCTGAAATTGCCGAAGCAGTGAAAAAATCGGGAGCCGAAGCAGTAATAGAATTTACGCATCCAAGTGTGGTTTTAGATAATATTAAAGCACTGATTTCTACCGATATTCCTGTCATTGTAGGTACTACGGGTTGGTATGCACACCTCGATGAAGTGAAAAATGTTGTAAAGTCGAAAAATGCAAGTTTGTTTTATGCAGCCAATTATTCTATTGGTGTGAATCTTTTCTATAAAATTGTGAAGGAAGCGGCTTCTATCATATCAGAATATGATGAATACGATGCTGCTGTGTGGGAATCGCACCACAACCAAAAAGCCGATAGTCCTTCGGGCACAGCACTCGATGTGGCAAAGAAAGTGATGGAAGGAATGAAGCAAAAAACAGAATTGGTAATTGGCAATTTCGACGGAAAACCGAAAAAAGAACAATTGCAAGTGGCTTCAACTCGCGTAGGTTCTGTTCCTGGCACACACACTGTTTATTTCGATAGTGTAGCGGATACAATCGAACTGACACACACTGCACGTTCGCGCGAAGGGTTTGCACTTGGTGCCGTAGTAGCAGCGGAATTTATGGCGAATGGTCTGAAAAGTGGCGCCCTCAAAAAAGGCGAAACCTATACAATGACAGACCTTATGAAATAAATTAACAATTAAAAATGAATAATGGATAATAAAATGTCGATGTTTGTCGTACCACATATTATTCATTATTAATTATTCATTATTAATTATGAAATTAAATAGATCTTTATCAGCGTGGATACATTTTGCGCTTTGGAGTTTGCTTTTGATACTATTTTTGGTGTGGGTAGGAAATTTTTGGTGGTTGCTTGTGTTGCCACTAATTTTCGATATGTACATCACGCGATTTATTCCTTGGGGATTTTGGAAAAAGAAAAAAGAATCAAATCCAACGTATTACAAAATTTGGAGTTGGATAGATGCTATTGTGTGGTGTTTAATTGCTGTGGCACTTATCAATAATTATATTTTCCAAAATTACAGAATTCCGTCGTCGTCGCTCGAAAAGACATTGCTTACTGGCGATTTCCTTTTGGTGAGTAAGGTGGCATACGGACCACGTAACCCAATGACACCGCTTTCTTTTCCGCTGATGCAACATACGGTTCCGTTTTTTAATTGCAAATCGTTTATAGAGCATCCGCAACTGAAATACAAACGCCTAAAAGGTTTTGGCACTGTGCAACGAAACGACATTGTGGTGTTCAATTTTCCAACGGGCGACACGGTTTGTACAAAAGTGCAAAATCCTGATTATTATACACTTTGCCGAGTGTATGGCCGTGATAAAGTTTGGAGCGACAAGGCAACTTTTGGTGAAATTATTTATCGTCCTGTCGATCGTCGCGAAAATTATGTAAAACGTTGTGTGGCATTGCCTGGCGATACGCTTCAAATTGTGAATAATGATGTTTATATCAATGGTGCAAAACAACCCGATTTTGAAGGCTTGCAATTGAATTATTTTGTGCAGACTAATGGTGTTCATTTCAATGAAAAACTGATTGATGAAATGGGCATTGCCCAAGCAGATGTGCGTTTGCTAAACTCTCAGTTTGCCGATATGAGCCGTTTGCTCGATACACTTCATTTCGAAAATAATAGTGGTTTGCCGCTTTATCATTTGCCACTTACAAAGGCAAACTACGAAAAGTTGAAAAAAATGTCGGCAGTGATAAATATTGCTGTCGAACCAGCGTTTTTTGCAGGCGAAACATTTCCACTTGGCAATATCAATTGGACGCGCGACAATTACGGACCAATTTGGATGCCAGCCAAAGGAACTACTGTTGAAATTAACACTGAAAATATTGCCATCTACGAATTTATTATTCGCAATTACGAAGGAAATAAACTCGAAATTCGTGGCAACGAGATTTATATCAATGGCGAAAAAGCGAACAAATATACTTTCAAAATGGATTACTATTGGATGATGGGCGACAATCGTCATAATTCTGCAGATTCGCGTTTTTGGGGATTTGTACCCGAAGACCACATTGTAGGTCGTCCGGTATTTGTATGGCTTTCGCTCGACCAAGAAAAATCTCTTTTTGGTGGTAAAATTCGTTTCAATCGATTCTTTAAGAATGCGATGAGATAACATCAGTAAATTATGGTTACCATTCTTTCTACTGCATATCTTGCGCCAATTCAGTATTATACAAAATTGGCACAAGGTAAATGTTTGATTGAAAAAGAAGAGCATTACCAAAAACAAACTTATCGCAATCGTTGTCATATAGCATCGCCAAATGGTGTGTTGCCCCTTACAATTCCAGTGGAGAAAACGGGCGAAAAATGCTTTACGCGCGATATGATTATTTCAAAGCATTCCGATTGGCAAACGCTTCATTGGCGCGCCATAATGACTGCCTATAATTCTACGCCTTTTTTTGAGTTTTACGAAGACGATTTGCGTCCTTTTTACGAAAAAGAATGGAAGTTTTTATTCGATTTCAATACCGAAATTCAGTGCAAAATTTTGGAATTGCTTGATGTTGAGGTAGATATAAACTTTACTACAGAATATCAGTCGGAATACACTGATGCATTGGATTTTAGAAATGCCATAACTCCTCGTCATCCGTCAGCAGATGCTGTTTTTTCGCCAAAACCATATTACCAAGTATTTGAACAAAAATTCGGATTTCTTTCAAACCTTAGCATCATCGATTTGCTTTTCAATATGGGCAACGAAGCAAAATTGTGGTTAAAGTAGCGAGTTTTTTTAGAAGGAGTTAATCACGTTCATTTTTTCTCAAAATTTATTATCTTTGTGTCTTTAGAGAAAAAAGTACACAAATGAAACGTCTGTTTTTGATATATTCCTTATTTGTTTGCAGTGCAACATTTGCACAGCAGTTTCGCGTGACGCCACAAGTGTACAAACTCACCGAAGCGGCAAACGCCATTTCGGCTTTGTATGTAGATACAGTGAACGAAGAAAAACTTGTGGGCGATGCTATCGAAGGAATGTTGCATAAGTTAGACCCTCACTCAAGTTACGTACCCAAAGAGGAAGTAGCAAAAATGAACGAACCGCTCGAAGGAAATTTCGAGGGAATAGGCGTTTCGTTCAATATGCAAGAAGATACGCTTTACGTTATCCAAACCATCGCAGGTGGTCCGTCTGAAAAGGTTGGCATTTTGCCTGGCGATAGAATTGTATATGTGAACGATACACTTATTGCAGGTGTGGAAATGCAGACGTCGGACATAATGAAAATGCTTCGTGGCAAAAAAGGAACTTCGGTAAAGGTGAAAGTGGCACGTCGTGGTGTGAAGAACCTTATCGAATTTCTCATCGTTCGAGACAAAATTCCTATTTATAGTCTCGATGCTGCCTATATGTTGACCGACAAAACGGGTTACATTAAATTGAACCGATTTGCTGCAACGACTTACAAAGAATTTTTGGAAGCACTGCTTAAACTCAAAACGCAAGGAATGCAATACCTTATTCTCGACCTAAAAAGTAATGGAGGTGGATATTTGAATACGGCTATCGACTTGGCAGATGAGTTTTTGACAAAAGACCAAGCCATTGTTTACACCGAAGGAACACATCAGCACAAAACAACCGATGTAGCCACTTCGCGCGGTTTTTGGGAACAAGGTCGATTGGCAATTCTTATTGATGAATATTCGGCTTCGGCAAGCGAAATCGTAACGGGCGCAGTTCAAGATTGGGACAGAGGTGTGGTTGTCGGTCGTCGCTCATTCGGCAAAGGACTTGTTCAACGCCCCGTACCACTGATGGACGGCTCGCTCATTAGACTCACAGTGGCACGCTACTATACGCCTACGGGCAGATGTATTCAGCGACCATACGACGATGGTTACGAAAAATATCAACACGATTTGATAGACCGCTACAATCGTGGCGAACTGCAACATCAAGACAGCATCGCTTTCCCCGATTCGTTGAAAAAAGAGACGTTGCTCTTTCATCGAACAGTTTATGGTGGTGGTGGCATAATGCCAGATATTTTTGTTCCACTCGATACACTGAAATATACCGAATATCATCGCGAAATGGCGAATAAAGGCATTATTCAGAAAACAGTTTCGGCTTTTCTTGATATAAGTCGTAAAGAAATAAACGAAAAATATTCTACATTCATCGACTACAAAGCAAACTTCAATGTTCCAGAAAAGTTTGTGAAAATGCTTATAGAAAATGCAAAACAAGAAGATGTGAAATTGCCCGAAAAGTTGGATGAAATCTATAAAAACAAAGTTTTGCTAACTCAACTCAAAGCATTAGTTGCGCGCGACATTTGGGATATGCAACAATATTACGAAATTGTGAATGCCGACGATGAAATTTTGAATGAAGCACTGCGCATCATTGAGAATGAGAAAGAATACAATAATTTGCTCATTTCATCGAAGGAAATTGGGAAATAAATAACAACAAAAATATACTGAAACGATGGAAAATAACCACGGAAAAATTGTAAAAGCAATTGAAAAACTATCGTCGTACGAATCGTTTAAATTTGCCTGCAACCAAAATTGCGAAGAACAGGC
>DCHK01000011.1 GCA_002315615.1 Bacteroidales bacterium UBA1754 | reverse complement strand
AAATTACTCATTTTATCTCAATTCAGCAAGGAAAGTCCGAAAAACTTCAAGAATTTCGGACAAAACGGTACTTTTTACAACCGAAATGACATATAAAGCATCGGGAATTCGCTATAAAAATTACCAAAACAAAAAGGAAATTTGTTTATCCATAGAAAAAAAATAATAGGATTTTCTCGTAGCTCGCAATCAGTCCTCCACGGCTACCGATGCACAAATGTATCAATAGTTTTCGGAAAAACAAATAGAGACGGTACACGCATCGCCTAAACTATTCACTATTCACTATTAACTCTTCACTCGTAACTATCTCACCTCAACTCCAATGAATAGACTTATATCGGTGAATTGTCCACTATCTAGTCAAATATCTAAAGGTCTATTGACCTAATGTTTAATTGTTTAGCGTTTAATCGTTTAAGTAACTATTAGCTCTTAACTCTTAACTATTAACTCTTAACTATTAACTCATAACTACCTCAACACTTTTTCTGCACTTCCATCGGAATAGCGGATAATGTTTACACCTTTTTGAAGTGCATCAATCCTTTGTCCTTCGATGTTATATATACCGACAATTTGTTTCTTTTCGTCAGTTTGGTTACTCAACGAAGTAGGAAACGAATAATCTACATCGCTAATTTCTGGTATTGACTTGTAAGACGTTGTATTGACATTGCCATTAGAACCATCAACATAGGTAACTTTGTAGTTGGCATTGTAATAATCCTTGCCTTTCAGAAATGCCACGTGACCACACACGCCAGGGAAACCGCCATCTGCAGTAATATCTACCAAATACCAAACGCCATCAATCTGCACATAGTTCCAAGCGTGGTTTCCCCAAGTTTCGGGACTATCACTTGTCTTTAATTGCCCCGTAACATAGATGCAATTCAGTCCTGCCCGCTGACACAAATACAGGTATGCACGAGCGAAACCTTCGCACACGGCTTTTTTGTTGATAAACGAACCTTTAATATTGCTTGCGTCTGGATTTGTCATTCCACCATAGTCTGCCCAATCGATGAATTTATCGTGCAAGATGAGTGCTTTGTCGTATTCATTCATCTCGGGTGTAATGTTTTTAGAAATACTATCGTAAGCCGCTGCGCACTGCTTTAACTCGCTCAAATAACTTTCGGGCGTGCTTTGTTTCACCACTCTACCATAATACATATAGTTACTGTAATCGTATCGAAGAATGGTCATATACATAATGTACAATTCGGGTATGTCTCTATTCAAAATCGTGAGCATTCGGGTTACATCATTTGGGTCGGTGAAAGAAATTCCTTGACTATAAAAATCAAAATATACACGATGCACAATATCTTGATAATCATCTGCATTAGCCTCAAATACCAAAAACTGCGAAAGCATATATTCGTACATTCTTTTCTCGTTCGCCGTCAATTGGTTATAGCCGTGACGGTAGCACGCACCTATTGGAGTTACATAATCGGAAGCACTTTCGGCATACATTGTAGTCGAAAAAAATACTGACAAGATAATAAGAAGTAGATGTTTTTTCATATAGTTAAAAGTTAAGAGCATATAGCATAAAGTTGAGAGATGAGAGTTTAAAGATTTTCAAACGATTAAACATTAAACAATTAACGATTAAAAGTCCTCACTCCAATCATTGCAACCACCATCAGCACTACACTTGCGACAATCAATATAGGGGAATCAACGCCGAAATTATCAATACTTTCCAACGAAACAATTCCCCAATTTGAGAAAATAGTAAAAATGACAACCAAGGCATTATTAACGAAATGGGCAAAAATGGACGTCCACAACGAACCCGTGAACAAATACAAATACCCCAACACCACACCAAGCAGAAAGCGAGGGAAAAATCCAAAAAACTGAAAATGAACAAAACTGAATATAAATGCAGTTACAAAAACTGCCAAATGCTTTGACCATTTTTGTGCAAATATATTTTGCAAAAATCCACGGAAAAATAATTCTTCGCTCAACGCAGGAACTATTGCCATCGTGAATACACAAAGCAACAATCCACCAATAGTATCCACATCAAGAAACCGTTCTGTAACTGCTTGCGCAGCATCTTCGGAGCGACGCATCATTTCCTCTATGTGACGCATACTCTCGGGCAACGAGAGCGACGCATTCCATTCCGTCAACCAATTGACAAACGGAACTGACGACAATACCAATGCCAACGCTAAAAGCAAACTCCAAAGCGATGGAAAGGTTTTTACCGAACGAAACATCTCTCGCATATTCGGTGCAAACAAATAGGCACACACAAACGGCGGAACGATAAACATCCCGAGCGTAAGCAAAAATTGCGACAACTGCAAGTAAACGTATGAATCACTCCCCAATAGACACGTCAAAGACAAAACGGGAGCGAAAGAAAGGAGCATTCCCGTCAGCACCACAAAAATCACAACAATAATTTTTGTGAACAAACAACTATCTGCAAATATTCCTTTTAGAAAATTCATTTAGATATTTTCTATTTGTGCGTTTCTACTTTTTCTGTAGGAGCCGAGTTGGCATTTCGAAGTTCAGTCCGCTCTACTACTGCACTTGCCAAATCAACAAACGCCTCGTGTACTATGCTGTCTGTATGCGTAGCAATCGGCTCACCAGCATCGCCACACTCGCAAATGCTTTGCACAATGGGGATTTGTCCAAGCAACGGCACATTCATTTCTTCGGCAAGTTTTTTGCAACCTTCTTTACCAAAAATATAATATTTGTTATTCGGCAATTCTTGCGGCGTGAACCAAGCCATATTTTCCACCAAACCAAGCACAGGCACATTTATTTTCTCGTTTTGGAACATATCTATTCCTTTTCGAGCATCAGCCAACGCCACTTGTTGCGGTGTGCTAACTACTATTGCGCCCGTAATACCGACAGTCTGCACCAATGTAAGATGAATATCGCCAGTTCCTGGAGGAAGGTCGAGCACAAAATAATCAAGTTCGCCCCAATTGGCTTCGTTTATCAATTGTTTCAAAGCATTGCTCGCCATACCACCACGCCATACGAGTGCACTTTTGGGGTCGATAAAAAAACCTATAGAAAGGACTTTTATGCCATATTTTTCTTCGGGTTTTATCATTTCTTTGCCATCGACATCTTCAAGCAACGGACGGGCATCTTCCATACCAAACATTTTAGGAATTGAAGGTCCGTGAATGTCGGCATCGAGCAGACCCACTTTATAACCTAATTCCGCCAAAGCAATAGCCAAATTTGAAGCCACAGTAGATTTCCCTACTCCTCCTTTGCCAGACGAAACGGCAATGATATTTTTCACTTTCGGCAACGGATTTTCTTGAACTTGTTTTGGTTGTTCGTTGAAAACCGCCGTGATATTTCCTTTTATTTCCACATCGGCACCAACGTATGTAATAATAGCCTGCTCTGCTGCCTTCACCAACGACTTTGCAAATGCGTCATTCTGTTTTCCAAAAACTATTGAAAAACTTACTTTGTTGCCTTCTATTCTGATGTTGTCATCTACCATTCCCGACGAAACAATATCTTCGCCTGTTCCTGGGTAACGCACGTGCGAAAGTGCATCTAATATCAATTTTGGGTACAAATTCATAGGATTATTGTTTTTAACGAGAGACAAACTCTAAACATTTTATACGCTCACATCTAAACCGCTACGTTTACTGCGATTGAAACTGCGATAATCATCGAGTTCAATTTCTACATTCGGTTCGGAAAGTTCGCCCACTTGCGGTAAACGAAATTTTAGGTATTTTATGTTCAAACCACGACTTAGCCATTGTTTTTCGTAATAGGTTTGTATGCCAAGAATATCGTCAATCAAGTCTGAATGATAAAGGTCGTCGGTACAAAAATCTACAGGCAACGCATTGAGTTCCACCATATATTTTGTGTAGGTAAACATAAAATTACTGTCGGTTTTTAAGTGAACAATGCCACCATCTTTCAAAAAACGTCGGTAACGTGCCATAAAGTACGTTGATGTCAGTCGCTTGGTCGCTTTTTTCATTTGTGGGTCTGAGAAAGTTAGCCAAATTTCATCCACTTCATTTTCGGCAAAAAACTTGTCAATTATCTCAATATTTGTGCGCAAAAAAGCCACATTTTTCAGTCCTTTTTGCAACGACTCCGTCGCTCCTGCCCACATTCGCGAGCCTTTTATATCTACTCCAATAAAATTTTTATCGGGGAATTTTTCTGCCAATCCAACGGTGTATTCACCTCTTCCACAACCAAGTTCAAGGATAATAGGATTGTTGTTTTTGAAGAATTTTTCGCGCCACTGTCCTTGCATCGAAAATTTTTCTTGTTGCAACTGCGAAAACGGACATTGAAAAACGTGCGGATACGTTTCCATATCGGCGAATTTCGACAATTTATTTTTGCTCATTTTCCGATGGTTTTACTTTTAGTCCAATATCATTGATGCCTTCAAGCACCGACTCGCGCATTCCTTGTTTTATCTCGAAATGATAAATTCCCGCTTGTGGAAATTTAATTTTCGACATATACAAAATGGGCAAATTGCTTATAGAACCAATGCCACTTCCGTACCAATTTCCTTGATTATCAGCAAGAATACAATTCAACGTATCGTGCACCATAACATTTTTTGGCGAAGTGGACGAAATGAATAAATACAAATTTTGGTACGAATATTCGTTTCGATTGCGAATATTCACTATCACATCGTAGTCGCCAATGGTGTCGGTAACATTCACATCGAAAGTAACAAGCGAATCTTTGCACCAACCTTTATCGTCAATTGTTTGATATTCAAGGAAAATAGCATCATTGTTGCAACTTACCATTGTCAACAAAAATGTGAATACCGATGTAAAAAACAAAACTTTTTTATTCATTTTGCGTATTGTTATTATTGCGTCTTTCGCCATCAAACTGACGATTGTTGTGGTGATGGTGATGACGATTTTTTCGGCTTCTTTCGTTCTGCTGATTATTTGCACCTTGCGGGTTTTTCTCCGTCGATTCCTGTTGATTGTCAACTTTCTCTGTTACAGATTCCGACTGCTGTGGTGCATTGTTCTGCTGACGATTTTTCTTATTCTTTTTCTTCTTGTCGAAACGCGTTACGCTGTCTTGTCCCACAACATTATGAAAATCAACAGGGTTTTCGTTGCCACCTTTCGAGTCTTGCACATCTTCCAACTTTTCGGGCTTTTCGCCACGATTGTTCATCGCAATCACCTCTTTTACCTTATCAACCGACAACACTACCAAATTAGCGGGAACACGTGCATCGGTAGAATAAGTCATTTGTCGTTTGAAAACATCTGTTTTGAAATGAAAATACGTAGCATCTTGCGTTTCCAAACGAATATCTTTGCGAGGGAAATCTTTGGTGGCGTCAACATAAGTATCGAGTTCGTAGTTCATACAGCACTTCAACTTTGTACACTGACCAGCCAACTTTTGTGGATTGAGCGACAAATCTTGGTAACGTGCCGCACTGGTAGAAACAGAATTGAACGTCGTCATCCACGTAGAACAACACAACTGACGTCCACACGGACCGATACCACCAATGCGACCAGCCTCTTGACGTGCACCAATTTGTTTCATCTCTATACGCACGTGAAATGCTTCGGCAAGGTCTTTTATCAACTGACGAAAATCTACACGTTCGTCGGCAATATAGTAAAAAATGGCTTTGTTTCCATCACCTTGAAATTCCACATCGCCAATTTTCATATCAAGATGCAAACCTTCTGCTATTTGGCGCGAACGAATCATCGTTTCGTGCTCGCGTGCTTTAGATTCTTCCCATTTCTCAATATCACCCTGACGGGCAATCCGATACACACGTTTCACTTCTTGTTTTTCTGGATTATATCCATTTTTACGCATTTGGCAAAGCACCAATCGACCTACCAACGTAACCTCACCTATATCGTGACCCGGGGTTGCCTCAACCGCCACTATATCGCCTTTTTTCAAGTCAATTTTCGTAGAATTCAAATAATATCCTTTGCGTGTATTTTTGAATTGCACCTCAACGTAATCCGTATCATTTTTCGTTTCAGGAATATCAGAAAACCAATCGAATACGCTCAATTTATGCGCACCCGTTTTAGCACTTCCCTCCACCGTAATTTTACAACGATCTGTATCTAATTTATAGTCCATTCTCATCCAATTTTGCACAAAGATAATAAAAAAAGTGTTTTATGTGTAATGTTTATTTGTTGAATTGCTTATTTGATTGATTATCAATATTTATTTTATCTTTTCGGCTATTACCAAAAATTGAATATTATACACTCTATTGATTTTTTTCATACATTTGTCAAACATTGTCAATACAAAACTTTTCTCGTGTCACAAAAAATTCAAATCATAGTTTCGCCCGAAGTTTCGTGCAAAAACGACTTACTAAAAGATGCTGTTGCTAAAGAACTTAATATTTCGGCAAACAGAATTAACGGCATTCGCATTGAAAAAAAATCAATCGATGCACGCAAACCACCAATCAAGGTAAATATCAGCATAGAAGCATTTTGCGACGGAGAAAAACCGCAAAATAATTTGCAAGAATTTCATTATGACAATGTTTCGGCGTGCAAACCAGTTTTAATTGTGGGTGCAGGTCCAGCAGGACTTTTCGCTGCTCTCCGACTGATAGAATTGCACCTAAAACCAATCATTTTGGAACGTGGAAAAGACGTGAGCAATCGCAAAGTTGACATTGCCCAACTTTGTAGGAACAACGGACTAAATGCTGACTCGAATTATTGTTTTGGCGAAGGTGGTGCAGGCACTTTCAGCGACGGAAAACTATTTAGTCGCTCAAAAAAACGCGGTAACTTTCAGCGAATTTTTCAAATATTCCATTTACACGGAGCAAAAGAAGAAATTCTTTACGAAGCGCATCCACACATCGGTAGCGATAAATTGCCACTCATCATTAAAAATATGCGCCAAACCATACTCAATTGTGGTGGAGAAATCCATTTTGGCGAACGAGTAACTGATTTAATTCTTTCCGACAACGAAATAAAAGGCGTAAAAACAGAAAACAATGAATATCGTGCTGACGCAGTAATTTTGGCAACTGGCCACTCTGCTCGCGACATTTACGAAATGCTCCATCGCAACAATATTCAACTTGAGTGTAAAGGTTTTGCTATGGGTGTTCGTGCCGAACATCCACAAGCACTTATCGACAGCATTCAGTACAAACGTCGCGAACGAGGCGAATACTTGCCTGCAGCCGCCTATAGTTTGGTTGCACAATCGGACGGACGCGGTGTGTATTCTTTCTGTATGTGTCCTGGTGGAATGATCGTTCCCGCCTCGACAGGAACTGAGGAAATCGTAGTAAATGGAATGTCAAATTCGCAACGATGTTCGCCTTACGCAAATTCTGGTATTGTAGTAGAAATTCGTCCCGAGGATTTGGGCGAGTTCCAACAATACGGAGCATTGGCAGGACTAAAATTCCAACAATACGTAGAACACCTTTGTTACCTTAATGGTGCTGGTGGCGTAAAAGCACCTGCACAACGATTGGCTGATTTTGTAAATGGTCGCCTTTCTGCAGGATTGCAAAAATGTTCATACTTGCCAGGTTTAGTCTCATCGCCCGTACATTTTTGGTTGCCCGAAATAATTAGCAATCGCCTACGCGATGGTTTCCGTCAGTTCGACCGCAAAATGCACGGTTACCTTACCAACGAGGCATTGGTGGTAGGCGTAGAATCTCGCTCTTCGTCGCCAATACGCATTCCACGCGACACTGAAACATTGCAACACCCACAAATCGGCGGACTTTATCCTTGTGGCGAAGGTGCAGGATATGCAGGTGGCATCACCTCCTCTGCCATTGATGGCGAAACTTGTGCAGAAATGGTCGCAAAACAATTACTACACCTTTAAAAAAACTATTTGTTTCGTTTGTGTTTTTTTGCTAATTTTGTGAGTTTTAATTCGCAAAATTATTCATAAATGAAAAAATACAAACTCGTTAACAGAATCACGGCTTTGGTGGTGTTTGCCATTGCTTGGGCAACATATTTGCTCACTATCGAGCCTACCGCAAGTTTTTGGGATTGCGGTGAATTTATTTCTTGTGCACACAAATTGGACGTCGGTCACCCACCTGGAGCACCATTTTTTATGATTGTCGGCAAGTTTGCCACACTTTTTGCCTCTGACGTTACGAAAGTAGCAATGATGGTAAATGCCCTTTCGGCAACCTTCAGCGCACTTACCATACTTTTTCTTTTTCTCACTATTACACATTTGGCAAAAAAACTTGTAAGCGAGAAAGACGAAGAACTTTCGCTTGGTAAACTCATTGCTGTGATGGGTGCTGGTGCAGTGGGCGCTTTGGCATATACTTTTTCGGACACATTTTGGTTTTCGGCTGTCGAGGGAGAAGTTTACGCATTTTCATCTTTGTTCACCGCAGTAGTATTTTGGGCTATTCTGAAATGGGAAGACACTTGCGACGAGGCACATTCAGACCGCTGGATTGTGTTCATCTCTTATATGATGGGTATTTCTATTGGAGTACACTTGCTTAACCTTTTGGCAATTCCAGCCATCGTATTGGTTATTTACTTCAAAAGATACCAAAGCACTTGGAAAGGCGTTCTCATTGCATTGCTCATTTCTTGCGCTTTATTAGGAATAATTATGTACGGATTCATTCCTGGTTCTATCGAGGTGGCAGGTTGGTTCGAATTGCTCTTTGTTAATGTTTTAGGAATGGGATACAACTCTGGTGCATTGGTATATTTCATTCTTACCATCGGAGTGTTAGGTTGGGCTATTTATGAGACATACGCTGGCAACAATGCTTCGCGTATGAAAATTTCTATTTTCTTTACCATTATTTTACTTGGAATTCCTTTCATTGGAGATGGTTTTGTTATTCCAACCATCATTATTGTTTTCCTCGTTTGGTGGCTATTCATTAGAGAGAAATATTCACGCAGAATTCTCCACTTAGTGGCTGTATGTGGCGCAATGCTTTTCATCGGATATTCTTGCTATATGGTAACTATTATTCGCTCGTTGGCAAATCCAGCTATGGACCAAAACGGACCCGACAATGTATTTGCATTGCGTAGTTATTTGGGTCGTGAGCAATACGGAGACAATCCGCTTGTTTATGGTCAGTACTACAATGCCGAATTGAAATTGGAAATTCAAGGTGATTATTGCGTTCCTGTTTACGACGAGACTACCACTTGGCACAAAATTGCTGACGAAACAGCAAAACCTCATTACGAATCGGCTAAACAAAAGCACTATAAATACGATAGTAAATTCTGCACATTGTTCCCACGTATGTGGAGTTCAGGACACGCATCGCTTTATAGCAATTGGGTTGACATAGAAGGACGCAAAGTAGTTCACGACCGTTGCGGACGAAAAATCACCACAAAAGTGCCTACATTCGGCGAAAACCTTTATTTCTTCTTCTCATACCAATTGCACTATATGTATTGGCGTTACTTTATGTGGAACTTTGCAGGAAGGCAAAATGACATACAAGGCAACGGAGGAATAATGGATGGCAACTGGATTACAGGTTTCGACTTTATTGATAGCGCTATGTACGGCGACCAAACCAATTTACCTGCCGACTATGCAAACAATAAAGGCAGAAACAAATACTATTTGTTGCCACTTTTGCTTGGTTTGTGTGGTATTTTCTACCAACTGAACAAAGGTAAAAAAGGCAATCAAAGTTTCAGCATAGTAGGTTTACTTTTCGTGCTTACGGGTATTGCCATTGTAGTATATTTGAACCAAACACCAAACCAACCTCGTGAACGTGATTATGCTTACGCAGGTTCGTTCTACGCTTTCTGTATTTGGATTGGATTTGGCGTTTTGTCATTGTATCAAATATTGAGCAAATGGATTAAAAACGAAAAACTTGATGCTGTAAAAGCATCTCTCATATCGATACTTTGTCTTGGCGTTCCTACCTTGATGGCATCTGAAAACTGGGACGACCACGACCGCTCCGACCGCCGTACGTGTGCCGATTTTGGTTACAACTACTTGATGTCGTGCGAACCGAATGCAATTATTTTCACCTACGGCGACAATGACACTTTCCCTCTTTGGTATATGCAAGAAGTGGAAGGCGTACGCACCGATGTTCGCGTATGTAACCTCAGTTATTTACAAACCGATTGGTACATCGACCAAATGAAACGCCAATATTACGAATCGGCACCATTGCCTATAAAAGTTGGCAGAAAACTATATGCAGAAGGTGTTCGAGACTATTCGCAAGTAAATACCAAAGACTCTCCAATGGACGGCTATGAGGACTACGCAACCGCTTGGATTGATTTGAATACTGCTATGCAATTCTACGAAAATGGCAATTTTATAGCTATAGGTGAAGAACCATTTATACCATCGCAGTACTTATACCTTCCTGTAGATAAAAAACAAGCAATAAAAACTGGCACTGTAAAAGCAGAAGAAGCCGAGAAAATAGACTCTGTCATTCCTCTTCAACTTGGTTCGAGAATTATGAAAAACGAATATATGATTCTTGAAATGTTGAACAACAACAATTGGGAAAGACCTATCTATTACGCAGTAACTGTAGGCAACGAATGCAATTTAGGTTTGAAGCAGCACCTTCGCAACGAAGGTTTGGCACGCCGTGTTACGCCAGTTGCCGACCCAAGTGGTGTTGACGTAGAAAAGATGTACGACAACATGATGCACAAATTCCGTTGGGGAAATATCAACAATCCAAAGGTTTATTTGGACGAAAACAATCTGCGTATGTGTGGAAATATGCGTCGCTTCTTCGTTCAGTTGGCTGATGCACTTATCACACAAGGCGACTCTGTTCGCGCCAAAGAAGTGCTCGACTACGCAATGAAGGTTATCCCTGTAAAAACAGTGCCTTCCGATTATATTCTTACCGCTTTTGCCGAAGCATATTACCAAATTGGCGACAACAAGAGTGGCGATGCTATAGTAGAAGAATTGGGCGAAAAAACACTGCACAACTTAGAATGGTATTTCAATTTGAGTAGTACACAAAGAACTGGTGCAACATTACAAATTCAAGAGAATATGGGTATTCTGCAAAATATTACATTCCTTGCACGCGACCACAAACGCGAGGCGTTAGAGGACAAATATTTACCAGAATTTGAAAATTATTATCCGAAATATATGCGCAAGTAGGAACAATGTTCATCGAACAGCCGTACATATTTCTGCGCATTTTCTACCCACACGCATTGTGGCGAAAAAGCAAAAAAGAAAAAGTGGTATATCTCACTTTTGATGATGGTCCTATACCCGAAGTAACGCCTTGGGTACTTGATGTGCTGAAAGAAAAAGGTGTGAAAGCAACTTTCTTTTGTGTGGGCAAAAATGTATTTAAACATCCCGAAGTTTTTGAACGAGTGAAGGCCGAAGGTCATCAAGTGGGCAACCACACCTACAACCATATTCCTGGCTTTTTCAAGAATAACGATATGTATGTAGAAAATGTACAAAGAGCTGATAGTTACATACATAGTAATTTGCTACGCCCACCACACGGACACATTACACGCGGACAATATCACCGTTTGCGAAAAATGGGCTACCGCGTAGTGATGTGGGACTTGATAACACGCGACTACAACGCAAAACTTTCGCCCGAGCGCATACTAAATAATGTAAAGCATTATGTACGCAATGGGTCTATTATTGTTTTTCACGACTCGCTAAAAGCAGAAAAAAATATGCGTTATGCTATGCCTCGTGCAATTGATTGGCTCAAAGAACAAGGATACGAATTTAGAACACTATAAGTCGTTTAGTGTTTAATCAATAGGTGAATATTAACGAGAAAATCAACAGAGGTTGACAAACTGCACAAAAAAAGCCCGGAATTTAATTCCGAGCTTTTTTAATTTCTCTTTATGTTATATTACTTAACGTCTTCTTCAGCTTCTGGTCCAACTTTGCTCATAGCGCAACGGAAACCAATATCGTTACGACGTTCTTTTTGGTCAATCCAACGACGAGTTGAAGGGTTCAACCAATAAGGACGGTCTTTCCAAGAACCACCTTTATATACACGAGATGTATTTGAGATTTTTGATGACAAAATTCCATCGCCTTCAGTATCGGCATCGTAAAGCAATTTTGTTGCAACATCAGGATCTGCATTTTCTTTCCATTTGTCTTTCAACAAACCACTGCGGTTATCACCATCTTTGTAGTTACGAACATCAAGTTTAGCGTATGCTGCAGGTTCTGTTTCTTTATCTACTTCGTAAGCATAGATTACACGACCCAAACTATCGATTTGTGGAACGCGAACATTGCTTCCTTCTACAGTAGATTCTGTAAAGATTGGAGATTTGTATTCGTTACCACGGAATGGGTTGTATTCTTGAACATCTTCAGTTGACATTGGACGATATACATCATATACCCATTCGTTTACGTTTCCTGCCATATTGTACAATCCAAAATCGTTAGGGAAATAAGAATATACTGGAGCAGTAATCAACGCTTTATCGTTCAAGTTGCCTGACATACCCATCATATCACCACGACCACGAACGAAGTTAGCATACATTTGACCTCTGTATTTTTTATCAGCATTACGAAGTTGAGTTCCAGCCCAAGGATACATTTGTTTGTTGCCTGAGTTTTCTTCATCTTCTTCTGTAATCAAAGCAAATGCTGCATATTCCCATTCTGCTTCTGTCGGGAGACGGAATTTCGGGAACATAATACCATCAGACATTGTAGTTTTACGATCTTCACCATACTCGGTTTTCATTGGGTGTTTACCTGCAGTAGGTTGGTATTCTGGATTCACTTGATATTTATCGGTATTGAATACTTGATTTTGAGCAATGTCAAGTACATCAGGATTATCCTTCAATGTTTGGAATTCTGGGAATTTGATAATTCCAGCTTCTACAAGCATCAATTCGTTCACACGGTCGGTACGCCACAAACTATAGTCCATTGCTTGCTCCCAACTTACACCAACTACAGGATAATCGTTGTAAGCCACGTGAGAATAATAGTATTGCAAATATGGCTCGTTATATGCCAATTCTTCACGCCATACCAAAGTATCAGGCAAAGCACGTTGAACCAATTCTGGGGTGCTACCAAACACCATATTCATCCAGTGAACATATTCGCGCCAGTTTACGTTGCTAATTTCAACTTCATCCATATAGAAAGAACTGACAGTAACACGGCGAGGAACATTATTCCAATCGCCAAGAATGTCTTCAGACACTCTACCCATTGTAAAGGTACCACCTTCAACAAATTTCATACCCGGAGGTGTTTGTTGGTGATAGTTGTTCACGACCTGAAAACCACCTTGCGACTTATCGTTGTAATTCCAACCTGTCGTATTCGATTTTTCTTTGCTCGAACATCCGACCATCAACAAAATCGAAAGGAATGCTGCTGAAACTTTAACAATTGTTTTTCTCATAGTAATGATAAATTTTAATCGTACAAAGATACACTTTTCTTTTATTAAGGTTATATTTTTTCTTATTTTTTTGTCTATAAGGACTCCAAAGGTAATATATTTTTTATTTTTGCAGAAAAGTTTTTACTTTTTTTTAAAAAAAAATCTCTTTTTGATGTTGAACTACGAAGACATAATAAATTCCGAAACGCCAATTTTAATGGGCATTTTGAATGTTACTCCCGATTCTTTTTACGACGGAGGAAAATACAACACCGAGGCAAAAATTCTGCAACGTGCCGAGCAAATGATTGAAGAAGGCGCAGACGTTATCGACATTGGTGGTTACTCAACAAGGCCTGGAGCAGAAAATATTTCTATCGAAGAAGAACTAAAAAGATTGACGCCTTGTATAGAAATATTATTAAAAAATATACCCAATGTTACCATTTCAATAGACACCTTTCGTGCTGATATTGTTGATTTTGTGGCAAAAAACTACAACATTCAAATTATTAACGATATATCGGGTGGCGAAATTGACAAAAATATGTTCGGTGTCATTTCAAATCTTGATATTTGTTATATTTTGATGCACACAAAAGGTACGCCACAAACGATGAAAAATTTTGCTATATATAATAATGTAACAAATGAAGTTTTTGAGTACTTCGAGTCGAAAATAAAAGAATTGGAAAATCTTGGAATAAAAAAAATTATTATTGACCCGGGTTTTGGATTTGCAAAAACCATAGAACAAAATTATGAACTATTGCGAAATTTTGCTAAATTTACGGAATTAAAATGTCCCGTTCTTGCCGGCTTATCGCGAAAATCGATGTTATACAAAACACTTGGAAACACGCCAAGCGAGTGCCTTAATGCCACAACGGTAGTCAACACAATGGCACTTATGAACGGAGCAAAAATTTTGCGCGTTCACGATGTGAAAGCAGCACGCGAAGTGATACAGATTTATCAGAAATACAAAGGATTATGATTTCCTCTATAAAGTTAAAAGACATTATCGACATTTTTTTGGTGGCAGTAATTCTGTACCAAATATACACACTAATGAAAGGCAGTCGCGCGATGAACATCTTTTTCGGCGTACTGATTTTTATTTTTGCCTATATCCTTACTTTGATATTTGAAATGGATTTGCTCGGACTTATTTTGAGCAAAGTAATGAGTGTAGGTATTATTTTACTTGTCATTATTTTTCAAGATGAAATAAGACGATTTTTCTTTCAACTTGGCACACGAAGAAAATGGGGTTTTATGAAAAGAATAGAATCTTTTTGGAAAGACAACGACATATCTTTGAGCGAAATAAGCTCAATGCAAATTGTAAACGCTTGTCAAAAAATGGCAAAAAATAAAGTCGGCGCACTGATTATTCTGCAACAAAGTGCACGATTGGACGATTTTATAGATTCTGGCGAAGAAATAAATGCAAAAATCAGCACTATGTTGATTGAAAATATTTTTTTCAAAAATAGCCCTTTGCACGATGGGGCAATGATAATTTCCAACAACAGAATTTGCGCTGCTGGTTGCATTTTACCCGTTTCGCACGATATGAACATTCCTAAATACCTTGGTTTGAGACATCGTTCGGCAATGGGCATCAGCGAAAAAACAGACGCTATCGCCATAATTGTTTCCGAAGAAACAGGATTGATTTCTGTGGCGAAAAACGGACAATTCAAATTAAACATCTCGCCCGAAGAATTAGAAACTATTTTATCAAAAAAATGAATATAGAAGAATTATACAGCATCTACAAAACGCATCCGCAAATTACAACAGACAGCAGGGTTTGCCCAAAAGATAGCATTTTCATTGCACTGAAAGGTGCTTCGTTTGATGGAAATCTTTTTGCAGAAAAAGCACTTGAACAAGGATGCGCCTACGCAATTATAGACGAAGCAGAATATAAAAAAGACGACCGATATATTTTAGTTGACGATTGCTTGCAAACTTTCAAAGACCTTGCACGCGAGCATCGCAGGCAGTTCAATATTCCCGTAATAGGAATTACAGGAACAAATGGGAAAACTACCACAAAAGAACTTATCGCCACAGTTTTGCAGAAAAAAGCAAATGTTTTGTACACACAAGGCAATTTCAACAACGATGTGGGCGTGCCGAAAACTTTGTTCAGACTGAGCAACGAGCACGAAATAGCAGTGATAGAAATGGGCGCAAGTCATCCGGGAGACATCAAGACATTGGTAGAAACCGTAGAACCTACTTGTGGAATGATTACCAATGTAGGTTGTGCACACTTGCAAGGATTTGGTAGTTTTGAAGGTGTAAAACGCACAAAAGGAGAACTTTACGATTTTTTAAAATCTCGCAACGCTTTAGTTTTTGTAAATGCCGATAATGCAGATTTGACGCAAATGATAGCAGACCGAGATATTGAACGAATAGTTTGCTACGGACAAAGCGAAGAAGATGTTTGTGGACAAGTTATAAAATGCGCACCACTACTCTCTTTCAAATGGAAATACAAAAATTCCGAATGGCACGAAGTTGACACGCAACTTATCGGTGCTTACAATCTTGACAATATTCTTGCTGCCATTTGCATAGGTCTTTATTTTGGCGTGCCTGCGCAAGATATTGACGACGCTATTAGCAGTTACAAACCGAGCAACAACCGTTCGCAATTGGAAATTACACAAAAAAATAAACTGATAGTTGACGCATACAATGCAAACCCAACTTCGATGAACGCCGCCATAGAGAATTTCAGAATTATGGACGCAAAACCAAAAATGGCAATTATCGGTCAAATGGGCGAATTGGGCGAAGTGAGCGACACAGAGCACCGCAAAGTTGTGTCATTGTTAGAAAATGCTAATTTTGAAGAAGTTTGGCTCGTCGGCGAAAACTATCGCGACATTCCGTGCAAATTCAAAAAATTCGCCAACGCAGAAGAAGTAAAAAAAGCACTAACAGAATCGCCCGTAAAAGACCATTATATTCTTATAAAAGGTAGTAATTCAGTAAAATTATTCGAGTTAAAAGAATATTTGTAATTTTTTTGACCACAAATTCACTTTACCACAAACGTTGCGATGCTCCTTTGTGGCATAGAGAATTTTAATTCCTTTTGCTGAAGAATAACCTTCATTTCCATTGGTTCGTCTTTTGAATTTTGCACAACTATAACCAACGAATTATCAGCATTTTTGAATGCCGTAGCGTAGAAATTTGCCCTACTTGCATAGCACGCCACCCTTTCTGCACCAGGGCGAATAAATTTTGAGAATTGTCCTATTGCATAATAGGCAGAAGTAAAATACAAAGAATCTGCAATGGCGTGAACGGGCGCAAAGCAAAAATTGCTTACGTGGTTCGGACCACCTTTTTCGTCGAGCAACAAGTTCCAATCTGTCCAAGCCGAAGCACCTGCATTGAAATCGTTTATCATACTATACGCATATTTTTCGCCCAACGAAAAATCGGCCAATTTAGTAGAATCAAACGCCTCGGCACATCCCTCGGTAAAAATGAGTTCTTTATCAGGAAATGCTTGTTTTGTAAGTCTCACTGCCTCAAAATTCATCGGAGCGCCCGTCCAAGTTTCGTACCAATGATAGCCGACTCCCCAAACGTATTTTGCTGCTTTGTAGTCATTTAGTATCGTACTTGCACGATGAAAAAGTAAATCGCGATTGTGATCCCAAACAATCAGTTTTTTATCTTTCATTCCATTTTTCCACAACGTAGGACCAAGATTATTTTTCACAAAATCTCGTTCTTCTTCGGCAGTGTAAATGCAAGATTCCCATTTTTGTACAGCCATCGGTTCGTTTTGCACCGAAAGTCCCCAAACAGGAATATCGCGTTTCTCAAGTTCTTGAATATATTTCACAAAATAATTTGCCCACGCTTGTGCGCACGTTGGCAATAATTTTCCACCGTGAAAATATTCGCGATTATCTTTCATCCAAATTGGTGGTGTCCAAGTACTTACATACAAAGGCATCACACCTTTTTCTACAAAAATTCTCTTTATCAAAGGCAAACGAAATTTATCATCGTGCGAAATATCGAAAGACAAAAGTGTGGTGTCATTTTCTGCTACATAATCATAATTTTCGGTACCAAAATCGCAACTATTCATCGTTGTGCGCATTAACGAATAACCAATGCCATTTTGTGCATCGTAATATGCATCAATAAATTTCTGCTGAACACTATCTGGTAACTTTGCAAAAGTTTCGGCAGTTGCATCTGTTATAGCACCACCAATTCCGACCAATTTTTGAAATTTATGCAACGTATCGACATACACAAAACATTCAGTCTCAGCAGGTTGACAAGAAGGTTTTAACGCCAAAGTATCGTGCCAAACTTGCGCAAGTTTTAACGAATCTTTTGATGAAATATAAAGACTGACCTTTTGTTCTTCATCAACTACACCTGCTTTTGCTTTGCCAATACACGCAAAAATTGCGATTGCCAATGTAAAAAAGAGAAATTTTTTCATACCGAAATAAAAAACAAAAGCGCGAATTTCAGTCCGTGCCTTTGAATATGAATATTTTTTATTTTTCAACAAAATGGAAATGCGAACCAAATCGTTCGAAAGCGGCTTTATCTAATGCCTCTCTATCATCGGGATGTGCAATGCTCGTAATGAGTTTCGCACGTTCTTGCATTGTGCGTCCGTAAAGATTCACCGCACCAAATTCTGTTACAAACCAATGCACGTGGAAACGCGTAGTTACCACGCTTGCGCCAACAGTAAGTGTCGGCACAATTTTACTCACACCTTTTTTTGTACGAGTAGGCATTGCTATAATCGCTTTACCACCTTTTGAACGCGATGCGCCATAAATAAAATCTATTTGTCCACCAGCACCTGAGAATTGTTTTGTACCAATACTATCAGCACAAACTTGACCCGTCAAGTCAATTTCAATAGCAGAATTGATTGCCGTCATTTTTGGTTGTTGTGCTATAATAAAAGGGTCGTTGGTGTATGCTACATCCTTCATCAGCACCATAGGATTTTTATCGGCGAAATTGTAAACATTGTTTGTTCCCAAAAGGAAAGTAGAAACAATTTTACCACGGTCGAGTGCCTTATTAGCACCATTTATTACACCTTTTTCAACCAACTTCAAAACTCCATCTGCAAACATTTCGGTATGAATACCCAAATTTTTATGATTACCCAAGCAAGCCAATGTTGCATTTGGTAAAGAACCGATTCCCAATTGAAGACAAGCACCATCTTCAATCAATTCAGCACAATGATGTCCAATAGCAATATCAGTTTCGGTAGGTTCTTCGTAGAATTTTTCAATAAGTGGCGTGTTATCCTCAACAAAAATATCAATTTTGCTCAGGTGAAATTCAGCGTCACCCAAAGCGTGAGGAACATTTTTATTTACCACAGCAATAGTATAGTCTGCCACCGACATTGCCGAAAGACAAGCGTCAACCGAAGTTCCCAGCGAAACCATTCCGTTTTCATCGGGCGGACAAACTTGTATCATACAAACGTTGCAAGGAATTCGTCCATCGGTATATAAACGACCTGCTTCGCCAAGAAAAACAGGAATATAATCGGCATAACCACTCTGCACATTTTTACGCGTATTTGCACCTACAAAAAAGGCATCGTGTTGGAAAATACCTTCAAACTCAGGAGCAGAATATGGCGCTTCGCCTTCGGTATGAAAATGATGTATGTGTACGTTTTTAAGTTCGCCACGTCGTCCACGCTCGCACATTGCCTGAATTAAAACTTGTGGCGCATTGCCGATAGCATTCAAATGAACGTGGTCACCATTTTTGATGACTTTCACTGCCTCTTCTGCAGAAACGGGTTTGTAAGAATTACTCATCTCTTTTGTCGAAAAAATATCTGTTTTGAAAAATTTTCGGCAAAGGTAGTGCAATTTTACATTTTACATAGCAAAAGTGTGGAAAATTTGCATAAATATTCAAAAATATTTTATAAAATGCATAAATATGCAATTTTTATGCAAAAATTATTTCGATAAATAAGAAGAAATTTCTTTCAATTGAATTTTTCCTTCGTAAAGTGCTTTGCCTACAATCACGCCAGGTACATTCATTTTATCAAGTTTTTCAATGTCTGAAAAAACAGAAACGCCACCACTTGCAATCAAGTGAACACCAGGACACTCGGCAAGAATTTTTTCGTACAAATCGAATGAGGGACCTTCGAGCATTCCGTCTTTACTTATGTCGGTGCTAATGACCTTATTTATTCCTTTTTGCTGATAATTTTTAATAAAATCGACCAATTCCAAATCGGTATTTTCGAGCCACCCAGTTATGGCAATTTTTCCATTAGAAGCATCAGCACCAAGTATGATTTTTTCACTTCCGTATTTTTCTATCCAACTTGCAAAAACTGACGGATTTTTCACAGCAATACTGCCTCCAGTTATCATTTTTGCGCCACATTCAAACGCAATGCGCAAATCGTCGTCCGACTTCAAGCCGCCACCAAAATCAACAACCAAAGATGTTTGAGAAGTGATTTTTTCCAACACTTTATAATTGACAATATGGTGCTGTTTTGCGCCGTCCAAATCAACCAAATGAAGTCGCGAAATTCCAGCATCTTCAAACATTTTTGCCACCTCAACAGGATTTTCGTTATACACTTTCTTCTGATTATAATCGCCTTGCGAAAGTCTCACGCATTTTGCATCGATAATGTCGATTGCCGGAATTACTTGTATCATTTTTTTCAATATTTTTCGCAAAGTTAATATTTAAGCGTAAAATTTTCAAAACAACATTTTCTGCCAATTATGAAAAATCATAAAAAATATCTAAAAAATCAATTCTTTTTTACACGAAAAACCACCTTCTAAAATCTATATTTTATCATCATACAAAAACTATTTAACTCCCTCGTTTACTTTATATTAACATCATTATAACATTTATATTTTTCTTTATATTTTACACATTTTTCTAAATTTGCAGTATCAAGATTTTAATAAAAAATAATCTTGGTCTAAAAAAGTGTTTGGATAAAAAAAAATCTTTTTATACCTTTGAAAATCAAAAATGTAACAAACAATGAAAAAATACATCATATCAACCATAGCATTACTCTCGGCGTTTTTTGTCAACGCACAGGAATTCAAAGATTTAGCAAGTTTAGCACCAAGTTATGGTTACGAAATGCAAAAGGATTATTTCCTTTATTCTACTAACGAAGAACACGCTCCAGCCGATAATATTTATTCAAAATTTGCAGAGTGGCAAAACAAATGGGTTAATCCATACAAAATTGCGATAAAAGACCTTCCTGATTCGTTGGTGGTTGATTGTTCTGATTACTATCATCCTGTAGATGGCGATGTTACTTCGCAATACGGACCACGTTGGGGACGTTTTCATCACGGCATTGATTTACGTCTAAATATTGGAGACCCCGTTCATGCTGCTTTTGGC
Organism: Bacteroidales bacterium UBA1754; assembly: GCA_002315615.1. Taxonomy (GTDB): domain Bacteria; phylum Bacteroidota; class Bacteroidia; order Bacteroidales; family Paludibacteraceae; genus UBA1754. Next base: position 24,332 of record DCHK01000011.1, on the reverse strand, counting down.
GGAAAGGTTCGCGTAATTGATTATGACAGATATGGATATGGTTATTTCATCGTAATTCGTCACGACAATGGTTTGGAAACTTTGTATGGACACCTTTCGAAAATACAAGTCGTTCCTAACCAAACAGTTTTGGCGGGTGATGTCATTGGACTTGGAGGAAACACTGGTCGCTCTACTGGACCACATTTGCATTTTGAATTTCGCTACTTGGGCAATTCTATCAATCCAACCAATATCGTAGATTTCAACTGCCACGTACCATATAACGACACTTACTTGGTTTGCAAAGCAAAGTCATTCAACGAACTAAAGAATTACACTGCTCCAAAATATCACATCGTTCGTTCGGGTGAAACGCTCTCGAGTATTGCACGCAAATATCACACTACAGTTGACAAACTTTGTCGTTTGAACAACTTGAAAAAGAACTCTGTGTTGCGTGTAAAACAAAAACTCCGCTATTCATAATTTATGGATTTGCTAAATTTTGATGGACTCATCATTGGTGTCTGCACGTTCATTATTATTGGAGTTTTCCACCCTATTGTAATAAAAGCAGAATATTATTTCGGCACTCGTTGCTGGTGGGTATTTTTACTCGCAGGTATTATTGGAACAGCCATTTCACTTTTAATTCAAAACACAATTATTTCAGTTTTGTGTGGCGTTTTCGCTTTTTCAAGTTTTTGGTCAATAAAAGAGATTTTCGATCAAAAACAACGCGTTGAAAAAGGTTGGTTCCCAAAAAATCCGAAAAGAAAATAATTTTCCACAAAATCTGATTATCTTTGCTTTTGTTTGAGACGTTTTGTCTTTCAATAACAAATAGATATGATTCAAATTCTTGACACAACTCTACGAGACGGCGAACAAACTTCTGGCGTATCGTTTTCTAAACAGGAAAAATTGAGCATTGCACAGTTTTTGCTGAAAGAACTTGGTGTGGATAGAATTGAAATTGCATCTGCACGAGTTTCTGAAGGCGAAAATGAAAGTGCCAAAGCAATCACCGATTGGGCAAAAAACAACAATTTGCTCGACAGAATTGAAGTTTTAGGATTTGTTGATGGCGAAGAATCGGTAAACTGGATTAAAAATGCAAGTTGCAAAGTAATGAATCTTTTGGCAAAAGGTTCGTTGAAACACACCACGCAGCAACTGCAAAAAACGCCTCAAAAACATATAGAAGACATTATTTCGGTCGTCAGGGAAGCACACAAGCAAGGGCTCATCGTCAACCTTTACCTCGAAGACTGGAGCAACGGAATGTTGCTATCGAAAGATTACGTATTTCTGCTGATTGACACTTTGAAAAACGAAAATATCAATCGGTTTATGTTGCCTGATACTTTGGGAATTTTGACACCTTTTCAGACATACGATTTCTGCAAAGAAATGTTGCAACGTTACCCCGATTTGACGTTTGACTTTCACGCACATAACGACTACGACCTCGCTGTAGCAAACACTATGGCCGCCATCAATGCAGGAATAAAAAACATACACACCACTATCAATGGACTTGGCGAACGCGCTGGAAACACACCTCTCACAAGTATTTTGGCTGTGGTGCACGACCAACTTCAACTGAAGACAAACATTTGCGAAAAAAAGATATACAAGATAAGCAAAATAGTAGAAACATATTCTGGAGTGCGCATACCAAACAACAAACCCATCATCGGCGACAATGTTTTTACGCAATGCGCAGGTGTGCACGCCGACGGCGATTTGAAAAACGAACTTTACTACAATGCCTTAATGCCAGAAAGATTTGGTCGAACACGCGAATATGCGCTTGGAAAAATGTCGGGTAAAGCAAACATCAAAAAAAATCTTGAATCACTCGGCATCAATATTGATGACGACACAATGCAAAAAGTTACCGACAGAATCATTGAACTTGGCGACAAAAAGCAACTCATCACTACCGAAGAATTGCCTTACATCGTATCCGATGTTCTAAAACAAGGCAACGCCGAGCATCGCATAAAGATGATAAACTATTCACTTTCGCTTACTCAAGGACTACGACCAGTAGCAACCGTAAAAATAGAAATCGACGGAAAAGAATACGAGCAAACTGCTTGTGGCGATGGACAATACAACGCATTTTCAAAAGCAGTTTGGAAAATCTACACTTCGTTGCACAAAAACATACCTGAACTGATTGACTATGCCGTAACAATTCCACCTGGCGGACAAACAGACGCCTTGGTACACACAACCATTACTTGGAAATTTGGTGAAAAAATTTTCAAAACACACGGATTGGATGTTGACCAAACTGAAGCCGCCATTAAAGCAACGATGAAAATGCTCAATCTATTGGAAGAACTATAAGTATTTAGTAATTTTGCAAAAAAACAAGATATGCAAAATTATATTTACTCAAATAATGTGATAGAGTTTGCTGCAGTTGCCAACGAAAGTGTTACTTTTTTCGAAAATGCACTCTCTTTCAAAAAGAAAGATTACCTTTCAAGGTTATCTAAACTACTGACTATCATCTATCTTAAAATTTCCACTTTACCAAATTTAGAACAAGTTTGCGAAGAAGATTTGGAGCAATTTGTTACCGAAAACGATTACGAAAGTGTACGTCAAAGCATACAAACCATTTTGGGAGAAACCGATGCTTATACCGATTATGCCAAAACCGACAATCAGTGGAGCGATGTAGCAGAAATTTCTAACGCAACAATATCCGAAGACATTGCAGATATTTACCAAGATTTAAAAGACTTTGTAATGCGCTATCAAGTTGGAAACGAAGACGTTATGAACGATGCAGTTTTCCTTTGTAAAGAATCTTTTCGCGAATATTGGGGAACAAAACTCGTGAGCGCACTCAAAGCAATTCACATCGCACTTTATAGCGACACGCTAACCGACGACGATGACGAATGTGACAAAACAGAAAATCTCTCAAATAAAAAATCATTTCTGCACCAACGCATTACCGACCTTCAAGACGAGAACAACGACGAATGGATTTAACACAAACATACAAAAGCACAATAACAAAAGAAGAGATAAACAGTCTGCCTTACGAAACATTCGAAGGCAAAATTGTCATCATTTCCAACGAAATAGATTTGCAAAAGTGCATACACGCACTTTCGTTTGAAACTATAATCGGCATTGACACCGAAACTCGCCCGAACTTTCAAAAAGGTTCTTTGCCCAATCCTGTTGCGTTATTACAATTAGCCACAAACGAGATAGCATTTCTAATACGACTAAACAAAATAGGAATGCCACAAAGTTTAATTCAATTTCTTGAAAATGAAAGCATTAAAAAAGTCGGACTCTCATTAAGAGACGACCTACATGCACTAAATAGAAAAAGCACCATCGAAAACAATTCTTCATTTGTAGATTTGCAAAAATTAGTTAAAAATTATGGTATCGAAGACCAAAGCCTACAAAAAATTTACGCCATAATTTTCAACAAAAAAATATCGAAAAGACAACGATTAACCAACTGGGAAGCACCCGAGCTCACCTTACCACAGCAACAATATGCCGCACTCGATGCTTGGGCTTGTTTGAAGATTTACCAAAAATTAAAATCCTGAAAATCACACGTTATACCAAACAAAATTATTATCTTTGTTACTTAATGTAACCCAAATCTAAAAATATAATGAAAATAGAAGAGGTAAAAAGCAAAAAACAAAGACAACAATTTCTTGATGTCGTAAAACTAATTTACAAAGGCGACGATAATTTTGTCCGCCCGCTCGATGTACAAATCAACGAAATTTTCGACCCAGCAAAAAACGATTTTTACAAACACGGTGAAGCTACACAATTTTTGCTTTTAGATGACAACGAAAAAGTAATTGGACGAATTGCAGCGTTCATCAACAAAGAAAAAGCATTCGGATTTGACCAACCTACTGGCGGTTGCGGTTTTTTTGAGTGCATAGACGACCAAAATGCAGCAAATTTACTTTTTGACACTGCTAAAAATTGGCTCTCACAACGCGGAATGGAAGCAATGGACGGACCAATCAATTTTGGCGAAAACGACAACTTTTGGGGACTTTTGGTCGAGGGTTTTACACAACCCGCCATTGGTATGCAATACAATCCGCCCTACTACCAAAAATTATTTGAAACATACGGATTTAAATTTTATTTCGAGCAAGTTTCAAACTCACTAAACTTGCGCGTACCATTCCCCGAAAGATTTTGGAAAATTGCCGATTGGGTAAGTCGCAAACCTGAATATACCGTAGAGCATTTTGAAATGAAAAATGCCCACAAGTATATGAATGATATGCTCAACATCTATCAAGACGCTTGGGAATTTCACGAAAATTTCAAACAAATGAGCGAAGAAGATGTGCAAATGAAACTTAACGACGTAAAAGATTTTATCATCGAAGATTTCATTTGGTTTGTTTATGCCAACGGCGATCCTGCCGCTTTCCTTGTAATGTATCCTGATTTAAATCAAATTATCAAGCATTTGAACGGAAGACTGAACTGGTGGAGCAAAATCAAATTTGTTTACTACAAATGGCGTAAAACCATCACTCGCTCGCGCATAGTCATTATGGGTGTGAAACCAAAATACCAAAAATGCGGTTTGGAATCCATTATTTTCAAACAGATTGAAAAATCAATGAAAATTCACAAAGAATACGACCACATTGAACTTTCGTGGGTTGGTGATTTCAATCCAAAAATGCGCGCTTTGCACGAATCGGTCGGCGCAACATTCGCCACACGACACATCACATATCGTTATATGTTCGACCAAACGAAAGAAGTGAATCGTTCCACTGTAATTGCCCGAGACACGCGCGAAATGGCGTTAAAACGCGAGCAGGAAAAAGCAGAATAATTATTAAAGTTAAAATTACTGTACAATATTTTTTGCAAATCTTTGGTTTTACAAAAATAAGTGCGTATATTTGCATCCCGAATTTGAAAAGAAATAATAAATTATAAAAAGATATGAAAGAAGGACTTCACCCAGAAAGCTATCGTTTAGTTGCTTTCAAAGACATGTCTAATGGCGATGTATTTATCACTCGTTCTACCATTAGCACAAAAGACACTATTGAAATTGACGGTCAAACTTATCCATTGGCAAAAATGGATATTTCTAACACTTCTCACCCATTTTACACTGGTAAAAGTAATTTGGTTGACACAGCAGGTTGTGTTGATAAATTCAATAGCCGTTACGGAAACAGAAAGAAATAATAATTTTTTCCATAACAGTAAAAGAGCGTTTTGTTTTTACAAAGCGCTCTTTTATTTTGCAAATAACGTTACAAAAAAAAGGATTAAGCAAACTGTCTAATCCTTTTTTTTCTTCAATGTCTATGAATTTTATTTTATCGTTTCAATTGCTTTTTTTGTACGTGCAATAGTTTCTTTCACGCCAAGAATTTCTACTATATCAAAAATATGTGGACCTTTCATTTCGCCAAGCAAAGCCAAACGAAATGGATTAAGCATAGCTCCATTATTATAACCATTTTCAGCATTCCAAGCCATAACCTTTTCTTCCATTTCCTTGGCAGAAATATTTTCGTTCCAAGTAGCCATAAAATCTACCAACGCACCAAGTAATTTAGGCGTATCTTCTTTCCATCGCTTTGCTACTGCTTTTTCATCGTAAGATGTAGGTGCTTCGAAGAAATAATACATTTCGTCCCAAAGTTCTTTTACGAAATGCGCACGGTCTTTTATCAGACCAATAATTTTATTCAGTTTTTCGTTTTCGCAAGCAATACCTTTCACTTTCAATTCTGGTGCAACAAGCAATGACAACTCTTCGTTAGACTTGTTTGCCAAATAATGATGGTTGAACCATTTACCTTTCTCGTAATCAAATTTGGCACCACTTTTGCTCACACGCTCGAGCGAAAACGCATTGATAAGTTCGTCCATTGAGAAAATTTCTTGGTCCGTTCCTGGATTCCATCCAAGCAAAGCAAGGAAATTGATTACCGCTTCGGGGAAATAACCACTCTCGCGATAGCCAGAAGAAACATCTCCTGATTTCGGGTCGTGCCACTCAAGTGGGAAAACTGGGAAACCAAGACGGTCGCCATCACGTTTGCTCAATTTGCCATTTCCTTCGGGCTTCAAAAGCAATGGAAGGTGCGCAAATTCTGGCATTGTATCTCCCCAACCAAAAGCACGATATAGCAAAACGTGCAATGGAGCCGATGGCAACCACTCCTCGCCACGAATAACGTGAGTGATTTTCATCAAATGGTCATCTACAATATTTGCCAAGTGATATGTCGGCAAAAAATCAGCCGATTTCCAAAGCACTTTATCATCAAGAATAGAAGAATTTATCACTACTTCGCCACGTATCAAATCGTTTACCGTAATATTTTCGTTAGGTTCAATTTTGAAACGCACTACATATTTTTCGCCAGAAGCAATACGTTCTTGCACTTTGTCGGTGGCACAAGTAAGCGAATTGTCCATCGTAGAACGTGTACTTGCGTCGTATTGGAAATTGCTAATCTCAGCACGTTTTGCTTCAAGTTGTTCGGCAGTATCAAAAGCAATATACGCTTTGCCTTCAGCAAGAAGTTGATCGACATACTGCTTGTAAATTTCCTTACGTTCACTCTGACGATACGGACCATATTCACCACCAATGCCAACGCCTTCATCGAACTTTATGCCCAACCAATTGAGCGACTCAATAATATAATCTTCAGCACCAGGCACAAAACGATTGCTATCAGTATCTTCGATACGCAACAACATTTCGCCACCATTTTTCTTGGCAAACAAATAATTATACAACGCCGTACGCACACCACCAATATGTAATGCTCCCGTAGGGCTTGGCGCAAATCTTACTCTAACTTTTCTTTCCATATATTATTCTAAAATATTACTTAGTATTTGTGAAATGATTGACAAAATTACACTAAAAGCCAATGCCCACCAAAAATTTTGCACATCAAAACAATCGAGCAACTTGGCAGCCAGCAGAATAATGAGCGCATCTATCACAAAAAGGAACAAACCCAACGTAACCAACGTGATAGGAAGCGAAAAGAACACTAACAGTGGTTTCACAACAGCATTAAGAATACCTATAACGGCAGCAATAACAATGCACGACCAAAAATTGCGAATTTCAATACCAGGCAATAAAAGTGCGGTAAAATAAACCGCGATAGTAACAATCAACCAATGTAAAAACATAAATGAAACAATAGCTAAAAGTAAATAGTAAAAAGTTAATAGTTAATAGATATAGTTTGTAAGTAAATTAAAATCTGCGTTCAATTTCATCTATGCCGACAATAGTCATTATAGGTTTACCATCGGGCGTATAAGACGAATTCTCAAGCAAAAACAACGATTTGTAAATCTCGTTCATTTCGGTTTCTGAAAGTTCCGTTCCATTTTTTACCGACTCTGTATGCGCCAACGTTAAAGCAATATGTTCGTGAATATCTGCACGAATATTTTCAGCATCTAAATCAATTTCTTCGTTCAATATTTTTGTCAGTACATCCATAGCCGAATTTGCTGAAAGTTCAGCAGGAATTGCAGAAATTTCCAAACCACCATCAATTTCTTCTAATACAAATCCTACGTTTCGTAAATCTTCGTTTAGGCAATGCAACAACGGCAAAAGTGAGGGTTCCAAATCCATAGTTTCAGGGAAAAGCAACGTTTGCGAACGAGAAGTTTTTTCACGCATCATACGCATATTTCTCTCGTACAAAATACGAGTATGCGCCCTATTTTGGTCGATAAACATCAGTCCCGCTTCGGTTGACGTTACAATATATTTTTTCTGAAATTGAAATAATTTCGGTTTTGCACTCGGTATGTCAAGTTGCAATTGCGTAACTTGTTCTTGTGGAATCTCTTCTAGTTCGTTTTCGAAACTGCTATACAATTTTTCCCAATCGTTAGGAATATGTTTTTGCAAAGGCGCGGCAAAATCTCGCGAAGAACTCTGTTTAAAAGGATTATAATTTGGATTAGTACGTATTTTCGGTTCTACAATTTCACTTGTCGGCACAAAATCGTTTATTATTTTCACGCCTGAATCGAACGAAAGAGGTGGCAAAATATTAAATTTTCCCAAAGTTTCTTTCACAGTAGCCTGCAATATTGACCAAATAAAATTTTCATTCTCAAATTTTATTTCGGTTTTTGTAGGATGCACATTCACATCTATCGTGGCAGGATCGACATCAAAATAAAGGAAATAATTCGGTCGGCAATCGGCTGGCAACATTCTATCGTATGCTGTCATTACTGCTTTATGAAAATACGAATGATTCATATATCTTCCGTTCACAAAAAAGAAAGTTTGCGCTTCTTTCTTCTTTGCAGAATCTGGCGTACCAACAAAACCATAAATTTTCGCCACCTCATTTTCCTCTTTCACTTCGAGCAACTGCGCGCCCATTTTTTTGCCCATCACCGCATCAATGCGTTGGTGCAAATTCGATGGTTTCAACGAATAGACGACTGCTCCATTATGAAAAAGTTCAAATTCTATTTCAGGATAAACCAAAGCAATACGTTGGAAACATATCATTATCTGACGAAGTTCGGTAGCATTCGCCTTCAAAAATTTGCGACGTGCAGGAACGTTAAAAAACAGATTTTTCACTGCAATATCAGTTCCAACAGAAGTCGATACGTGCGACTGCTCCTGAATTTCGGAACCAGCAATTGAAATGAATGTGCCTATTTCATCTTCGGGACGACGCGTTTTAATTTCCACCTGTGCCACAGCAACTATAGAAGGCAATGCTTCGCCACGAAAACCCATTGTTCTAAGCGAAAATAAGTCGTCTGCTTTATCAATTTTCGATGTCGCGTGACGTTCGAAAGCCAAACGTGCATCTGTTTCGCTCATTCCCTTACCATCGTCAATTACTTGAATAAGAGTTCTGCCTGCGTCTTTAATAATTACTTGTACACGAAGCGCACCCGCATCAATGGCATTTTCCATCAATTCTTTCACCACCGATGCTGGACGTTGAATAACCTCGCCCGCCGCAATCTGGTTAGCAATAGAATCTGGCAAAAGGTGAATTATATCGCTCATAGTTTAGAACAAAAGAAGAGAACAATAAGCAATAACAAAACCAACACTATCAAATGGCGATTTGATTTTTTTTCGGCAGTTCTACGAAAATTGAAAGTATATTCGTGGTCGTTCGCGGACGACGAATTTCTAAATTTCCCTTTTATATCGGGCTTGTATTCTTCACCTTCCTCTTTAATTCCCAATTCACGTTTCGCTTTTGCCACCATTTTTTCGTGCGCCTCTTTATCCTCGTCGTAATATATTGGTTTATGATTAAAACCTTTAGGTTGCGAAAGTTTGAAAAATGCCATATTGCGAAAATGTTTATTGTTTAAGTTTTTAGTCGGTAAAATATAGATTTTGCAAAACCTATTAAATATATTTTCCGTCGAATTTCACTGTAATGTCGTTCACCATTTGCCTTATGCGTTGTTCTTCTTCTTTTTTGCAAATGAGCAACGCATCGTCCGATTCTGCTACAATGTAGCCGTCCAGACCTTGCACGACCGCCAATTTTCCCTTTGGCATAACCACAATATTCTCTTTGCTATCGTAAAACAAAGCATCACATTTTTTTGCCACGTTTCTGTTTTCATCTTTGTGAGACAAATCATAAAGCGAACCCCACGTTCCTAAATCACTCCACCCAAAATCCGAAGCAAGCACATACACATTCTGCGCCTTTTCCATAATTCCGTAATCAATAGAAATATTGTGGCACAAAGGATAAATCTCGTTAATATACATTTGCTCGCGTGGAGTTTCGTAAACACTTTCGCCTTGTTTGAATTTATTTGAAATTTCTGGCAAAAATTCGTCAAACGCTTTCATTATCGATGACAAACTCCAAAGGAAAATGCCCGAATTCCACAAAAATTCGCCACTTTCCATAAAGACTTTTGCCATTTCGAGATTTGGTTTTTCGGTAAATGTATGCACCTTTCGTAAAGCACCTTCGCCTTGCGAAATTTGAATGTATCCGTAACCAGTTTCTGGACGATAAGGTTTAATTCCCAACGTAAGCAAAGCATCATTTTTCGATACAAAATCCAAACCAGTAGCAATAGTATCAAGAAAATCATTCTCCTTCATAATCAAATGATCTGAAGGCGAAACGACAATATTTGCCTCTTTTGTAACTTTTGCTATTCTATTCACAGCGTACGCTATACAAGGCGCTGTATTTCTACGCGTTGGTTCAAGCAAGACTTGTTTTTCTGTCAGTTCGGGCAATTGTTCCAAAATCAAATCGCGATAAATCAAATTTGAAACAATGTATATATTTTCAGCTGGCATAATTTTACGAAAACGGTTGTACGTCATTTGCAAAAGCGAACTGCCTGTTCCCATAAAGTCAAGAAATTGTTTCGGACGTTCGTTTCTACTGAAAGGCCAAAAACGACTTCCTACTCCACCTGCCATAATTATACAAAAATTATCTTTCATAGTATCAATAATTTAAGATTGTCAACTTGTAAAAATATCATTATGCTAATATACTAAAAAAGTTGCAGTTTGCAAAATGAGTTTTTCACATCTTAATAACAACAAAGCAGTTGATTGGAATAACCCAACCAACTGCCGGTTCTTAATCGAAAAGAAAACGTAACTTACGCTTCTGCTTTTTCAATAACTTGTTTGCCTCTGTAATATCCACAAGCATTGCAAATGGTGTGGAAAATATGCACTGCACCACAATTAGGGCAAATAGCCAAAGTTGGGAGAGTTGCTTTGTAATGAGTTCTTCTTGAGGCAGTTCTCATGTTTGAGTGTTTGTGTTTGGGATGTGCCATTTTCTTATAATTTTAGTTTAATTTATTTTTTAATTTTTCTAATTCGCTCCATCGTGAATCAATCGGTTTTTCTCTATTTCCAGAAAATTCTTCAAAATCTTCGTCCGACGATTCATCTTCTTTTAACACCATCACCTGCTTAAGTTTGTTGTACGTTTCTTCATCGCACTCTCCCTTCGGGTGGATATGTGTGATTGGAATTCCAAGAACAATAAATTCAAAAACAAACCAACCGACATCTATTGTTCCCTCATCTTCTGGCACAATAACGGAATCATCGGCTTCGTTCTCTGAAAATTCCTTTCCAAACTTAACAAGTATTGTTTCTTCTACCGAAATCGGTTGTAGCATATCGCCTAAACATCTATTGCATTGAATAACGACATTACCTTTTGCCGAAAATTTCAACTCAAAAGATTCTTCGCTTAGTCTTTTTACCGCAACTTCTGCCGAAACATCACCTTTGGAGACTTCATCATTCTGCATTTTTGAGAAAAATTCGTCATCCAAATGAAAAGGAAACACCTCAACAGCATCGCCAATTTCTTTCAAAGATACCTTATAATCAACAAGTTCTTTCACTTTCTTGATTTTTTGAACTGCAAAGTTACAACTTTTATTCTTAAAATGAAATAGTTTTTATTTTTTTATCTCATTTTGCAAAGGAAGCAATATTCTGAAAGTGGTTCCAACTCCTACTTCTGAATGTTTTACAAATATTTTTCCTTTGTGATACTCTTCTATTATCCTCTTTACGAGCGAAAGTCCAAGTCCCCAACCACGTTTTTTTGTGGTAAAACCAGGATTGAACACTGTATGAAAATCCGACTTCGCAATACCCTTTCCTGTATCAGAAACATCAATCGCCACCTTTTCGTCTTCAATTTTTGCTTCAATATGAATTTTTCCCTCACCATTCATCGCATCTACCGCATTTTTGCACAAATTTTCTATAACCCACTCAAAAAGCGAGACATTCATCGGCAAGAAAATTTCATCTTTTATATTGCAAGTCAGTTCAATACGATTTGAAACTCGTTTTTGCATATACTCGGCAGAACGCGTGAGAATCTCATTCAAACTCTCAATTTTCAATTCTGGGATAGAACCAATTTTAGAAAAACGTTCTGCCACGGTGCGTAACCGAGTAACGTCTTTCGTCATTTCTTCTACGTAAGTTTGATTGACGTTTTCTTCCTTCAAAATTTCTACCCAAGCCAAAAGCGACGTAATGGGAGTTCCTAACTGATGGGCAGTTTCGCGCGAAAGACCTACCCACACACGATCTTGTTCGGCACGCTTTTGCACCACGAAAATGTTTGCTGAAATTGCGATAAAGGCTATCACTACAAGTGCCTGAATAATAGCAAAATAGAATACATTTCGTTTCAAAAACGAATCGTCGTAATAAATAAATTGTTTATCACCGCTTGCATACAGAATTTCAATTGGTTCGTGCTGTTCTTTCATTCGTTCAACGTACTTCGGTGCCAATTGCGGATATTTATCCAATTTATCTATATTCCTATAACTCAACAAATTATCATCTTCGTCAATAATTATTACAGGAATATCGTTATTTGCCTCAATAATTTGCAATTCAAAAGAAACATCTTGGTCGATACCCGCCTCAACCATTTTCTTTGTTGCCTCGGCAAGCAACTGCATTTTCCCTTTTTCAACGTGCGTTATACTTTTGATAATCTGACTCGTAGCTATCGTCGAAAGTGCAACAATGACTATCGCTATCAAAATAAACATCAGTTTCAGTTTTCCTCGCATTGCAAAAATGTTTTTTATCAAAATATTGTACGTTGTACTTTATCTGTATTTGCTTTCATCGGCATCATCGAGGATACTCAGAAACGACTGATAACGCGATTCTGCAATCTCACCTTCCTCAACTGCCCTTATCACAGCGCAACCAGGCTCGTGAGTGTGCGTACAATTGTTAAACTTACATTCGCTTGATTTTTTGAAAATTTCAGGAAAGAAATGTCCCACTTCATACTCGTCCATTTCTATCGTACCAAAACCTTTAATTCCTGGAGTATCAATCAAATAGCCACCACCTTGGACTTCATACATTTCAGAAAAAGTTGTGGTATGTTTCCCTTTTTGATGATAATCGGAAATATTGCCAATCTTAACTTCTGCCTCAGGTAGCAACGATTTTATTATCGATGATTTTCCAACGCCAGAATGACCCGAAAACAACGTGATTTTACCTACGATTTCAGATTTTAATTGGTCTAATCCTACATTTGTAGTAACCGAAGTTTGCACACAACGATAACCCAAACCCTCGTACAACGAAATGAGTTCTTTCATCCGTCGATGCTCGTTTTCGCCATAAATATCAATTTTGTTAAAAACAAGACAAACTGGCACATTATATGCTTGAGCAGTAGCTAAAAAGCGGTCGATGAAAATGGTTGAAGTCTCGGGATGAGCCAACGTTACAACAAGAAAAGAAAGGTCGATATTCGCTGCAATGATGTGCGACTCTTTCGACAAATTTGATGCTTTGCGAATGATGTAATTTCTACGTGGAACGATTTCAGAAATCAACGCCTGACCTTCGGCATTAACGTCAAAAATCACATTGTCGCCGACTGCAACAGGGTTTGTGGTACGAATTTTTTTTATTCGAAAATTACCTTTTATTTTCGCTTCGAAGCATTCGCCACTATCAGTTTTCAACTGATACCAACTGCCTGTATTTTTTATGACTAAACCCTGCAAAGGAATTAGAAATTTGAAATTAGAAGTTAGGAGCAAGAAATTCAATTCTCACTCCTAAATCCTAATTAGATTACACAGTCATAATTTCTTTTTCTTTAGCAGCAAAAAGTTCATCAACCTTCTTTATGAATTTATCGTGAACTTTTTGTACTTCTGCTTCGGCGTCTTTTTCCAAATCTTCGGACAAACCTTCTTTTACTGCTTTTTTAAGTTGGTCAACAGCATCGCGACGAGCATTACGAACGCTAATTTTAGCAGTTTCGCATTCACCTTTACATTGCTTAGCCAATTGTTTACGACGGTCTTCGGTAAGTGGTGGAATACCCAAGCGAATCATTTCGCCATTATTTTCGGGCGTGATTCCTAAACCCGAATCGAGAATGGCTTTTTCAATAATTCGAAACATACTTTTATCCCAAGGTTTAATACCTATGCTACGTGCATCAATCACATTGACAGACGCAACATTGTTGATAGGCACCATAGCGCCGTATGAATCTACTCTTATATTGTCGAGCAAACGTACATCTGCTTTTCCTGCACGAATATGAGCCAAAGCTTCGTCAAGATGCATTACTGCCATCTCCATATCGTCTTGCGCTTCGCTGATTATTTGTTTTGAATCTACCATATTTTAATTGTTTAGTGTTTAATGTTTAATCGTTTTTTAGTTGTGTACAAGTGTTCCGATATTTTCGCCACTTAGCACTTTCTTCAAATTGCCATAAATATCCATATTGAACACATAAATTGGCAAATTATTTTCTTTGCACATTGTTGTGGCTGTCAAATCCATCACTTTCAAACCTTTATTGTAAATTTCATCATAAGTGATATCGTTGAATTTTACGGCAGTTGGGTCTTTTTCGGGGTCGGCGGTATAAATGCCATCGACACGCGTACCCTTTAGCATAACATCTGCCTCAATTTCAATGCCACGAAGCGATGAACCCGTATCAGTAGTGAAATACGGATTTCCTGTTCCTGCGCTCATTATCACTACGCAACCTTGCTGCATATATTCTATTGCTTTCCATTTGTTATAAAACTCACCGATTGGTTCCATACGAATGGCAGTCAGCACTTTGCATTTCACGCCAATTGCTTCCAACGCACTACTCAATCCAAGTGAATTGATAACTGTGGCACACATTCCCATTTGGTCGCCTTTTACCCGGTCGAAACCTTTGCCTGCTCCACTCAATCCACGAAAAATATTTCCACCACCAATCACAATGCCAATTTGAACACCCATTTCGTGTGCTTCTTTTATCTGCTCGGCATATTGTGCTAAACGAACTTCGTCAATACCATATTTTTTTTCGCCCATCAAGCTTTCGCCACTGAGTTTCAATAATATTCTTTTGAATTTCATATCTGTGAGTTAAAAAATTACAAATTAAAATGAATGCGACAATCAACTAATTTTTTCTCGCTTTTCGTTGAGCCTCAAGTTGTTCTCGTTGCATTTTTTCCAATCGTGCCATCCAACCACTTTTCTTTTGTGGTTTTTTCTTGTTTTCGTTCAATTGTTTAAGCAACGCTTCTTCGTCAATGCACAAACGGAAAATGTATGTTTGTATTATTGTTATCAAAAGCGAAATAAAATAGTAATAACTCAAACCTGATGCGTAACTATTAAAGAAGAACAAGAACATAATTGGCATGAAATACATTATAAATTTCATTCCAGGCATTTGCTGTCCGCCTGTGTTAGACGCTTCCATATTCCATTTCGTATAAATAATATTCGTAATGGTCATCAACAAGCAGAACAGACTTATATGCGAACCATAAAATGGAATATTAAACGGTAAATCACAAATAGAATCGTATGCCGAAAGGTCGTCAGCCCAAAGGAAACTTTGTTGGCGCAACTCAATAGCCGCAGGGAAGAACGAAAACATTGCTATCAAAATAGGCATTTGTAGCAACATTGGAATACATCCACCCATTGGATTCACGCCAGCGCGACTATAAAGTTCCATTGTCGCCTTTTGGCGTTCTTGCATTTTTTCTTGCGGAATTTTCTCGTTTATTTTTTCTATTTCAGGTCTCAAAACACGCATTTTCGCTGTTGACATATACGATTTGTACATAAGCGGGAAAAGCAATGTCTTGATAACAATTGTCATCAATAAAATAATGATTCCAAAACTTGAAATAAAACTTCCAAACCAATTGAACATTGGGATTACCATCCAACGATTCACCCAACGGAACAACGACCAACCAAGTGGAATAAGTCGTTGCAAGTCGAGTTTTTCTTCGTCGGGCAAATTTTTATCGTAGTCGTTAAGCGTTTTGAAATGGTTTGGCCCGAAATAAAAACGGAATCCTACTTTTTCGCCATCGTAAGGCACATACATATTTGCCGAACAATTTTTCAAGTAATTTCCTTCCTTGTAGGCTTCTGTGCTAAGTTTTGCCGAAGAAAAACTTTCGTCAGCAATCAAAATTGTCGAAAAATATTGGTCTTTGAATGAAACCCATTTCAATTTTGTAGGAATGTCCTTCGTCTCGGCACTCGATTCGCTCAAATTATCAACATCATCAGCAAAATATTTGAAATATACGCCAGAATAACGACTTTCAAAATCGCGTCCTTTTTCTTGTTGACGAACTTTACCATCCCACTGCAATTCAAACGACGACATTGTAGGCGCAAAAACGTCGTTCATACCTTTCGTTTTAATATCAAAACGAACCATATAATCGTCATTTGGCAAGGTATAAACGAAATCCATATAAGATTCCTCGTCGACAGTCAATCGGTAAGTTACAATTTGAGTGCTATCGTTTTTCTCAATAGGCAATTGCTCGAAAAACAAATCTGCTGTGCTCAACACACGAGAAGAATTTGTGGCAAAAACAAACGAGTAAGCATTTTCTTCTTTACCATCGAACAACATCAACGGACGAAGTAGCGAGTCCTTACTTTCCTTGTATTTTTTCAGTTCAACAGAAGTTACCATAGCACCTTTGTTCGAGAATGCTATTTTCAACAAATCAGTTTCAACAATTTCTGTTTTCTCCTCGCCTACACCTGCGTTTGCAAAATTTCCAAGTCGTGCAACCAAAGCCGTAGAATCTTCCACAACGATTGGCAATGTATCTTGTGCTTCTTTTTCTTGTTGCTCTGCTTGGGCAGCCAATGCCTTTTGCTCTGCTACTTGTTTTTGATATTCAATTTGTTCTGGCGTAGGGCGACTAATAAAATAAAATGCCACGAAAATAAGCCCTATCAGCAAGAATCCAGTTAATGTGTTTTTGTCCATTTATATCTTAAAATTTGTTACTCCTAATAAAGTTGCAAAATTACACGTTTATTTGCAATTACAAAAATGATTTTTTACAATTTTGCAAACGCAAACTTTCGGTTTGCAAAAAATTATTTATTCAACATTTTCTTGTATATTTGCAGTTTAATACAAAACACGTTTTTTATGGATAAAACTATCAGCGACAAAACGCTAATAAAAAAAATTATAGAAGGAATTCAAGAACGCAAAGGAAAACACATTACTTGCATTGATTTAAGCAAAATTGATGGCGTGATTTACGACCATTTCATCGTGTGCGAAGGCGACTCGAACACACACGTATCTTCTATTGCCGACTCTGTTTACGATTATCTTTTCGATAACGACCACATTAAACCTTTTGCTTTTGATGGATACGACAATGCCGAATGGATTGTGTACGATTACGGAAATGTTTTGGTGCATATTTTCCAACGTCAAGCACGCCAATTTTACAACCTCGAGAGTTTGTGGTCTGATGCTAAAATTACTGAAATTGAAGATTTAGATTGATAAAAAAATGGACAAGAACAAGAAACCAAAATTTAACATAAACATTGAGTGGTTATACGCAATTATCGCAGTTGCACTGCTCTCGATGTATTTCTTTTCACCTTCCGAAGACGCAAAAGAAGTCAGTTATTCCGAATTTCAGCAATACGTTAGCAAAGGATATATAGAAAAAATCGTTGTCGTTTCAAACAAAGACATTGCTAGAGCATATATCAAAAAAGAAGCAATGAATGAAGTTTACGGCGACAAAGCAGAAAAACACGCCGAAGAACCTTTTGTAGAATCACACATTCCATCGACCGATAAATTCGACGAATACATTGACAAGTCAAAAGAGAACAAACAGTTCATTGGAGACGTCAGATATGTTGAGGAAAAAGACTATTTCTCAAATCTCTTGTGGAATATTCTGCCGTTGGTTTTCTTTATTGCATTGTGGATTTTCTTAATGAAAAGAATGTCGGGCGGTGCAGGCGGTGGTGGCATTTTCAATGTGGGTCGTTCAAAAGCACAAATCACAGAAAAAGGAAATAAAGACAAAGATAAAATCACTTTCAAAGATGTGGCTGGATTGGCAGGCGCAAAACAAGAAGTAGAAGAAATTGTTTCTTTCCTTAAAAATCCTAAACGATACACCGAATTGGGAGGAAAAATTCCAAAAGGTGCTTTGCTTGTAGGCCCTCCGGGAACAGGTAAAACACTCTTGGCAAAAGCCGTTGCTGGCGAAGCCGATGTTCCATTTTTCTCAATGTCGGGTTCAGACTTTGTCGAAATGTTCGTAGGCGTGGGTGCTTCGCGCGTTCGCGATCTTTTTCGCCAAGCAAAAGAAAAATCGCCTTGTATTATTTTCATCGACGAAATTGATGCCGTAGGTCGTGCCAGAGGTCGCAACCCGAATATGGGAGGAAACGACGAACGAGAAAACACACTCAACCAATTGCTTACCGAAATGGACGGATTCAGCACAAATAGTGGCATCATCATTTTGGCAGCAACAAACCGTGCCGACATTTTGGACAAAGCATTGCTACGTGCAGGACGTTTCGACCGTCAAATTCAAGTAGAATTACCCGATGTACACGAAAGAGAAGAAATTTTCAAAGTACATTTGAAAAAGATTAAAATTGATGATAGCGTAAGCATCGACTTCCTTTCGAAACAGACTCCTGGTTTTTCGGGTGCAGACATTGCCAACGTGTGCAACGAAGCCGCATTGATTGCTGCTCGAAAAGACAAGAAAACTGTACAAAAAGACGATTTTCTTGATGCTGTAGATAGAATTATCGGTGGACTTGAGAAGAAAACAAAAATCATTACCGAAAAAGAGAAAAAATCTATTGCGTATCACGAGGCTGGACACGCAACTATCAGTTGGAAACTACAATATGCCAACCCTTTGGTAAAAGTTACCATCGTGCCACGAGGCAAAGCACTTGGTGCCGCTTGGTATTTGCCCGAAGAACGTCAATTGACCACCAAAGAACAAATGCTCGACGAGATGTGTTCTACCCTTGGCGGACGTGCTGCCGAAGAAGTATTCTTTGGCGAAGTTTCTACTGGCGCACTCAACGACCTTGAGCGAGTAACAAAACAAGCATACGCCATTGTTTCTTACTACGGAATGAGCGACAAACTCACAAATATCAGTTACTACGATTCAACTGGCAATTACGATTATGGTTTTTCAAAACCATACAGCGACAGAACTGCCGAAACAATCGATAGCGAAGTGCAAAAAATTATTGACGAGCAATACGAACGTGCCAAAAAATTACTGAAAGAATTTGCCGAAGGTCATAATAAATTAGCCGATTTATTGGTTGAACGAGAAGTGATTTTTGCCGACGACCTTGAAAATATTTTTGGCAAACGTCCGTGGACATCTCGTGCAGACGAGTTGAAAGAAGAAGCGAAAAAAGAAGTAAACGAAACTGAGAAAAGCGAAACATCCGAAAACAAAACAGAGCAAACCATTTCGGAAGATAACAACACACAAGAAAAAGAGAATGACAACGAAGGAAAAGAGTAACGCTTCGCGCGAAGAGATATTAGGAAGAATTGCGACAGCAAAAAAAGGTCGCACATTCAATTATCCTGAGCCAAATTGGGAAAAGAATATTTACAAAGAAATTGAGCCATCACTTGAAGAATGCTTTGTGAACGAACTAAAAAACGTGAGTGGCAACAGCATTCTTTGCGAAAACGAAAAAGACGTTTTTGCAAAAATAAAAGAATTGATGGTGGAGAAAAATATCAATTCCATTTTCTGCAAAGACGAATCTATCGCCAAACAACTTGACGAAAACGGCATAGCACACACCGGCGCTAAAGAAGATTTCACCGATATGCAAATGGGCATCACACGATGTGAATTTTTAGTGGCACGCACAGGTAGTGTTATGGTTTCTGCCGCATCGCCATCAGGCAGACAAATGAATGTTTTCCCACCCATACACGTAGTGTTAGCAAAAAAATCACAAATTGTACCATACGTAGCAGATGCTTTGAAAGGTATGCGCGAACGCTACGAAATTTTACCATCGACCATAACAAATGTAACAGGTCCGAGTCGCACTTCCGACATCGAAAAAACACTTGTACTTGGTGCTCACGGTCCAAAAGACATTTGGGTATTTATTGACTTAAACGCATAATATTATGAGTAATTTTTGGAAAAGAACAATAACTGGCGTCATTTTTGTAGCAGTACTACTTACCGCCATCTTACACCCCGTTTCTTGCGCCTTACTATTTGGATTGTTGGCAATTTTGGCAGCGAATGAATTTTACAACATTACTAGAAACGACCAAGATAGCCATGTAAATAAAATTGGAGGTTTAGTTTTTGCATCGTTACTGTTGATTTCAGAAATCACCACAATACTATATCACAATTATTATATACTTGATTTTTCTATTTACGCAATAAGTATAATTATCGCATTTTTCTTCTTTCTTATTATCTTTGAATTATTCAGAAACAAAGGAAATGCTTTAAAGAATTGGGCGTATCTCGTTATGGGACAAATATTTTTTGTTTGGCCTTGGGTTTTAGCCATATTATTACCTTACATAAATTCTTATTTTGAATACAATTATAAAATACTCTATGCGTTGTTTTTCGCCATTTGGTTGAACGATACTTGCGCCTATCTTTGTGGATTTTCGTTTGGGAAACATAAATTTTTCGAACGTATTTCGCCCAAAAAAACATGGGAAGGTTTCGTTGGTGGTGCATTTTTCACTATCGCAATCAGCACTATCGTATTCCCATACATTTTCGAGAAAGACTGGATTTATTGGTTAATCTTCTCAACTTTAGTGGTTATTTTCGGCACACTTGGCGATTTGATGGAATCACTTATTAAACGTAGCGTTGGTGTGAAAGACTCTGGAAATATTTTACCTGGACACGGTGGCATACTCGATAGATTCGATAGTTTTATGCTTGCCGCACCAATAATATTTATTTTTTGTGCAATTTTACATTGATTTTTATTAAACTAAACTGAAAATCATTACTTTTGTAGAATAAATAATCATACCTTATATGACAATACACAAAGAAGGACGCTTATTCCTACTAAAAATATTACTTATTTTATTGGTTATAAATTTGTTCGTTTATGGAATTTACGACCAAGCGTTGAAAGTGTTTGTCATTGTTTCTGTAGTTGTATTCTTATTTTTCTTCAATTTTTTCCGCCGTCCAAAAAGATACCTGAAAGTTGATGACCCAAATTTGGTTATTGCCCCTTGCGACGGAACTGTGGTAGTAATTGAACCGACCGACGAAAATGAAGTGCTTCACGAAAAGAGAATCCAAATTTCAATTTTTATGAGCATATTCAATGTACACGCCAATTGGTATCCTATTTCAGGAAAAGTTACTTACTACACACACCAAAACGGTCGTTTTATGTCGGCACACTTGCCAAAATCGAGTACCGAAAACGAGCGTTCAAGCATTATTGTAGAAACCGAGAGCAACACACGCATTCTTGTCCGCCAAATTGCTGGAGCATTGGCACAACGAATAGTTACATACGCAAACATAGGCAAAGAATACACCACCAATGACGAAATCGGTTTTATAAAATTCGGTTCACGAATGGATGTATTTCTGCCGATGGATAGCGAAATTTTAGTTTCGCTAAAACAAAAAACGAGAGGCAACGTTACCCCAATTGCACGTCTAAAATCATAACTACTATGGCAAAGTTCAACATCAAATCATATATTCCAAATGCAATAACTTGTGGAAATCTATTTTTTGGTTGTTTGGCTTGCGTTATGGCATTTCGCCACAATTTTGCATGGTCGGCATACTTTATTTATTTTGCCGCTATTTGCGATTTTTTCGATGGTTTCACAGCACGACTACTGAAAGTACAATCACCTATCGGCAAAGACCTCGATTCGCTCTCTGATTGCGTAAGTTTCGGTGTCGCACCAGGAGTAATATTGTATTCGTTGTTACAAGATGTAGCACTCCCAGATTTATTGAGCAATTACCAAAGATATATCGCAATTGTAGCATTTATCATTCCTGTATTTTCGGCACTACGTTTGGCAAAATTCAACAACGATACACGTCAAACAACGTCTTTCGTAGGATTGCCAACGCCAGCGTGTAGCATTTTCTTTGCATCAATGGCAGCCTCACAACCATCATTTTTCTACAATCACGGACTAATTCTAATATTGCTCGTAGCATTCTTCTCATTCTTATTGGTTGCAGAATTCCCAATGTTTGCACTCAAATTCAAACATTATGGTTGGCAAGGAAACGAAATAAGATACACATTCATTGCCATTTCGGCTTTACTTCTTTTGTGGAAAGGACTGAACGTATTTCACTTCATCATTATGCTTTACATTATGGCTTCGGCAATAATGTTAATCGTAAAGAAACCAGAGAATAAGCAAGAATAATAATTCACTTTTATTTCCTTACTTCCAACTGATTTATTGCATTGTAGGCAATATTGCCGTTATCAAGTAAAAATCGAATAGTTTTCAAAACTTTTTCTTCTCTATCTGAAGGAAATTTATCAACCAATTCACGCAGAGACATCGTTTTGGTTTTGAGGTAATTGATTACTGCTTGTTGATTTTCGTCAAATTCACTATTCGACAATTGCTGTTTTTTCTTTTGCAGACACACATCGCAACAACCGCAATTTTCTGCTTTATTGTCACCAAAATAGTCGAGCAACATTCTGCTTCGGCAAATTGTATTGCTATTTGCATAATTCAATACACTTTGTATGCGTGCTTGATAGCGTTCGCGACGGTCCTCAAAAATCTCTTTTGAAATAGTAATTTTTTCACGTCGCACCTGCGTGTATCGCACAAGAGTTTTAATTCCGCCTGGCACATAACGAATAATTCCCATTTTTGAGAGATACAACAAATGATGATAAAGCGAATCTCTATCAAGTCGCATATCTCTACACATCTCATCTTCGTTGAAAATGGTAAAGTCAGAAAATGTGCCACAATACTTTCGCAACAATAAGTTAATCAATCGCTCGTAAGTTTCCGTCGGACTCTTCACATTATAGAGTTCGTCGCGCTGCGTGGTAAACATAAACCTCGATGGAACATCAGTATCTTCGCTATATTCAATATATTCCGCTTGTTGCAAAATTTTAAGTGCGCTATGAGTCTGCAAAATTGAATAATGAAAAGCCGCGCAAAATTTTCCAATATCAAATTCATACGAACAATTTTCACCCTCGCCCATCGGCACATCCAAAAAATTACCCAATGAATTATAAATACTTTTTATCGTATCTTTTTCAGGGAAATTATCAGAATAACGTTTTTTGATGGTTCTTTCATCAGCCTTAGAATATAGTAAAACGGCGTAAGATTTTTTCTCGTCACGACCTGCACGACCAGCTTCTTGAAAATACGCTTCAAGCGAATCGGGCAGATCTATATGCACCACAATGCGCACATCTTGTTTATCAATACCCATACCGAAAGCGTTGGTCGAAACCATCACACGACATTTATCAGTTTTCCAATTGTTTTGCTTAAAGTCTTTTTCGGCATTGCTCAATCCTGCGTGAAAAAAATCTGCAGTAATATTATTTTGATTTAGAAATTCTGCTATTTCCTTCGTTTTTTTTCGATTGCGAACATATACAATAGCACAACCTTGCACATTATTCAAAATTTTAAGCAAAAAATGACTTTTATCATCGGCCTCTTTTACGATATACGCAAGATTTTTTCGCTCGAAACTTTTCTTGAAAACATTTTTTTTCTTGAAAAGCAAACGATTTTGAATATCATCAACAACCTCGGGCGTAGCTGTAGCTGTAACGGCAAGAATAGGCACATTGGGAATCATTCCCCTAATGTCTGCAATATGTAAATACGAGGGACGAAAATCGTAACCCCACTGCGAGATACAATGTGACTCATCTACCACCAAATACGAAACATTCATTTGTAGCAACTTCGCCTTGAATAATTCCGTATTGATTCGCTCAGGAGAAATATACAAAAATTTATAATCACCCAAAATGCAATTGTCAAGCGCAATGACTATTTCTTCGTGAGTCATACCAGAATAAACGGCAGTCGCCTTAATTCGGCGATCGCGTAAGTTTTGCACTTGGTCTTTCATCAACGCAATGAGTGGTGTAATGACAATGCAAATTCCTTCTTTTGCCAATGCTGGCACCTGAAACGTAATAGACTTTCCACCTCCAGTGGGCATAAGTCCAAGTGTATCGTTGCCACGTGCAAAAGATTCGATAATATCTTCTTGTAACGGACGAAATTTATCGTAACCCCAATATTGCTTTAATATATCTCTAAATTCACTCAATTTCGGTCAAAAAAAGGGAAGCAATAACTTCCCTCGTTTATTTTAATTTTACTTAGGGATAGTCATTTAATTCG
>DCHK01000037.1 GCA_002315615.1 Bacteroidales bacterium UBA1754 | reverse complement strand
AATTATGTACTTTTGCGCGCCTGTTCAAGGAGAAGGAATTGAGTACTGATTTGCAGCGCTGGTTGTTCATTATCAACAATATGGGCAGTGAAACATTACAGGACTGTCCGTTTGAAGACCCTCTCTTCCATAATTTTTTTGAGCAGGGACAAATAGAAAAACTGACACCAATGGAAAAAGAAGTTTACGAAAAAAGCATTTATGATTATCAGGACGTTCAGGATACCATTGAATTTGAGCGTGAATCTGCCCGCACTGAAGGTCGTGCTGAAGGTGAACTACAGGCAAAACTTTCCATAGCAAAAAATATGATACAAAAAGGAATAGATTTGGATACCATCATTACTATAACAAACCTGAGTGCCGAAGAGATTGCTTCTTGATTATTAGCTTCAGAATTATTTATCATCAACAAAATGAAAAAAATCATTTTAGTCCTCATTTTTGCATTCACCGCAACCTTCTCATTTTCACAATCTTTGTTATGGAAAATCAGCGGGAACGGAATCAAGGAACCATCCTACATCTATGGTTCCATTCACATTCAAGACGCTCGCGTATTTCAATTTGACAGCACCGTCGTTTATGGGGCTCTGGCATCCTGCGACGCATTTGCTATGGAAATTCTTTTAGACGAAGTTGACCCTCAAGCAATTCGGAAAAGTATGTATATGAAAAAAGGCAAATTGCTTTCCAAAATGATGAAGCCCAAGGATTTCGCCTTATTGGACAGCATTTGCAAAGCACAACTCGGTGCCAGCGCATATTTTGTCAATACGATGAAACCTTTCTTCCTTTGTACCGGAATGCAGCAGGCCGATATGGCCCACGACAAGGACGATGCTCTCGACCTTTATTTCCTGAAAAAAGCACGTGCCGCCGGCAAAAAATGCTACGGAGTGGAAGAATACCAAGATCAGATTGATGCTATCGATGCCATCAGCATCAAAGAACAAATCAATATGTTAGTGGATGGCTTAAATAAATACATCGCTGGAGAAGATACGGCACAAAACGACTTTGACGAATTACTCAATGCTTACCTCACTTACGATTTTGATAAAATGCTTCAACTGAGCAATGATCCCAGTTTGCCAAAAAAATTCAACAAGGTTTTCCTCGTTGACCGTAATGTGGGAATGGCTGCGCACTTTGTTGATATTGCCAAAGAAAACAGCCTGTTTTGCGTCATTGGAGCCGCACATCTTGCGGGAGAAAAGGGAGTACTTTCCCTACTTCGCAAGAAAGGTTTCCAAGTTGAAGCCATACCATTTGAATGGAAAAATCAATAAGACAGTTATTTAAGCAATCATTTCTTTCTCAAAAAATAATTAAAAAAATTTTTTTCCGAAATAAAATATCGTTGTATATTTGCAACGATTTCAAATTTGTAATTATTACAAATAACAAAGATGAACAAAGCGACACAAGATCTTGTTAACTACGGCATACGGCCATCAGTGCAACGCAGTTTGATATATGGATATCTGTTAGAGCACCGCACGCACCCAACGGTTGACGAAATTTATGAAGCGCTATGTACGGAGATACCAACACTTTCCAAAACGACCATCTACAATACGCTGGCGTTGTTTGCAGAAAAAGGGGCCGTACTCGTTCTCACCTTTGACGGGAAGACGCAGCATTTTGATGCCTACACGAACCGTCACGCGCACTTTGTATGCCAATGTTGCGGAAAAATCACCGACCTGCCCTACCCGAATGTGGAGTTGGAAGAAATGGACGAAGGGTTCGTTCTACATCAGACGGAAGTCACGCACAAAGGAATCTGTCCGGAGTGCAACTCACTTAATAATCAACACATATTATAACCCATTAAAAAAATTAAAATTATGAAGAAAAAATTTATCTGCACCGTTTGCGGTTACGTACACGAAGGAGACGAAGCTCCTGAATTCTGCCCCCAATGCAAAGTTCCGAAGAGCAAATTCAAAGAATTAAAAGAAGATGACAACCTCAGCTTCGTAACCGAACACGTGATTGGCGTTGCCAAAGGCACGAGCGAAGAAATGATCAAAGACTTGAACGCACATTTCAACGGCGAATGCACCGAAGTCGGTATGTATTTAGCTATGAGCCGTCAAGCCGACCGCGAAGGTTATCCGGAAATCGCTGAGGCATTCAAACGTTACGCTTGGGAAGAAGCTGAACACGCTGCCAAATTCGCTGAATTGCTCGGTGACGTTGTTTGGGATACCAAGACGAACCTCGAAAAGCGCAAAAACGCTGAAGCTGGCGCTTGCGAAGACAAGATGCGTATTGCCAAAAACGCCAAAGAACAGAACTTGGACGCTATTCACGACACGGTTCACGAAATGGCAAAAGACGAAGCCCGCCACGGCAAAGGTTTCGAAGGTTTGTACAACCGTTATTTCAAGAAATAATCTGATAACGATTTAAAAGAAAAGATGGTCACTTCAGAAATGGGGTGGCCATTTTTTATAATTATCCTTCAATTTTATTTTTTAATTCTTCATTTAACGCTTGGTCTTTACCAATCAGTTGACGGACCAACTTGAACACCATCGTGCAAGGGTTATGGGTAGCATAACGTTGGTCGGTATATGTTTGGCTTTGGACTTCTGCAAACTTGATGGCATTCTCCATTGAGCCAAACTTTGTCATAATTTCAAAATTGCGTATGTCATTTTTGGCATAGGCGTATTCTGTTTTTTCCTTGAATTTTGGTGCTCTGTTAACGGCTTTAGAGATGGCTTTCTTGTATTCGGCTCTGGTCATTCCCGTTGTCCTATTGACAAAGTGATACAAATACCACAATTCAAAGGCCTCGTTGCTCCAAGCACAGCAAACGCCATTTTGTTCGGCCTTGATAATGGCGCTGTTGAATTTGTTATCAGTAAATGAATCCTTGTCAAAAACTGCCCAAACTCGGTCGTAGTTCCCTTTGTTTTTCAGGTCTATGGCTTTGTCAACTACACTAACTGTATTGGCACCCAAACCTTGGACTTCAATGTCATAAATATTGGTTCCTCTATTGTATTTCTTGAAGGCTTTGAAATAATTCGGTTCGGTTTTAGTCCCTTCGCAAACGATGAGGATTCTGCAGACGATTAGTCTGGTTTGGCGTCGTTTTGCTTGTCGAGCGTAACGGCGTTCCAGAGCGGGTTCAAGTTTTATTCTGTTTGCTGGCATAGTATGATGTATTATTCGTTTATGATATAAGGAATAGCACCATATCGGCCAGCGATGTAGTTCTTTTCGTAGTTGGCATCGTTGCGCGGTTTGGTTCCATCGGGCAAAACAATATCTGTCAAACAGAACAAGTCTGTTTGCTCTGATTCGTTTTTTTCAGTGAACCAAATTTGATCGCGTCGCAACATTTTGGAGGAAAGCAGATGTGTGTCGTGCGTTGTAAAGATCAATTGCGCGTTATTAGGGTTTGTGTTGGGATTGTTGAACAACCGAATGAGATGTTGTGAAATCAAAGGATGCATTTTGGCATCTAATTCATCGACAACAAGTACTGCTCCTTTCTCCAAGGTGTCGAAAATAGGGCCAGAGAGGTCGAATAATTTCCGAGTTCCTGACGATTCCATTTCCTCAAAAGAAAATCGGTCTGTGCCACACGCCACACCTTTTGTATTGTAAATGGTGTGGATGGATTCCATTTCAATGTTTTTTTTGCCTTCAATTTCTCGTTTCAATATCGGCAGAAGTTCTTTGGGAATATCGTTGGGAATGGTTATTTCCTCTTCGTGTGTGGAAATATCGTCAAACCCTAATTGTAAAGTTTTGAAAAATGACAAAGCTTTTTGGCTGACTTCTTTCTTCTGATGGAATTGCATTTTTGAAAAATCGCGATATTCCTGGTTGTTGAGACCAGAAACCACACGATAGTCCAATTCAAACCAGGAGATTACTTGGTTTGAAATTTCTCCACCCAATTGTGCACACAAAGAAAGAAAGAGACGGTTTCCATTTGTTTTAGATTCCAAACCTATTCCTTCAGGAAATTTGGCTTCATTGTACGCGATTCCGTCATTGTTACGAATAAAAAGCGGCTGTTCTTTGGATCGAGCGGTTGTCTTACGGAAAAGCCATTCTTCAATAATGCCAGATTGTGTATAAGAAAAACCATAACGATAACAATATTCACCCTTGAGAAACGTAACCTCAAATACGGTGGGCTTGATGTTCTCTTTCAGAAGTAAAAACGGAGTGTACGGAAGCATATCCTGAGGGTTGAGCTTAACGGAAGAAAGGACACAATATTTCATCGCTTGTAAGGCACTGATCAAATTCGATTTTCCGCTGGAATTTGCCCCGTAAACAGCAAGGGCTTTAAGTACATTATAAGATAAATACTGTGTTACATTATCTTTTGCTTCTTCACTTAATTTTTGTGCTTGCAAGGAAAATGTTTTTTTACTGTAAAACGAACGAAAATTTTCAACTGTAAAATCAAGTAACATAGCTATTTATATTATTTTTGTTTCTATAAAACCAGTGTGCAAATATATGAATAATTTATATATTGTAATAATTTGAGAAAAATTCTCATATTTTCACACCCGATGGTATGCTGCTCCCCAAAATTCGGACCAACGGCTAAAGTGATAATCTTTTCACAAAATTGCCCAAAGGATTTACAAACAAAAAAACTTTTACACAACTTATTAACCATTCATTCCAGTTATTTTCCAATCAAAAACGATTATTTCACCATTGAAAAAATGCTATTTCCCGTATGAAATAGCATCGTTTTTGCGTGCTTCGTTCACTACTTGATTTCGCCTTAGGATAGAAGTATATTTGTTTAACAAAAAAATGTGAGCTATGGCAAAAATACAAGTTGAAAATCAGGAGATTATTATCCCCCCAAATCGTCTTAACAAACAGAACGAAAACAAGACCACTATCAACGGAATAAAAAATCACCTCTTGGCACAATCCCCACTTCTTACTTTTTACCTCATACTTCATTCTTTATTTTTCGTACCTTTGCGGCTGTTTTTATTGAAAAATTATCATCTAAAAATAAAATAGTTAGGAATGATTGTCTGCATTGCGGAGAAACCAAGTGTCGCCAAAGACATCGCGCATGTGTTGGGAGCCAACCAGTCCTTTCAAGGTTATATGGAAGGAAACGGCTACCAGGTGACGTGGACCTTCGGTCATCTTTGCACCTTGAAAGAGCCGCACGACTACACTCCAAACTGGAAACAATGGGCACTCAGTTCCCTGCCGATGATTCCTTCGCCGTTCGGCATCAAACTCATCGACAGTCCCTCCATCGCCAAGCAATTCAAAGTGATTGAGACACTTATGCAAAAAGCGGACCTCATCATTAACTGCGGTGATGCCGGACAAGAGGGAGAGTTGATTCAACGATGGGTGATGCAAAAGGCACGCATCCACTGTCCCGTGCAACGGCTCTGGAT
>DCHK01000025.1 GCA_002315615.1 Bacteroidales bacterium UBA1754 | reverse complement strand
TTGACGTATTTGTTGCTTGGCCAATCGCCTCTTGATAGTTTCAACTGAATAAATTCATTGTAACTGTAGCAAGTTACTGCGTCTATGGCTTTTGTAAGAAATACGTTGATACCGCCTAAAATATTTATCCATTTAATGTCTCTTTTTTCATCTTCGATGAAGATAAGGTTGTTGAGGGCAGCATATTTCCATTTGCCTACTTTCATATCGTCGAAAGAGTCGAGGTTTTTCACTTCGTTGTGAGATACTAACATCAGTCCGCAGTTTTGTGATGTCTGCAGTATATTCACTATTTTCGTTCCAAAGTTATATTCGGTCAGTGCTTGTAGTGGCATATTTACGATGATATCGGTATATCCGTTTTTTAGCATTTCTGCTGCAGTTTCCATCGAAGAGGAACTTTGGTGCTTGATTTTTACATTCAGTCCTGCATCTTTGAAAAACCCTTTTTCGTATGCTATATAATAACCTGCAAATTGTGCTTGAGGTTCCCAGCACATCGTGAAGGATATTTCTTTCGGGTCTCGTTGTGCTTGTGCGGTAAGTAACGAGAGCGCTATTAAAAATAAAAGCAATTGCTTTTTCATTGTTGTTCCGTTTTACGAATTAGAACTTTTTAATAAGTGTCAGCGCATTACATCCGTTTTCAAAATGATAATTTACGCTGTCCATCATTTGTTTGCAGAGGAAAATTCCAAGTCCGCCAATGTTTCTTTTTTCTGCCGAAAGTGTCAAGTCGGGGTCGGCTTTTTTTAGTGGGTCGAAGGGGATTCCTGCATCTTTCAGTGTTATGGTCAAAACATCATCAACCTTGTTCATTGTTACAAGTAGGTATCCTTCGCCATCGCTATAGGCATAACTTACGATGTTTTCTACCGCTTCTTCTACTGCAAGATTTATTTTGAAGCGAAGTGCTTCATCGTCGGTCATTTCTGGCGCATTCATTATAAAGTCAATGATTTCGCTTGTCTTGTCTTTGATTGGTGTGAATTTTTTTTCTGTCATTTCTTATAAAATTGTTATTTTGTTTTCTTTTTTTTACAACAATGAATCGACTACCCATTTTTCAATGTCGTCGGTTTTTACAATAGGCGAAAGCGAATATACACCCGTCATTCCTATTTGTTTTTGTAATGCTTTTATTTCGAGCATACGACTTTTGTTTACGTCTTTTTTTACGATAGGAAGTCCTGCTTCTTTCAGTATCAAATTGCTTTTGGCGGCTATAGATAGTTCAAGATATTCCGAAACATAGCAACACATATCGAAAAACACTTCAGGTCTGTAATGCTCTTTCAGTGTGAGCATATATTCGCCAGCCTTGGTGGTAGATAGTTTTCCTTGTTTGATGGCTGCCAGCAATGCAATGTCGTTGTTTATGCAGTTGTCAATCCAGTCGTGTATAAATTGCTCGTTTTTCTTGAATAATGAGTGTTTGCTCCAAAAGAAGTAAAGCACGAGCAAAATGGTCATAATAATTGGGTGTATAAATGCTTTCCAATCGTTCAAACTATGTACGTAGTGTATGACTACCGCCACAATGCACGCTATAATCATTCCGTTTCTTATGGCTTTTTGGCTTGTGCCGTATTTCCCTTGTTTCACCATAATTGCAGTTGCGGCAAATGTAGAGGTACAACCAATGTGCATAACTGCCGCTTCAAAACCTTTGAAAACTGCTTCCGAAAATGAAATATCAACACTCGTAAGCATAAAAACGATATTTTCTACCATACCAAAACCTGCACCAATGGCTGAACCATATATGGTGGCATCGCCCACAAGGGCAATTTTTTTTCTGTTTATTAGCCAAATGATGAGTGCGCCTTTCAGTCCCTCTTCTATGGCCGAAAGGTAGGCAAGTGTACCGAATCCCTCTTCATTAAGTCCAAATGCTTTTACCAATAATTCTGACAAGAAAAATGACAAAACGCCCCACAAAACTGTGTAGGTGAGTTTCGTCTTTTTTGTCAGCGAAAAGGCGTCGATATACAACAAGTAGAGTATAAAAAGCGCAAGGGGTAAAATGGAGATTAGTATGAGGAAAAATGTTGTCATCTTTTCAAAATATATACTTGCAAAATTAAACAAAAAGAATGAAATAATAATCCGCTTTTAGTAATTTTGGTAGATGTCTGCTATAATGCTATCTACAGCCAATTTTAATTTCTTCGATTTTTGTCTCATTACCCAACCTTCGGCTTGTGGGTAACCTATCTGAAAAACGCACAAAAGACTGTCGGCATACCTATTGGCAGTGCGTTGGTCGCAAGCATAGTAGTTTATTTTTCCGTTGCTCACCATTGCTATGGCACTTTGGTCGGTATTGTCGGTTTGGATGATGAAAATGCTGTCGCCAATGTCTTCAGAAATGTGGTTAATTCGCATTATGGCGTCAGAATTATTTGCAGTGTAAATTGTTTTTTTACGCAAATCGTCGTAAGAATTTAAGGTGTCGTTGCTACGATGAACGAGTACGAATTTGTTAAAATTAAGTGGTGCCGAGTGTTGTGCATTGCTTATTTCGTTGCCCATTGGTATGTATCGCGCTATGACGTCGCACTGCCCACGGCGCAAGTGTCGAAGCGACATTTGCAAATCGTGGCAACTGATGAATTGCACTTTTACGCCTAAAGAATCGGCTATTTGTTTTGCTAAATTTTGATGAAAAAGCAAAGTAGAATCGCTGTCGTCGGTATCAATTTCTATACGCAAAACTTGCTCGGCTTTTATTTGTCGCAAGTCGCGGTGGCTCTCGTGCCTAAGAAACAGCGTGAGGGTAGTTGCTGCGCACAAAGCCAAAAGTACATACCTTGTCTTTTTCGAAAATTTCATACACTTTGCTTTACTGCACTAACAAAGTTAAAGAAATTTTTGCAACAATGAAGAAAAATCGTTAAAAAGTAGAAACAAAAAAATCGCCCCAATTGCTCAGGG
>DCHK01000050.1 GCA_002315615.1 Bacteroidales bacterium UBA1754 | reverse complement strand
ATCATAAGAATAGGGGGCTTGGGGGCAAATTGAGAATAGAGTGAAAAGTTAAAAGTGAAGAGTTAAAAGTGAAAAGTAAAGAGTCATTTGGACATTTGGACATTTGGACAATTGGACAACGAATCATAATACATAACACATAATACACAATACACAAATAATTATGTATCTTTGCAAAAAAAAATAAAAAACTGCGGTATGTTACTCATCGAACGATTTTTCAAGTATGTAAGTTTCGACACACAATCTGACGAAAGTACAAAACTTACTCCAAGTACGCCTGGGCAAATGATTTTTGCTAATTTTTTAGAAAATGAACTGAACGAAATAGGACTTTCCGACGTGAAACTTGACGACAACGGATACCTTACAGCCACACTACCTTCGAACACCGACAATGAGGACTCTCCTACTATTGGTTTCATTGCACACATGGACACGAGTCCTGAACTGACAGGAAGGCACGTTGAGCCACAAATAGTGAACAACTACGATGGTAACGACATTGTTCTAAACAAAGAAGAAAACATTGTGCTACACACTGCCGATTTCCCAGAAATAAAGAACTATATTGGCAAAGATTTGATTTTGACAAACGGCAAAACTCTGCTCGGTTCTGACGACAAAGCAGGCATTGCAGAAATTATGTCGGCAATGGAATTTTTGAAAAATCACCCTGAAATAAAGCACGGAAAAATACGTGTGGCTTTCACTCCCGACGAAGAGATTGGACAAGGTGCCGACAACTTCAACGTAGAAGACTTTGCTGCAGATTGGGCATACACCATAGATGGTGGACAAATTGGTGAATTGCAATATGAAAACTTCAACGCTGCCTCGGCAAAACTAACATTCAAAGGTGTGAACGTACACCCAGGATATGCCAAAGGTAAAATGGTGAACTCTATTCGCATTGCCAATCAATTTATGAGTATGTTGCCACGCTACGACACACCAGAACACACCGAAGGTTACGAAGGATTTTTCCATTTGATAAAATTCGACGGAACGGTAGAGAAAACATCTCTCACATACATTATCAGAGACTTTGACAGAGATAGATTTGAACGTAGAAAAAAAGAATTTGAACACCTTGGCAGAAAAATTAACGCCGAATTTGGCGAAGACACTTGTACCATTGAACTGAACGACCAATACTACAATATGTACGAAAAAATTGTTCCAAATATGCACATTGTACGTTTGGCACACAAAGCAATGGAGCAAGTGGGCGTAGTACCATTGGAATTGCCTATACGTGGAGGAACCGATGGATGTCAACTATCGTTCAAAGGTCTGATTTGTCCTAACATTTTTTCGGGCGGACATAATTTTCACGGCAGATACGAATACATTCCCGTACAATCTATGGAAAAAGCAGTAGATACAATCGTGAAAATTTGCGAATTGGCAGTACAAAACGACACGCAAGCATAACTAAAAAACTCACTTTTTGCTATATGAACAAAATAGAAGTTTGTTTCACACTCGAAAATTTTGAAACTTTTCGTAATACCAATGCTGCTGTAATTGTGGTAGATGTATTGCGAGCAACGTCATCTATTTGTGCCGCATTTGTGAACGGCGTGAATAAAATAATACCTGTTGCCGATTTTTCCGAGGCATTGAAATACAGGGCAAACGGATACTTAGTTGCATCAGAAAAAGACGGCATTAAACGACCAGAGGCTGACTTTGGCAACTCACCACACAATTTTTCGAAAGAAAATATCTGTGGAAAAGATTTGGTTTACTGCACTACCAACGGCACACGTGCCATACACGCAGCAGCAGGTTGCAACGGCATTGCCATAGGTTCTTTTCCAAACCTAACGGCAGTTACAAATTGGGCTATTTCCAAAAACTGCGACGTGATAATAATGTGCTCAGGTTGGAAAGGCAGATTCAACCTTGAAGACACACTATTTGCAGGAGCCATTTGCGAGCAATTGTTAAATAATGCAAACTACTCTACTATTTGCGATTCTGCTATTGCTTCTGTAGATTTATGGAACTTGGCAAAAGGAAATTTATCAGAATACATCAAAAAAGTGGCACAATACACCAGACTGAACAAAAACGGCAATGGCGATTGCATAGAATATTGTATTTCGACAGATACGACCGACGTGGTGCCCGTTTTTAATGGAGAATATCTTACGCTATAATTTTATAAAAAACATGACATTTGACGAATTCGGTTTGAAGGAACAAATCCTAAAAGCCATTACAGAATTAGGGTTTGAAAGCCCTATGCCAATACAAGAAAGAACTATACCATATATCATAAACTGCGGTAAAGACTTGGTAGCACTTGCACAAACAGGAACGGGAAAAACAGCCGCCTTTGGACTACCAACTTTGCAACAACTGAACGAAAACGAAAACCGCATTCAGATGTTGGTACTCGCCCCTACACGCGAGTTGTGCATTCAAATATCAAACGACCTAAAAAACTTCTCAAAATACTTCAAGAAACTGAGAGTTGTTCCTGTGTACGGAGGCGAAGATATTGTAAGGCAATTGAAGCAACTCGACGTCGCTCCACAAATATTGGTTGCTACGCCAGGTAGATTGATTGACCTTTGCAAAAGAAAGAAAGTGAACATTTCTAACATTCAGTTTTTGGTGCTCGACGAGGCCGACGAAATGCTGAATATGGGATTTCAAGAAGACATACAAACCATTATAGAACAAACTCCACAAGATAGACGCACATTCCTATTTTCTGCCACAATGCCAAAAGAAATTGCCAACATTGTGAGCAAATATATGAACGACTACGAAGAAATTTCGGTAGGAAAGAAAAATGCGGGTGCCGAAAATGTGCAACACGTGTACTATATGGTGCAAGCCAAAAATAGATATTTGGCACTGAAAAGAATTGTAGATTTGAATCCTGACATATACGGAATAGTTTTCTGTCGCACCAGACAAGAAACAAAAGAAGTGGCAGAACACCTAATGAAAGACGGATACAACGCAGATGCGCTACACGGCGACCTATCGCAACCACAACGCGACAGCGTGATGCAAAAATTCCGTATCAAAAACTTGCAACTGCTTGTGGCTACAGATGTTGCTGCACGAGGTCTTGACGTGAACGATTTGACGCACGTAATTAACTACAATCTGCCTGATGATGTAGAAGTTTACACCCACCGAAGTGGACGTACAGGTAGAGCAAACAAATCGGGCGTTTCGGTATCAATCATCCACACAAAAGAACGCCACAAAATTCGTGCTATTGAGAAAATCATCAACAAAAATTTTGAGCAAGCACAAATTCCTAACGGACTGGAAGTATGCAAAAAACAGTTGATGTACTTTATCTCGAAAATGGAAAACGTAACGGTAAACGATGAGGAAATAGATCCATTTATGCCAGAGATATTCGCAAGACTCAATAGTATGAGCAGAGAAGAACTTATCAAACGCTTTGCTTCTATTGAGTTCAACAGATTCCTCGAATACTACAAAGATGCCATCGACTTGAATATAGAAGTAAAAGAAGAACGTCAAAAAGATGGTGAAAAAGGTAAGCGAAGTGGCAGAAAAGGACACGGCGAACGCACACGTTTCAAAATTAACAAAGGAGCAAGAGACGGATTTACACCACGACGACTACTTGGACTGATAAATGACACTACCGACGACAAGTCCATCAGTGTGGGCGATATTGAAATCACTCAAAACTTCTCGTTCTTCGATATTTTCAACGACCAAGTTGATAAAATAATCAACGCATTCTCTCAACAACGCAGAGTGATGCTTCAACCAGTTTCGGACGATAACCCACGCAAAAACTCACAACGTAGGTTTAATGACAACGAGCACAGAGATGCTCATCGCGACCACAAGAAAAAACGTCATACCGAAGACCGCTACGACAAAAAAGGAAAATCTGGCAACAAGTTCAAAGAAGAACGTCGCCGCCAACGTGCCGAACGCAAAAAGGGGAAAAAGTAGAGAGGGGGAAAGTGCCCCTTTGGTTTATTATGTAATGATGTTATTAGAGAAACTACAGAAGAATAAATGGTAATTGTAAAATTGAGATAAAGATGAAAAAATACACCTTAAATGATATGATAAACCAAATGATGGTTAATAACAATTTGGGAATAGGAACTGACAAAATTACCTACAGTCGTTTTAAACAAACAGCAAAAAAACTACAGATCTGGTGGAGAAAGAACATTTTGAATGTTGATTATTACAAATATGAAAACGTGCTGCGATTAGAAGATGCAAAAAAGGGTTTGGTGTTTTTTGAAGGCTTTCGGAACGATATTTTGAATCATCTTCAACAACCTATTCCAAAAACATCGTCTGCCCCAAGTGGACAAATGCTAACAAATCTTTTGCGTAGCGAGCATATTCCATACAACATATTCTTTCCAATGCAGTACGACAAAGAAGGATGTAAATTGATTTTTAATGACATTATCGGAAACGATGAAATAGAGAATATTTGCGACATACAAATCGAATATCATCCTGAACCAATTTGCGACTATTTGAATGACCATACTGCTTTTGACGTGTAC
The DNA here is from genome assembly GCA_002315615.1 of Bacteroidales bacterium UBA1754. Classification (GTDB taxonomy): domain Bacteria; phylum Bacteroidota; class Bacteroidia; order Bacteroidales; family Paludibacteraceae; genus UBA1754. The sequence goes on along the minus strand of DCHK01000050.1, from coordinate 40,377 downwards.
ATCTCATACACAAATAATAAATTAGAATCTTGTGCTATAGGCATTGAAGTGAAATACACGGAAAAAGATTATCCACTAAAGGAGAAAAGTACTGAGTATAAACACGTTAAAGACAGCTTTGGACGTACTTACTTGTCAAAAGAATATGCAAAAGCAACTGAAGAAAGTGGTTGGTTCAAAGATAGTGTTGATGACCAATTGATATCCAATAAGTTTCGTCAGATATGGCGTAATCACATTTTGGGGGCTTCTATGGTGTTAAAAGGTGAGATTAAGAATTTTTATAGTATTACATTATTTCCACTCTTAAACGTTCATTTTTCTGCTGATGCGATGCCTAATTACAAAGGGACAATGGGGCATGATGGTTTGTTGAGTGAAAAAGGTTTTGCAACTTGTATTCCATTAACATACGAACATCTATTTGATTTGATGGATAAGTATCTAACAATTGAAAACAAGAAAGAATGGACCAAGTATTTGCGTGATAGATACTTATTTACTGTTTTGGATTGTATTGAAAAATAATATACACAACTATGTGCACCACTCATAACATATATATCGAAGCATCTCAAAAGATGCAACACACACAAGATAACGCTGTTGACCTTGTTGTTACTTCACCTCCATATCCAATGATTGAGATGTGGGATGAAATAATGGGAGAACAGAATCCAAAAATTTTGGAATCTTTACAAACTGATCCTGATAATGCATTTGAATTGATGCATGTAGAATTAGATAAAGTTTGGCATGAGTGTTTTCGTGTTATTAAGCCAGGTGGGTTTTTGTGTATAAACATAGGCGATGCAACAAGAACTATCAATGGGAATTTTAAGCTTTACAACAACCATAGCAGAATATCAAAAGCCTGCATGGATATGGGGTTCATTGGGTTGCCTAACATTATTTGGAGGAAACAAACTAATGCACCAAACAAGTTTATGGGAAGCGGTATGCTTCCTTGTGGTGCATACGTAACCTTGGAGCATGAATGGATTCTGATTTTCAGAAAAGGCGAAAAGCGAGAGTTTAAAACGGACGATGCAAAATTAGACCGTATGAAAAGCTCATTCTTTTGGGAGGAGCGAAATGTATGGTTCTCAGATATTTGGGAGGTAAAAGGGACTAAGCAAAAACTGCAAATCAATTCATCAAGAGAAAGAAGTGCAGCTTTCCCATTTGAGATACCTTATCGTTTAATCAATATGTTTTCTCAAAAAGGTGATACCGTATTAGATCCTTTTCTTGGTACAGGAACAACGATGCAAGCCGCAATATTGTTAGGCAGAAATAGTTGTGGTTACGAGATTGATGCAAATTTTGAGTCAATCATTAGAGACAACATCAATGCAATAAATATTGATTCGTGCAACAACTTCATAAAGCAACGTTTTGATGCTCACACCGATTTTGTAAAAGCTCGAATAGCACAAGGAAAAGAAGTGAAACACTACAACACTATCATGGATGTTGCTGTTATGACAAAGCAAGAAGAAGAAATTGAGTTTAATTACCTTGATGGAATTTCGTTAGACGCTCAATCTGGTGAATACTCAATCTCATACGAGGAACATTCAAATATGTTGGAGACTCCAACGACAATAGGATTATTTGCAAACGTTTAGGTATAACAATAAAAACATATTACAATGGCAAAAGAATGGATTTTAAACAGTGCAATGAATAGATTTCAGCTCAACTTCAAAAGAAATGTTGGTGCCACATCTGAAGCCATTCGAAAATGTTCACCTAAAACATTAGAAGAATGGAGAACCTACTACTATACTAATGTCAAGTCCGAACAACATATAGAGGAATTAGGAAAAAAGCTATATGTAAAAATTACTGAAGTGATTCAAGCAGAAGTTGCAAGTGTTACAGAACAAGATTGTATTGACTATATGAAACAATTGGTTATTAAACGTACATACGATGGATACACTACCGAAATACAGACAATATATGGTCAACTTCAAGCAATTTTAAATATTACTATTGAACCCACACCTGATGAATGGGATAGACTTTTCAATGTTGATTTCTTTATAAATGTCAATGATAAATACTTGGGCTTACAAATAAAACCTGTGAATCAAGGACTACAATTACCCGAGATTTTCAAAGAATATGGTTTACAACAAGAAACACATAAGAAGTTTACTGAAGTCTTTGGCGGTAAAGTATTCTACTTGTTTTCTCAAAAGATAAATGGCAAAAAGGAAATCGCAAACAAGGAAGTCATTGACGAAATTGCAAAGGAAATCGAAAGATTAAAACAACTATAATCGTACACTATGCAGACGAGCCATATTCTTATCAACGGAGATTGCCGTAAAATGTCGCTGATTCAAGATGAGTCGGTGCATCTTATTGTAACCTCTCCACCATATTGGCAATTGAAAGATTATGGCTCTCAAAATCAGATAGGCTTTAACGATACTTACGAGCAATATATCAACAACCTAAATCTTGTCTGGAAGGAATGCTATCGAGTGTTGCATGCTGGTTGCAGACTTTGTATCAATATTGGTGACCAATTTGCGAGAACAACATATTACGGAAGATATAAAGTCATACCTATACACACCGAGATCATCCGCTTTTGTGAAGCCATTGGCTTCGATTATATGGGTAGCATTATATGGAAAAAGCCAACTTCAATGCATACTTCTGGTGGAGAAAAAGTCATGGGAAGTTTCCCCAATCCACGAGGTGGTATTGTAAAAATTGATTTTGAACAGATTTTGTTATTCAAAAAGTTAGGTAAAGCACCTCAAACGAATAAAGAACAAAAGGAAGCATCTAAGTTGTCTTTAGAGGAGTGGAATGAATACTTTTCTTCCCATTGGACATTTAGCGGAGCAAAGCAAAATAGACACATTGCTGTTTTTCCGGAAGAATTGCCTAAACGACTGATAAAGATGTTCTCTTTTGTAGGTGATACAATTTTAGATCCTTTTATGGGGAGTGGAACTACATCCTTGGCTGCTTTGAATCAAAATAGAAATTCTATTGGTTATGAGATAAATACAGATTTTAGATTATTTTACAAGGAAAAAGTAATTGATGTTACAACAAACTCCCATAGAAGATTTGAATTTCATATTGATAATTCTACCATATCAGTGGAATCTCTATTAAAAGAATTGCCGTATCAATTTATTGATATTCAAAAACTAAACACTTTTGTAGATAAAAAAACAAATACATACGGCTCTAAAATTGAGACTGATGAAACAGTTACAAATGAATTGAAAAGTTATACACAAATTTCAGATATGAAAGAAGACTCTGTCATCGTCAATCATACCAAAAAGGATTTACAACAACTGATGATTGAGAAAGGTATATGCTATCTTCGTGCAGGAGATTCAAAAGGGTCATTGTTAGTAACACCCGGATTTGAACGTATGCAATATGTACTTTTACACACAGGTGGCGAAAATTGCCATTTGTTTCGATTGAAAACAAAAGGTCATTTTCAAATTTGGACAAAAGAAACACTTGGAAAATATGGGTTTCATCCAGAACACGCACCATATTACGTGGTACTGCATTTCGACAACTCAAAAGAGATTGAAATACCCAAACAGCCGAATTTGAAACAAAAAATCAATACATATCGTGCAAAGATTCGTCCCTTGAGCGACTTCTTTGGAATGAATAAAAAAACATATTCACCGCAACATATACAAGCAGTCACAGTTTAACGAATGCTTACTTTTTCCTGATATAACACCCCTCTTGTATGGCGGCAAAAAGAGCAACAACTGCCACTATTAACAACGGCACAAATAAATTAAAGCAGATATAAATAGGGATACTTACGAAAAGCAAGAGTCCCGTCAGTTTGTTTGCAATTGTATGAGGAAACACCAATTTTCTATGAATCACTAACGCAGAAATAAGGTTTGTTACCTTTATCAAAACTATTACTACTACACACGCCCACACCCAATGACTGAAAGTGAATGTAGGAAATAACCTATAAAAGCAACAAACGCAGAAACTAAGGTCGGCAACACTATCAAGGTCTGCTCCAAACTTTGTTGCTGCATTCAGTTTTCTAGCAATATATCCGTCAATCATATCGCTAATGCCACAAAGCAAATAAATAATCCAAAAAGGACTGAATATATTGACAGAAATATCGGCAAACAATAGGCAAATAGAACCTATTATTCTTGCAGAAGTAATGACGTTGGGCAAATATTTCTTCATTCTCTTTACACAATCAATCCACTACTACAGAAAGACTTCAAACTAAAAATCTTTCCTATCTAATTCTATCGACCGAGCGAACAAGGGCTTCGTCTGCACCAATGGCACGAATGGCAAGGATGGTGAGTATGATGTTCACCAAAGGTAAAATCAACGAATAGCCTAAAGATGTGGCGTAATTTTCAAATGTTCCTTCCATCAAAAAATCGAAATAGAAAGTGCCACCAATAACAATGTAAAGCAACACAAAAAGAATGGCATTAAAAATTGAGATTCTTATTTGCAACATTCTTTTTTTGAATAAAAATATAGTTACAAACGACGCCAATAAATTGACGCATAGCAAAATAGGCAAAACCATATAACCCACTGCAAACTGATTAGTAACTGCATCGCGCAGTCCGCAAGCCATAAATTTATACATCACATCACCATTTGTAACTATGGCAAATGGGATAAAAAACATCAAAACTGTGATAACAGCAACCAAAAACAAGTAAACGGTTTGAATTCTTTGTATCATAATGTCATTTTTTTGTACGAATGAGCAAAAGTAACAAGAATTTGTGTTTATTTTGCGTAAAATTCAGAAAAAACAAAGTTACCAATGAAAAATAAAGTTGTAATTATTACAGGGGCATCGTCGGGAATTGGTTTGGCTTGTGCCAAAGAATTCGCCGCACAAGGTGCAAAAATTGCTATGGCTGCTCGTTCGATAGACAAACTGAAAGACGTAGAAAACGAACTAAAAAGCAATGGTACTGAAGTTATTTCGGTGCAAACCGACGTGAGCAAAGAAGAAGATTGCAAAAATCTGATTGACGAAACCGTAAAAGCATTCGGCAAAATTGACATTCTTATCAACAATGCAGGAATTTCTATGCGCGCCAATTTCCTTGATGTAGATTTAGACGTATTGCATAGATTGATGGACGTAAACTTTTGGGGTACAGTGTATTGCACAAAATACGCATTGCCATACATCTTGAAAGAAAAAGGTTCGGTAGTAGGTGTGGCTTCTATTGCAGGATTCCTTGGACTTCCTGGAAGAACAGGATATTCGTCATCGAAATTTGCAATGCGTGGATTTTTGGAAACTGTGAGAAACGAGAACATCGGCAACGACCTACACGTACTTATTGTAGCACCAGGATTTACAGCATCAAATGTTCGTTTCTCTGCCCTTACGGCAGATGGTTCGCAACAAGGCGAAACGCCACGCAAGGAAAACAAAATGATGAGTGCAGAAGAAGTTGCACACAAAATGTACAAAGCCATCAAACGTCGCAAACGTCAATTGATTCTCACATTTGTAGAAGGCAAACTTACCGTTTTCCTCAATAAATTTTTCCCTTCGTTCATCGCACGTATGAGTTACGAGATGATGAAAAAAGAGCCAGATTCTCCGATTAAATAGAAGCGAGAAAATAGAAGCGAGAAGCGAGATAATAGAAACGAGAAGCGAGAAGCGAGAAACACTAAACGATTAAACATTAGGTCCTTAGACTTGTGACCTTAGACCTTAGACTTGTGTTCTTGGACCAATTATTAAAAATCGGGTGGACAAACAAATATCATTCTTTCGTTCGTTTTCGGATGGGAGAATGATATTTTTTCGGCGTGCAGAAACAATCTTTCCGCTTTTTTCCCATACAATTCATCGCCTACAATTGGCATATTCAAACCTTCGGGATGCGCTGCGTGTACACGTATTTGATGCGTGCGTCCTGTGAGTGGACTAAACACCACACGGGAAATATTTTCGTTGCAAGAGACTAACTCAAATTCTGTTTCGGCATACTTGCCAAATTTCATATCTACCATCTGCCTTGGACGGTCGTTAACATCAAGACACAAAGGTAGTTTTACCACACCTTTTTTCTGCGTCATCACACCATCGAGCAAGGCGACATACTGCTTGTGTACAGTACGATTGAGAAATTGTTTCTGCAAGTTTTTATACGACTCTTGTTCTTTTGCAATCAGCAATAAACCAGACGTTTGCATATCAAGTCGGTGAACGATTTGTGCGTCGGCATATTTTTGTTTTGCCCACTCTTCTACCGAAAAAACATTTTCATTTTTACCTTTAGCAGAAAGCATTCCTGATGGTTTATTTACCAACAATATCCATTCATCTTCGTAAATTATTTCGGGAGAAAATGCGTATTGCTTTTCAAGTGGATTTTCTTCAACATCCAATCCCTGAAGCATAAAATTCAAAATCGGTTCGCACTTTGCGTGACAAGCACCATAAAAATTGCCGTGATGACGAACCTCTTTTTTAGGCGAATTTCCGTACCAAAATTCTGCTACTGCCAATGGTACAAAACCATTTTCGTATGCAAAATGCAGCAATTTTGGTGCAGCGCACTCCCCTGTTCCTGCTGGTGGAATTTTTCCTAATGAAGAAAAGATTTCATACACATTTTTCCGCTCTCCAAAGGCATTTTGCACCACATAATTCTCAAACAGAAATTTTTGAAGATTTGAAGAACGAATTTTGCGTTCTTGTTTAAGGTTTTCAATCGTATTTAACTTATTTTCAATACGTTGCTGTATGTCCAACTGTTTTTGCGAATAGATATTTTTCAACCTTTTAAATTCTATTTTCGCAAGTGCACTTTCATGTTTTAGTCTTTCATCATCTTCAGTCGAAAAATGAAGCATTTTACGTTGTTCATCTCTGACTGATTTTTCAAATTCCATTTGCTTTTTCTTTTCAGAAATTGCTTTTTCAGTCTCTAAAATCACATCAGACAACAACTGTTTTAACTCCAACAATTCTGCCGAATTTTCCAATTTAGAAATCTCATTATTTATGTCAGAAATCAGTCGTTCTTCTTGTTTGAAATGGTCGTTAGGATTTTGCAAATCGTAGATTGGTGGAACAAAATAAGGCAATTTGTTTTGCTGTTGTAGCAATCCTGAAAATGCTGCAAGAAAACCAATTTCACCCATCCTATTTTTTACCAACATCACGCCAAACATTTTTCCATCTTTCAACTCTTCGTGCCACGAAGTTTGACTTTGCAAATAACGCATTACTTGCTCCGAAGCCTTTACGCACAACGGATGTGGAAAATACGAATACGGGCAATTGAACCGCTTGGGCAGTTGATTATCGACTACTTTTTCGAACCTATGGAAAAAGGAACACATAATGAGATTTCTTTTTCCACAAAAATAACTATCTTTGCTCAAATTTTTATTTTTTTAGCGATATGAAAAAAATTTTGATGGCAATTCTCCTATTTTTTGGAGTTATAAATTGTAGTGCAAAACAACCACAATACATTAAGTTGAACGTCAATCAAGCAGTAGAACAAATAAAAAAATCGAAAGATTTTATCATTCTCGACGTGCGTTCTGCCAAAGAATATTACGAAGGACACGTTGAAAATGCAGTTTTATTGCCGATGCAAGACGTTGAAACATCTTACGAAAAAATGCTTCCTAACAAAAAACAAGCAATTTTTATCTATTGCCGAAGTGGCAGACGAAGTGCCATTGTAGCAAAACAACTCATAGAAAAAGGTTACAAAAAAGTGTACGATTTTGGTGGTATTATCGACAAGGGATTTACCGACGCATTCAAAATCGTGAAATAAATTTGTTCATTCATACATTTGTAAAATATACAAGAAAAATATGCCAGTTATCGATTATTTGGAAAGAAATGCCAAACTTTATACCAATGAAGTGGCTTTAGTTGAACTTAATCCTGAAGAAAAAGACAAACGTCGCCTGACGTGGAAAGAGTACGATTTGATAGAATCAACAAAATTTGCACCCTATCGCAGAGAAATTACTTGGGGCGTTTTCGACGAAAAAGCAAATCGTTTTGCCAATATGCTTTTAAGCAGAGGCGTAAAAAAAGGCGACAAAGTTGCTATTTTGATGTATAACTGTTTGGAATGGCTACCAATATATTTTGGAATTCTGAAAACTGGCGCTATAGCAGTACCTTTCAACTTCAGATACGACGCAAGCGAAATTCTTTATTGCGTAGAATTGGCAGAAGTTGATGTACTTGTTTTTGGTATTGAATTTATTGGACGCATAGAGCAAAATGCAGAACGACTGAGCAAAGGTAGAATGTTAATTTATGTTGGAGATAACTGTCCAAATTTTGCCGAGAGTTACAGAGATATGGTTGCCGACAGTCCAAGCACTGCACCAAATATAGAAATAACAGACGACGATTTCGGCGCAATTTATTTCTCGTCGGGAACAACAGGTTTTCCAAAGGCAATTTTGCACAAACATTTGAGTTTGACACAGGCTGCCGAAATGGAGCAAAAACACCACGCTACAGGTCGCGACGACAATTTCCTTTGCATACCACCACTCTACCACACAGGCGCAAAATTCCATTGGATGGGCTCTTTGGTTGCTGGAAGCAAAGCAGTGTTGCTGAAAGGTGCAAAACCCGAAACGATTATTTCTGCCGTTTCGAGTGAGCGATGCACTATTGTTTGGTTGCTTGTACCTTGGGCACAAGATATTCTTGACGCTATTGAATCTGGAGCAATAAAAATAGAAGATTTCCATTTAAGTCAATGGCGTTTGATGCACATTGGCGCACAACCAGTACCACCATCACTTATAAAACGTTGGAAGAAACATTTCCCACACCATCAATACGACACAAACTACGGACTTTCAGAATCAACAGGTCCTGGATGTGTGCATTTAGGTATGGAAAATACGCACAAAGTAGGCGCAATTGGAGTTCCTGGTTATCGTTGGGAATGCAAAATTGTGGACGAAAACAACAACGAAGTAGAAAAAGGAGGCGTAGGCGAACTTTGCGTAAAAGGTCCTGGTGTGATGACTTGCTACTACAACAACCCCGAAGCCACTGCCGAAACAATAAAAGACGGTTGGCTCTACACAGGCGATATGGCTATGCAAGACCCCGATGGTTTCATCTTCCTTGTTGATAGAAAAAAAGACGTAATCGTCAGTGGAGGCGAAAACATCTACCCTGTTCAAATTGAAGATTTCCTACGCACAAACGACAAAATAAAAGATGTAGCAGTTATTGGATTGGCTGACAAACGATTGGGCGAAAAAACCGCTGCTATTATCGAACTGAAAGATGGTGTAACTTGCACACGCGAAGAAATTGAAGAATTTTGCTTAGCAATGCCGAGATACAAACGACCAAAAGAAATTTTCTTTGAAGAAATTCCTCGTAATGCAACAGGAAAAATTGAAAAACCAGCATTGCGAAAACGCCACAAAGCAGATATGCTTGTAGCGCAAGAAAATCAAGGATAAGTTCACCCTTATATCAAAAAAATAGCGGCAAAATTTGTCGCTATTTTTTTTCGTCAAACTCAAAATTTATTAGTCAAACAAAGTGCCGTCGCCGTCTTGGTCAAGCGTATGAGCAAGTTTTTCTATATTCAAACTGCGTGCCGAAGAATCAACAATATCTTTATAAACACCACCTTTTTTGTACAATCCTTCGGGGTCGCCAGATTGCTCCACACGACCATCTTTCAAAGCATAAATCACGTCACTATCAATAATCTGCGAAATGCTATGTGAAATGATAACCACAGTACGATTTTGTTTTATGGCATCAATACTGGCTTTGATTTGTTCGGTAGCAATAGCGTCCAACGAAGCAGTTGGTTCGTCAAGAAAGATAATTGGTGGATTTTTGAGGAACATACGTGCAATGGCAATTCTTTGTTGCTGACCGCCAGAAAGTTGCGTTGCTTGCGATTGAAATCCTTTCGGTAATTTCATTATCTGGTCGTAGATATAAGCCTTTCGCGCCGCATCTTCCACTTGCTCGGCAGTAGCGTTTGGCAATCCGTAACGGATATTTTCTTCGATTGTTCCGTCGAAAATATGATTTTTCTGCAATACCAATCCTATATTTTCACGTAAGAAATGCGTATCATATTCTCGCAAATCCACACCATCGAGCAGAATACTGCCACAATCAGGTTCGTAAAATTTATCAAGCAAATTGACAATAGTAGATTTTCCAGCACCCGAAAGACCTACAAAAGCCGTAATTTTACCACTGTTAATCGTCATATTGATATTGTGCAATGCTTTTGTTCCATTAGGATAAGTGAAATCTACATTTTTAATTTCAAAATTGCCAAGCACTTTTTCGGGACGATAAGTTCCAGTATGTTCTTTTTCGTCGTCGGAATCCAAAATATCGAAGAAACCTTCGGCATAAACCAACGCATCGTTCAACGAATCGAAAATGCGTTGCAGTTGCGTGATAGGTGCAGTTACATTAGCGAACAGCATCACGTGATACATAATTTTACCAATAGACATTCCTGGGTAATCAATCAGCACAAGATAAGCCGTAAGTATAATAATAAGAACAGTTCCGACCTGACGCACAAAGTCCTTAATTCCATCAAAATAGAACGAAGTTTTGCGCACTTTCATTTGATTATTGGTGAAATTAGTCTGAATGTTCCATTGCTTATCGCTTTCGATAGATTCGCGGTTGAACGATTTTATCACATTGATACTTTCGATAATGTTCATAATGCCGTGACTTTTCTGTTCGCGTATGTTGCGCATATTCATACGCCACCCTTTCAGTCGGCGTGCTTGAGCAACCGTAATGGCAATGTATATTGGTACAATAAATAATGCAGTAAGTCCAACATACACATTGGCAGCAAACATCAATATGAGTGCCAAGAAAGCACTTGTGAACAAAGGTAGCAAGTCGATAAAAACACTCTGCACCGTTACCGAAAGACTGCTCACACCTTGGTCGATACGCGTCTGCAACTTTCCTGTGTCGTTATTTGATGTTGAGAAAAAAGCCATTCTGTAACTGAGAATTTTATCAATCACAGCCTGCGAAAGGTCTTTTGAAACCAAAATTCGCATACGTTCGCCAAAATATTTCTGTGCATACGAAATCAAGGCAGCAATCACTTCCTTGCCAAGCAACACAATACTGATAATGGTGAGAATATTCGCTGCTTTAGACCATTCAAAACCTTCGGGCACAATCAAAGCATTGATAGCATCAACAGTCCTATCGAGCACCACAGCATTTACCTGTGCTATAAGAGAGCCAATGAGCGTCAGAATAAGTGTAATACATACTTGCCATTTGTATGGTTTTACGTATGGTAGAATTTTTTTGAATAAAGATATAAGATTCATAAATACGATTGTTGTGTTATTTTGTCTTTTTCAGTACGCAAAAATATCATTTTGCAGAATTTTCTTAAAGAGAAAAATGCTTTTTTTCTTATCTTTGCTAAAAATATTTCACTATGAATAATGGCAAAATTTTCATTTTCTCGGCACCATCGGGGTCAGGAAAAAGCACAATCATAAATCATTTGCTCAGCAAAGGTTACAATTTGGAATTTTCTATTTCTGCCACAAGTCGTGCACCGAGAGGTACCGAAAAAAATGGTGTAGAATACTACTTTTTGTCGCCTGAAGAATTTCGTCAAAAAATCAGCAACGATGAATTTATTGAGTATGAAGAAGTTTATCAAGACTGCTTTTATGGCACGCTGAAAAGCGAAGTGCAACGCATTGCCGATAACGGCAACAACATTGTGCTCGACATTGATGTGAAAGGCGCAACCAACGTAAAAAAAATGTTCGGCGAAAAAGCATTAAGCATTTTTATTGCTCCGCCAAGCATCGAAGCACTGCGCGAAAGACTCGTCAATAGAAAGACCGACACGCCAGAAGCAATAGAAAAACGCGTTGCAAAAGCATCGTACGAAATGACATTTGCCAAAAATTTCGACGTTGTAATTGTGAATGACAACCTCGATACTGCACAAAAAAATGCCGAAGAAGTTACAAACCAATTTTTAGCAAAATAACCTCCACTTTTAACTCTTAACTTTTCACTCTTAACTCTTAACTTTTAACTAAATGTCAAAAGACCAAATATTCGTAGCAGTAACCGATTTCGTTCCCGAGAAAGCATTTGAATACGCTTGCAAAACTGCAAAAGCCTACAATAAAGAAATTTGCCTTATTGCTATTGCCGAAAATTCTCCAACTGATTCTTTGGCAAAAACGTGTAGCGAAAAGACCGACATCGCCGTAAATTATATAGAAGGCAACTGCACCGACCTATTTTGCGAGACATTGGAAAAAGAAGAAGCCGCAATGGTTATTTTTGAAATTTCAAACAAAAAACCATTCAACAACGTTTCCTATTTGTTGAAAATTTCGCGCGAACTACGCATTCCTTATATTTTCGTAAAAGACAATTTCAACGAGATAAAATTCGACCGCATCATTGTACCTATCACTTTCCTCACCGAAGAGCGTGAAAAAGGAATGTTTGCAAGTGCATTTGGACGATTTTTCAACTCCGAAATTTTGCTGATGACAGCCAAAGATTACGGTTCAAAAGCCACTGCCACTTGTCGCTCTATCAAGCAATTGCTCGACAAACACAACCTGAAATATACCGACGTAGAAGCGAAAAAAGATAGTTACAAAGTAGAAATGGAAGCCATACAAAACGCAAATAGCAACAACGCAGATGTAGCCATTATTACAGCCTCGCGCGAATATGGACTTGATGATATTATTTTCGGTCCGAAAGAACTACACATCATCAAAAAGTCTCAAATTCCACTAATGGTACTCAATCCTCGAGGCGATTTGTATGTATTGTGCTACTAACAAACACGAGAAACGAGATTGACATACTTAGTTTTTGCTTTTATTTGTTCAAAAAAAATCTTAAATTTGCATTCTAAAAAAGAAACTTTGAAAAAGTTATTATATACATCGTGCATATTACTTGCTTCGGAAATTGCGTTATCGCAAACGATGCCCGTACAATACGAAAATTACATTTCAAAATACAGCACAATAGCCGTAGAAGAAATGGAAAAGTACGGCATTCCTGCAAGTATCACATTAGCACAAGGAATATTGGAATCGGGGGCAGGCACGGCAGAACTTGCCATTGAAGCAAATAACCATTTCGGCATAAAATGTTCCGATTGGACTGGCGAAACATACTTCCACGACGACGACCAAGCGCAAGAGTGTTTCAGAAAATACTCCAACGCAGAACAATCTTACGAAGACCATTCAAAATTCCTCACTACACGCGAGCGATATGCTTCATTATTTACCTTAGCAAAAACGGATTACGAAGGTTGGGCAAACGGACTAAAAAAAGCAGGTTATGCTACCGACCCCAACTATCCACAACGACTCATTGATATAATTGAAAAATACGAACTTTATAAATACGATACTGAAGCAACAACAAAATCAAAAGTTACATACGTAACCGAGAAAAAACAAGAAAATGTGCCTCCAAAAAGTTCGCAACAGAGCCAACCTTCTTCTAAGGTAGTGTACAAAACAAGCAAAACAACTACGGCAAGCAAACCATCGTCAACTGTGGTTTACAAGAATACAAAATCCACATCAAACAATGGCACACAAAGCACAACGAACAATGCTGTTACCACTACCCAAACGGAAAACAAAAGTGATTCGGCAAACGACGAAAAAAAAGTCTATCAATCGCAAAAAATGATAGGACAAGTCAGTCCGTACTCCGAACACATTGTGAAAACAGTAAACGGCATAAAATGTGTTACGGCACTCGAAAATGATAGTTACGAACGCATTGCCGAAGAATTTGCACTGAAAATAAACGAAATCTACAATATAAACGATGCCGAACGAGGCACTCGACCACAAGCGGGCGAAATTGTTTATATTAGAGCGAAAAAAAGTACTGCAACACGCAGTTTTCACGTGGTAGAAGCAGGAGAAACAATGCGAGACATCGCACAAAAATATGGAATAAAATTAAGTTCATTATACAAATTAAACAATATGAAAGAGGGCGTACTGCCACTCTATGGTCAAAGATTAAAACTTAAATAAAATGGGATTTAACGATATTTTAAAAAAACTTTTCGGCAACAAGTCGCAACGAGATTTGAAAGAAATAATGCCGTATGTAGATAGAGTAAAAGAACACTACGAAGTCATCTCTAAATTAAGCAATGACGAACTTCGTGCTAAAACTAAAGAACTTCAACAAAAACTAAAAGACAGCGTAAAAACTGAAAGAGAAAAAATTGCAAGTCTTAAAGAGAAGATTAAAGATAGCGAAATTGAAGAACGAGAAGTTATTTATAATGAGATAGATAAGATTGAAAAATCAATTCTCGAAAAATACGAAGAGGTTTTAGAAGAAATTCTTCCAGACGCATTCGCTATTGTAAAATCTACTGCAAAACGATTTTCAGAAAACGAAGAAATAGAAGTTACTGCTACTGATTTCGACCGAGAATTGGCTGCTACAAAAGATTTTGTACGCATAGAAGGCGATAAGGCTATTTACAAAAACTCGTGGGAAGCAGGTGGAAATGTTCTTAAATGGGATATGGTACACTACGATGTACAACTTTTCGGTGGTGTTGCACTTCACAAAGGAAAAATTGCCGAAATGGCAACTGGTGAAGGTAAAACACTCGTGGCTACCCTTCCTGTATTCCTTAATGCTTTGACAGGCAATGGCGTTCACGTGGTAACTGTGAACGACTATTTGGCAAAACGTGACTCCGAATGGATGGGTCCACTCTATCAATTCCACGGATTGAGTGTAGATTGCATTGACAAATACAGTCCAAATTCTGACGAACGCAGAAAAGCATATAATAGCGACATTACCTTTGGTACAAATAACGAATTTGGTTTCGACTACCTTCGCGACAATATGGCAATTCATCCTCGCGACCTTGTACAACGCCAACACAACTATGCCATTGTGGATGAGGTTGACTCTGTGTTGATTGATGATGCCCGTACACCATTGATTATTTCTGGTCCAGTAGAAAAAAGTGGCGACCAACTTTTCGATGAATTTAATCCAAAAGTTGAAAGACTTGTAAATGCGCAAAAAGCATTTGTCACAAAACTTTTGGCTGATGCAAAAAACAAACTGAAATCTGCCGACGAAAAAGAACGCGAAGAAGGTGCATTACTTTTGTTCCGTGCATATAAAGGTCTTCCAAAAAATAAAGCACTCATCAAATTCCTTAGCGAGCAAGGCGTGAAAACAACAATGCTCAAAACCGAGGAATTCTATATGCAAGAAAACAACAAAAATATGCATATAGCAACAGACCCTCTTTATTTTGTGATAGACGAAAAGCAAAAAAGCGTAGAACTTACAGATAAAGGTATCGATGCACTAACAGAGGCGAGCGATGACCCACAATTTTTCGTTCTTCCTGACCTTGGTAGCGAAATGGCAGACATTGAAAAAATGCACATCACTGCTGAGGAAAAAGCGCAACGCAAAAGCGATTTGACTCAAAACTATGCCATAAAATCAGAACGAGTTCACACAATCAACCAATTGCTGAAAGCATACGCATTGTTCGAAAAAGACGATGAATATGTGGTGATAGATGGCGAAGTGAAAATTGTGGACGAACAAACTGGTCGTATTATGGAAGGTCGCCGTTATTCCGATGGCTTACACCAAGCCATAGAAGCAAAAGAACACGTAAAAGTTGAAGCAGCCACACAAACTTTTGCAACAATTACTTTGCAAAACTACTTCCGTATGTACCACAAACTTGCGGGTATGACGGGTACTGCCGAAACCGAAGCAGGCGAATTTTGGAACATATACAAGTTGGATGTGGTTGTAATTCCAACAAACCGCCCAATTGCACGAAACGATATGAACGACCGCGTTTACAAAACAAAACGCGCAAAATACAATGCTGTAATTGAAGAAATTACAAGTTTAATAGAACAAGGTCGTCCAGTATTGGTCGGTACTACTTCAGTAGAAATTTCTGAATTGTTGAGCAAAATGCTTACTATCAGAAAAATTCCACACCAAGTATTGAATGCAAAATTGCACCAAAAAGAAGCAGACATTGTAGCACAAGCAGGACAAAAAGGAACAGTAACCATCGCTACAAATATGGCTGGTCGTGGTACCGATATTAAACTTTCTGCCGAAGTAAAAGCCGCAGGTGGTTTGGCAATTATTGGTACAGAACGCCACGAAAGCCGTCGTGTTGACCGTCAGTTGCGTGGTCGTGCAGGTCGTCAAGGCGACCCAGGTTCTTCTGTGTTCTACGTTTCGTTGGAAGATAATTTGATGCGACTTTTCGCTTCGGAAAAAATTGCCAAACTGATGGACCGTATGGGATTTGCCGAAGACGATATGCTTGAACATAGTATGATTTCAAACTCTATCGAAAGAGCGCAGAAAAAAGTAGAAGAAAACAACTTCGGTATTCGTAAACGCTTGTTGGAATACGACGATGTGATGAACGCACAACGTGAAGTTATTTACACCAAACGTCGCCACGCACTGATGGGCGAACGAATCGGTGTAGATATTGTGAATATGATTTACGACACTTGCGCCGACCTTATCGCTACTGCTCGCGACACTCAAGATTTTGAAATGTTGCAAATGGAGTTCTTGCAAACACTTACAATAGAATTCCCATTCGACGAACAAACTTTCAAAAGCGAAAAAGAAGATACACTTGTAGATAACACTTTTGATATTGTAATTAAAACATTCAAACAAAGAATGGACAGAATGTCGGATATTGCTACGCCATTCATCAAACAAGTGTACGAAACAAAAGGCGACGTTTACAAAAATGTAGTATTCCCAATCACCGACGGAAATCGTTTGTTCAACATTACCGCTTCGCTTGAAGATACTTACAACAATCCTAACGAATTGGTTCGTTCATTTGAAAAATCAATTTTACTATTCACTATTGATGAAGAATGGAAAGAACACCTTCGCGAAATGGACGACTTGCGTGATAATGTTCAAAATGCAAGTTACGAACAAAAAGACCCACTCGTAATTTACAAAATCGAGTCGTTCAATTTGTTCAACAGAATGGTTGGCAACATCAACAGAAAAGTTACTTCTACATTGATGCGCGCCCAAATACCAACTCGCGACCCACAAGATGTGCGTAGCGCAACGCCTGAACAACGTCCAAGCAGAAAATACACCGAGCAAAAAGCCGAAACAAATCCAATGGGCAATGCTGCACAACACGATACACGCGAGCAACAACGACAAGAACCTATCCACGTAGAAAAACACGTAGGAAGAAATGATCCTTGCCCTTGCGGTAGTGGTTTGAAGTTCAAAAACTGCCACGGAAAGGGACTTTAATTCTATATATTAACAATAAACAATTGATAATGAATAATATAATTGCAGAAAAGCATTTTATTATTCATTATTGATTTATAACCATTCTTTACACTATGCTAAACTATATCGTTTGGAATGTTGACTATAACGCACTGACAATCGGCACATTTTCAATTCGTTGGTACGGATTGCTTTGGGCTTTGGGTTTTATTGTTGGATACAAAATTGTAGAAAAAGAATTCAAACACGAGAAACTGAATCTTGAATGGCTTGATTCTTTGTTTTTCTACATCTTTTTTGGTTCTATCATCGGTGCACGTTTGGGACATTGCCTTTTTTACGAATGGGATTACTACACTTCGCATCCATTAGAAATTCTTTATATTTGGCAAGGCGGTTTGGCAAGTCACGGTGGCGCAGTAGGTCTACTCATCGCCCTGTACATCTACAACAAGCGAATTTCAAAACAAGGTTTTATTTGGCTCTTCGACCACATTGTAATTGCAGTTGCGTTTGCTGGTTTTTGCATCAGATTGGGCAACCTTATGAACTCCGAAATTTATGGCACACCCACTACTATGCCTTGGGGTTTCAAATTTGTCAATGATTATCCCAAAGGAACTCCAATGGAACTAATTCCTGCGTGCCACCCTACACAAATTTATGAAATGATTTATTGCCTCATTACGTTCTTTGTTTGCGTTTCGCTATATCAGAAAAAAGAAGCTTATAAGAAAAACGGATTATTGTTTGGCGTTTTCTTGATTGGCATATTTCTTTCAAGATTTTTGTTAGAATTTATCAAAAACAACCAAGAAGATTTTGAAGAAAATATGTTCATCAATATGGGTCAATGTTTAAGTTTGCCATTTATTATATGGGGAACATATTTAATTATCAATGTTTTAAGAAAAAAATAAAAAATAATTTGCTTTTAACAAAAACATATTATACCTTTGGAATAGTTGCATCGGTTATCAGACTGGAAAACTCAACACTTATTATTTTTAAGAGTTAATAATCCTTTGCTTTTCAATGGCGGGCTGCGACTTTTAAGTTTATTCTTCGGAATACGGCAGATTACAAAGAGAAGTAAACACTCAAATCCTTTTCATAGGAGTTTTCTCATGCCATAACTTGTGCAACTTTTTTTATGCTATAAGTTTTAGCATTATGGAACACGAACATCATCACCATCATCATAGTCATCATCATCACCACCATTCAGTCAATGTCAGTTCTTTGAACAAGGCTTTCGTTGTTGGAGTTGTTATCAATGTTTTGTACATCATTGTTGAAGTTGGTGCAGGCATTTATACAGATTCTATGGGACTTCTGTCTGATGCTGGTCATAATTTGGGCGATGTGGCAAGTTTGCTTTTGGCACTTATTGCCTTCAAACTATCCAATGTACATTCCAACAAAAAATACACGTATGGTTATAAGAAAAGCACAATACTTGTATCGCTTATCAATGCGGCGATTTTATTAGTTGCCGTAGGAATTATCATTACCGAAAGTGTCAGAAAATTCATTACTCCAACACCTACAAGTGGAAATTTAATTGCTTTTATAGCAGGTATCGGCGTCTTTATAAACGGAATCACTGCTTGGCTTTTTATCAAAGACAAAGACAAAGATTTGAACGTGAAAGGCGCATATTTGCATATGATTGCCGATGCATTAGTTTCGGTTGGCGTAGTAATTTCAGGCATTGTCATTCACTTTACAGGTCTATATGTTATTGACCCAATCATTGGTTTGATTGTTGCCATTGTCATTATTTTCTCCACTTGGAACTTACTGCACGATAGCGTCAGACTTTCGCTCGACGGTGTACCCTCTTCTATAAGAATTGAAGAAATAGAAAAAACTATTCGTGCCGACGAAGGCGTTTTAGGTTTCCATCATCTACACATTTGGGCAATAAGCACAACCGAAACTGCACTTACAGTCCATATCATTCCTAATGATATGAACGATATGGAAGAAACTAAAATACGTCTTAAACGCAAGTTAGGCTACTGCAAAATACACCACGCAACATTAGAGTTTGAAAGCAAAGACTCTGTTTGCGATAAGTGCTCGTGCTAAGCCATCAAATGTTCGACAAGTATTTTTGTTCCAATAAGAATAAGAATAACACCTCCTACTATTTCAAACTTAAAGGTGATTTTCTTACCGATGTATCGTCCAAGATAATATCCAAGAAACGACAATAATATAGATGTAATGCCGATTATTGCAAATGCAATGTGAATTGAAAATGATTCTTCAGAAATAAAGACCAAACCTGTGGCCAATGCATCAATACTTGTAGCAACAGAAAGCAAAAGCAACGATTTCCAAGTAAAAAAATCTTTACTTTTTTCCTTTTCGTCATCTTCCTCTTTAGAAATTATCATATTTAAGCCAATAGCCAACAATATGACAAAAGCAATCCAATGGTCGAATTGCTGGATATATTTAATAAATGATAACCCTAAAAAATAGCCAATGTACGGCATCATCATTTGAAAAAATCCAAATAAAAACGCCATTAAAGTAATGGAAGTAATTTTAGCATTTTTATTGCATACGCCTGTAGTAATAGAAACGGAAAAACAATCCATTGCCAAACTTATGGCTATCAGAATAACGGCAAAAAGTGACATTTAGTTAAGAGTGAAAAGTTAAAAGTTAAAAGTTAAAAGCGAAGAGATGATAGTTTTGCAAGATAAAAAAAGTGAGAGCGTTGAGCCCTCACTTTTCATTTATTATTTATTCAAGAAATTCGTAACTTCTTTCACTACGTTGTTTGCATTGAATCCAAATTTTTCATCCAATACAGGATAAGGCGCAGAATATCCAAAATGGTCGAGACCAAATACTTTTCCGTTTGGACCTACCATACGTTGCAAAGAGAAAGGAATTCCTGCAGTCATACCCCAAACAGGCACATCAGTTGGCACTACTTCGTTGCGGTATGATTCTGGTTGATTGAAGAAAAGTCCTTCTGAAGGTGCAGAAACGACTTGTACTTTCAAACCTTTTTCTTCCAACATTGGTGCTGCTTCCATTAAGGTTGCAACTTCCGAACCATTTGCCAAAAGAACTACGTCAGGTTTTCCTGCACATTTTTTAACAATATAAGCACCTTTTGACGCTTGCAATGCTTCTTGATAACGATTGTCAGAAACAATAGATTTCACATTTTGACGTGAAAGAATCATTACGGTTGGAGTTTTAGTATTTTCCATTGCTAATTTCCAAGCAACAGTTGTTTCATCTACATCGGCAGGACGAAGTACCAAAGTACTATTCACGCCCGAGTGATTTTTAATTTGTTCCAAAAGTCGCATTTGCGCTTCTTGCTCAATTGGTTGGTGTGTAGGGCCATCCTCTCCTACTCTAAACGCATCGTGAGAGAACACATATTTCACTGGCAATTCCATCAAAGCCGACATACGAATAACTGGTTTCATATAGTCGGAGAATACAAAGAATGTACCACAAGCAACAGTAATACCACCGTGCAAAGCAATACCATTCATAATGGCAGCCATTGTAATTTCAGATACGCCTGCGTTCAAGAAACCACCAGAGAAATCGCCTTTTACTAACGGTTTTTTGCCACCTTTCATAAAACCATCTGTCTTATCGGAATTTGACAAATCGGCAGAAGCGACTATCATATTATCAAGTTTCTTCGCAAATTCTGTAAGCACAGCCGAAGATGCGCCACGTGTTGGTTGGTCTTTCTTTTGTGCAATAGAAGCGTAATCAATATCAGCAGGTTTTTCATTAAAGAACGATTCAAGTTTTGCTGCTAATTCAGGATTTTTAGCAGCCCACTCTGCTTGTTCTGCTTTGCGTTTTGAAGCAATCGCTTTCAACTCTTCTATTCTTGAAACATACATTTTTGCAACTTCAGGGAAAATTTGGAATGGATTTTCGGCATTTCCACCAAGGTTTTCAATTGTCTTTGCAGGACTTGCACCAGCAGCAGAAATCGGTTGTCCGTGCGTTGAAACTTTATTTTCGAATGACGAGTTATCTTCGGCACGACAACCTTTACCCATCAATGTTTTACCAATAATCAAAGTTGGTTTTTCGTTTTGTGCATTTGCTTCTTGCAATGCTTTACGAATTTGAGCGGCATCGTTACCATCTATTGTGATAACTTTCCAACCCCACGCTTCATATTTTTTTGCAGTATCTTCGGTCGTTACTTCATCTACGCGAGTAGAAAGTTGAACATTATTGGCATCGTAAAACATAATAAGATTGCCAAGTCCTAATGTTCCTGCTACGCGACCAGCACCTTGAGAAATTTCCTCTTGAATACCACCATCAGAAATGAATGTGTAAATCTTATGAGACATCCATTCGCCAAAACGAGCCACTAAGAAACGCTCTGCGATAGCCGCACCAACAGCCATTGTATGACCTTGACCCAACGGACCTGAAGTATTTTCTATGCCGTGTGCAAAATCAACTTCTGGATGACCTGGAGTAATACTTTGCCATTGACGGAAATTTTTCAAATCTTCCAAAGTGTATTTTCCTGAAAGACAAAGAACAGAATAAAGCATTGGCGACATATGACCAGGATCCAAGAAAAAACGGTCGCGATTAATCCACAAAGCGTCATTTGGATCGTAGTTTAAGAACTCCGTGAACAGAACATTTATAAAATCTGCTCCGCCCATTGCGCCACCAGGGTGTCCTGATTTTGCTTTTTCCACCATTGCCACCGACAATATTCTGATATTGTCTGCTGCACGATTCAGTAATTGAATGTCGTTATTCATTTTATATATTAGTTTTTTATTTATTTAATTCTAAAACTTTTCAACGAATATTTCGCTCAAACTTTTTCTGCTTTTTTCTGATGCTTCCACATCGGCGTATCCGATAGGAATAAGTGCAATCGGCTCGACATTTTCTTCAAGTTCCAACGATTCGGCACATTTCTTTACGTCAAAATTACAAACCCAACAAGTACCAAGACCTTGTTCTGTAGCCGCCAATGTAAGATGCGTTACAGCAATAGACACATCAATGTCGCACGAATCTTTGCCATCGCCTCTGTGCCACGATTGCGCGTGATTGCCACACGCAACAATGCAAATTGGTGCAGTACGAAACCAATCGCGATTATAAACCTCAAACAACTTTGCAAGCAACTCTTTATTTTTTACGATGTAAAAAGTCCAAGGTTGCTTATTGCACGCCGAAGGTGCATTTTGCACCGACTGCATAATATAATCCAATTTTTCTTGTTCTACATCTTTCGCTTGAAATTTGCGAACAGAAAAACGTTTATTTGTAATTTCTAAGAAATTCATCCGACCAAACCTTTAATTTCTTTTTTCAAAAAATCAATCGCCACTTTTGTAGGTGTCGTTTCTTCGGCATAGTACATTTCCATAATTTTCATCGAAAGTTTTGATGATTCTTCGGTCGGATTGCATTGCGAAGCAGCCATATTTATCAATTGAACCATACTCTCTTTGGCATTTTTTACCAAAGCAAAAGCATCGTTGCTCACGTAAAGTTGTTGCGCAAGGTTATGCTCAAACTCCAAACGAATTGACGTAAGCAAAGCATTGTGAAGTCCAAAATTCGTCATATTTGGTTCTTGCACACGAAGCAATATTGAATTTGGTTGAATACGTTCGAGAAAAAGCATCAAACGCTCGTAAGCATTAAGTTTTACAGGAGTAACTTGCGGTATCATCTCCTTTCGAAGTGAAAAATGCTGATGAGCTTCTTCGTGTCTCAAAAAACGATTGATAATCAAATAAACCACAATCAACGAAATTATTGTGGGAAGAGTGAATTTCAAAATTTCAAGAAATGTTTCCATATCAATCGTTTAGATTAAGTTTCTTTTCGATAATGTAATTGTTTCGTTCTGAAGAATTTCGCGTAATCATCTCGCCGAGCAATCCTGTCAAAAACATTTGCGTACCGATAATCATTGCTGTAAGTGCAAGGTAAAAATAAGGTATATCGGTTACCAATGGTGCGTGAATTCCGCTGTTCAAAGCAGACAATTTGTATGCACCAACTATCACAACTGCGATGAAGCCAAGCAAGAACACTAAACTTCCAAGTAAACCGAAAAAGTGCATTGGTTTAATGCCAAATTTAGACATAAACCAAAGCGAAATAAGGTCGAGATATCCGTTCACAAAACGATTTAGTCCGAACTTAGTAGAACCATATTTACGTGCTTGATGTTGAACAACTTTTTCGCCAATTTTAGTAAAACCAGCAGATTTTGCAAGAATTGGAATATAACGATGCATTTCGCCATACACTTCTATACTTTTCACAACATCCAAACGGTATGCTTTTAGTCCACAATTAAAATCGTGCAAATTCTTTATACCCGAAGCAGCACGTGCGGTAGCATTGAAAAGTTTTGTAGGAATTGTTTTTGAAAGTGGATCGTAACGTTTTTGTTTCCAACCAGAAACCAAATCGTAACCATCTTCTTTAATCATTCGGTATAGTTCAGGAATTTCGTCGGGACTATCTTGCATATCGGCATCCATTGTGATGACAACGTCGCCTTGTGCCTCATCAAATCCACAAAACAAAGCAGGTGATTTTCCGTAGTTACGACGAAATTTTATACCTTTTACCTCAGGGTGTTTTTCGCTCAAATCGGCAATAACTTTCCACGAACCATCGGTACTACCATCGTTTACAAAAATTACTTCGTACGAAAACGAATTTTCTGCCATTACACGGGCAATCCACGCATAAAGTTCTGGCAAAGATTCTTCTTCATTATAAAGCGGAACTACTACGGAAATATCCATTTTCTTCAGTTTTATTATTCTTACAAAGGTACATTATTTTTTGTAATAAAAAAACTCATTTCTCGATTTAGAGGAAAGAAAAATGAAAACGTATATGTTACTACAAAAAAAAACAGAAGCAGATACAAACGTATCCACTTCTGCCATCGTTATTTTGTTAGAAAACTCTTATTTTACGAATTTGATATTTACTGGAATAACAACTGTTGGAGTTCTGTAGCTATTGGTAATGAAAGTTACTTTTGAATATGTATCGTAAGACATACCTTCGGCAGTAAGTTCAAGTTTAATAATAGCCGATTGTCCTGGAGCAATTGTTTTTTTGCTGCAAGACGCTTTTGCAATTCCTGCCTTGTCTGCAATCATTTTACGAACAATCAAGTTAGTACTACCTGTATTTTTCAACGCGAAAGTAACAATTTTCTTTTGACCTGCTGAAAGTTCTTCTTTTACAATTTTCTTCTCAAATTCTGCAACTGGAGAACTTTCTTTTTGTTCGCTTGTATAATTGCGGAAATCTTCTCTAATGTTAGCACTGATAGTAAGTTTGCCATCTTCAGATTTTTTGCTATCGTTCACCAAAATATAAGCGTTATCTACTCTATCGCCCCAATCTTCAATTGATTTTGTATTGTATGTAACCATAATATTTCCTGTTTCGCCTGGTTTTACAACTGCAGGATTCGATTCAAGAACAATGTGTTTAGGTACATTTACAAAATATAATTTTACATTGTTTTTAGAAATATTTTTGAATTGAATGCTTTCTGTACGACTTTCACCCTTGAAAATATCAAATTTTGGAGTGATGAGTGATTTCAAACGAATATCACCCAAAAGAACAGGATATTCTTCTTCAACAGATTTTGGTTTAGGAATAACCGTACCTTTGATAATCAATTGAGTAGTTGCTTCCGACGCATTACTTTTTACAGTAATTGTTTTACGGAAAGGTCCAGGACGACCAACAACACTATAAGTTGCTTTTACTTGTCCTTTTTGACCTGGAGCAACAGGTTCTTTCGTCCAAGTAGGAGTAGTACAACCGCAAGATGCAGTTACGCCGTTCAATACAAGCGGAAGTTGTCCTACATTTTGAAACTCAAACACTGTAGAAACTGGTCCGTTTTCTTCTTTAATTTCACCAAAATCGAATTCCTTCGATTCAAATTTGATTTCAGCTTTTTGAGCAAAAGCCGAAACACCAAGCATAAGCATTATGCCAAACAAAATCTTTTTCATAATATATAAAAAATTGACTATAAATCGTTGTTTTTACGAATAGCAAAGTTATAAAACTTTTATTATATTCACATTTTAATATTAAACTTTTTAGCGAGCATTTCCATATCTTCGACTACAGCGGGCAAAAGATCGATTCCATTTTTCTGTCGTTGCTCCGTCAACATACGTTCTGGATCGCCTGGAACAAGCACGCGCTCGTGTCCTTCGGTAGGCGTTGCATCGTGGAATGTTTGAATCCATTTATCCATATTTGCCTTAAATTCGTCGGCAGGACGAAACGCATCTACACGCATAGCACCCAAGAAATGACCAATTCCCTCGCCTACTTTCTCGCTTTCGGCATCAAGAAACGCCACGAACGGAGGCACCCAGGGACCATAATTTGCACCCGAAAGAACACCTGTAAAAATATCCACCAAAGCACCAAGGCAATATCCTTTATGATTACCAGTTTCGCCTCCAAGTGGTAACATTGCACCACCATTTTTTAGTGCGTATGCTGAATTTGTAGGATTTCCATCTTTATCTACAGCCCAACCGTATGGAATATCAATTCCTTTGCGTGCAGCCACTTCAAGTTTTCCGTTTGCCACAGTAGTTGTAGCCATATCTATCACTACTGGATTTTCTTTTCCCGCTGGAATAGCAACAGAAATAGGATTTGTACCAAGATATTTGCTTTTTGACCAAGTAGGAACAACAAGCGGACTTGCGTTAGTCATACTCCAACCAATCATATCGTGTTCCAAAGCAAGCATAGAATGCGCAGCCGCAATGCCGTAATGATTTGAATTTTTGACAGCTACCCAACCCGTACCTGCAACTTTAGCCTTTTCAATCGCAATTTGCATTGCTTTAGGAGCCACCATTAGTCCTGCACCAGCATCACCATCAACGATAGCAGTAGAAGGTGTTTCGTAAGTTATTTTGATTTTCGGATTTGCATTCAAACGCTTTTGCTCCCAAAGGCGCACATAACCTTTGAGTCGCGCAATTCCGTGAGAATCGACACCACGTAAATCTGCTTGACACAATACTTTGGCAGCAAGTTGAGCATCCGCTTTCTCGCTACCCATCGACATAAATACATTCGTAATAAAATCGAATAATTGTTCTACTTTGAAAACCATTTCCTATAGAAATTTACAATAATAATATACTTTATTTGCACACTGCTTTCACTTTTTTGAACAAATCGGATGCAAACACAAAATCATTAAGTTCCTGACAATCTGCATCATATATTTGTTCTTTAGACCCTTGCCACGCTTTGTTTCCTTTATAAATAAACACAATATTTTCGCCAATTTCCATTACGGAGTTCATATCGTGCGTATTCACGATAGTTGTGATATTAAATTCTCTTGTAATCTCGCTGATAAGTTGGTCTATCACCAACGAAGTTTTCGGATCGAGACCAGAGTTTGGTTCGTCGCAAAACAAATATTTTGGGTTGAGCGCAATGGCACGAGCAATAGCGGCACGTTTCTGCATACCACCACTAATTTCTGACGGATAAAGGTCGAAAGCCCGAGTGAGTTCTACCCTTTCCAAACAAAATTTTGCACGTTCGATGATTTCATCTTTTTCCTTGCCCGAAAACATTTCGAGTGGATACATCACATTTTCGCCAACCGTAAGAGAATCGAACAACGCAGAACCTTGGAAAAGCATACCAATTTCCCTACGAAGTTTTTTTAATTCCTTTCGTCTCATATCTGGAACATTTCGTCCGTCATAAAGAATTTGACCTGAATCTACACGGTGCAACGCAATGATGCTTTTCATCAAAACGGTCTTTCCCGAACCACTTTGACCAATAATTAAATTTGTTTTGCCCGACTCAAAAACTGCCGAAATATTATGCAACACTTCAACACCATTGAACGACTTTGATATATTTTGAACTTCTATCATTTTTCAAATATACGTGTTTCTTTGATTAAAATTAATCACAAGAGTTTAATTATTCTATTAACAAAATTTTACATTAGCAACAAATCGGTAAGTATCACATTGAACAACAATACCAAAATACTACTCTTCACCACTGCATCTGTACTTGCTTTTCCTACCTCCAATGCTCCGCCCTTTACATAATAACCATAAAATGCTGATACAGATGATATTATATATGCAAAAATCACACTTTTTACGAGAGAATACACTATATAAAAAGGTTTGAATGTGTATTGAATTCCATAAACATAGTCATCGACGGCAATAATGCCTGTCATCGATGCCACAAGATATCCACCCAAAATGCCAAAAAACATACTGAACATCACCAAAAATGGTACCACAGTAACAAAAGCCGTAATACGTGGTAAAATCAGATAATTGGCAGAATTTACGCCCATTATATCCATAGCGTCAATTTGCTCGGTAATACGCATTGTACCAATTTCCGATGCAATATTCGAACCAACTTTTCCTGCAAGAATTAAACATAGAATTGTTGACGAAAATTCGAGCAAAATCGTTTCGCGAGTTGTAAGACCCGTAACGTATTTTGGCAACAACGGACTATCAGTGTTCAGCACCATTTGCATAGTGATAGCCGAACCGATAAATATTGAAATAATGATAGTTATGGCAAGTGAACCAATACCTTGCTTCTCCATTTCGCGAATGTATTGCCTAAAAAACATTCTCCAAGAATCTGGTTTGGCAAACGTTTTGTAAATCAAATAACCATATTTACCTACAAGTTGAATAAATTTCATACAAAAAATATACTTGTCTAAATAATTAAAATTTTATTCGGATACTCTTTTCAAAAATTTAAGAGCCTTTTCCATATCAGCAGGCGTATCTATGCCGATAGTTTGTTGGTGAGTAATGCCCACTTTTACACGATAACCATTTTCGAGCCATCGCAGTTGTTCCAAACTTTCTGCCAACTCCAATGGAGATTGTGGCAACTTTGTAATTTCGCCCAAAGTAGAAATTTTATAAGCATACATACCAATATGTTTATAATATGTATGCGACTGAAGCCACTGATTTCGGTCTGTTCCACGTTTGAAAGGAATTACCGAGCGACTAAAATACATTGCTTCCATTCGGCGATTGATGACCACTTTAGGCGTATTTGCGTTTGCCAAATCATCCCAAAATCCATCGTACGGAAAAGGCATTACCAATGTCGCAATTTCTGTTGACGGGTCGAGAAAACATTTTTTTATTTCCTCTATTTGTTCCGGTTGTACAAAAGGTTCGTCACCTTGAATATTGATAACAACATCGAAATCACCACCAATTTTTGTTGTGGCTTCAAAACATCTATCAGTGCCACTTTTGTGGTTTTCGCTTGTCATCACAGCATTTCCGCCAAAAGATTCCACAGCATCAAAAATACGTTGATCGTCGGTTGCTACATATACATTATCTACCGCCTTTTTCACTTGCTCGTACACACGTTGAATCATAGGTTTACCAAGCATATCAGCCAATGGTTTCCCTGGAAATCGCGTAGAAGCATATCGTGCAGGTATTATTGCAAGAAAATTCATATTGTTTTGCTTATTTGCTTATGTGTTTAATTTTTAAACTCAACACCACAAACACTATTAATTCTTAATTCTTAATTATTTTACAGCATTCCCTTTGTACTTGGCAATTCGTATTTGTAAATATCGCGTTTTACCGCCATTTTTATTGATTTTGCCAATGCTTTGAAAATGCCTTCAATTTTATGGTGTTCGTTCTCTCCTTCTGCTTTGATATTCAAATTCATACGAGCGGCATCGCTCAATGATTTGAAGAAATGCAAGAACATTTCTGTTGGCATATCGCCAATTTTTTCGCGTTTAAATTCCGCATCATAAACAAGCCACGATCGACCTCCAAAATCAAGTGCAACTTGACATAAGCAGTCATCCATTGGTAAGCAAAAACCATAACGTTCGATGCCACGTTTGTCGCCAAGTGCTTTCAGTAATGCCTCGCCAAGAGCAATTGCCGTATCTTCAATTGTGTGATGTTCATCTACGTTCAAATCGCCTTTTACTTTCACAGTCAGATTACTACCAGAATGGCGACCAATTTGTTCGAGCATGTGGTCGAAAAATCCCAAACCCGTAGAAATATCGCATTTACCAGTTCCGTCAAGATTTATTTTAACGTAAATATCTGTCTCTTTGGTAGTTCGTTGAACCGTAGCAACTCGCTCACCAGCAAAAAGGATCTCGCTTATCTCGTCCCAGTTTTTGCAAACTCTTCCATTTGAAATTTCTTCATCTTCGCCACTGATTAACAATGCTTTGCAACCCATATTATATGCCAAACGAACATCAGTCATACGGTCGCCAATAACGTAGGAATTTTCCAAATCGTACTCGTCGGTAAAAAACTTAGTTAGCATTGCAGTACCAGGTTTTCGTGTAGGTAAATTCTCCGAAGGAAATGATTTATCAATATAAATTTCATCAAATTTAATTCCTTCATTTTCAAGAATTTCGAGCATTTTACCTTGCACTGAGTCAAAATTCTCTTGTGGATATTTGTCGGTACCCAAACCATCTTGATTTGTAACCATCACCAATTCAAAATCAAGATTTTTTGCAATGAAATACAAATTTCGGATAACGCCAGGCAAAAAAGTCATTTCCGAAAGATTATTAACTTGCTCTGTTATAGGCGGCTCAACTATAATAGTTCCGTCACGGTCGATAAACAACACTCGTTTTTTCATACGACAGATATTTTAAGAAAATACATCAAAAAGGCATATCGATTTCCCCGTCAGACGGTGCAGGATCTGAAAGTGGAGGAAACGGTTCGTCGTCCTGAGGTAACGGAGATTTTCCATCGCTCTGCGATACACGCCAAGCAGTAATATCGTTATACCAACGTCCGTTAAATTCACGACAATCAATATCAAAATCAATTGAAACCATTTGGTCTTTTTGAATGTTGAATTGTGATATTTTATCGCCCCAAATAGAAAACATCATTTTCTTTGGGAATTGCGAATTTGAGTTATACTCAACTATATACGCTTGTTTTTTCCACTCCCCATTTCTGCCCATTCCTGATTGCAATGGCAAAACTTCTACAATTTTTCCTGAAATATTCATATATTCTTTATTCTTTGATTTTCAATTCTTAATTAAATTTAGTTTGTGTCCCATACGTTTTTTCTTTGTTTCCATATAAAATTCATTATACGGATTTGGTTCTACTTCGATAGGCACATTTTCTACAATCGTCAAACCATAACCTTCTAAACCAATGCGTTTTGTTGGATTATTTGTCATCAAGCGCATTTTCGTAACGCCCAATTCGCGCAAGATATTTGCTCCAACTCCATAATCACGTTCGTCGGCATGAAAACCAAGATGCAAATTTGCGTCAACGGTGTCCAAACCTTGTTCTTGCAATTTGTACGCTTCAATTTTTGCCATCAAACCAATGCCACGACCTTCTTGATTCATATACACAAGCACGCCTTTTCCTTCTTTTTCAATCATTTGCATTGCTTTGTGCAGTTGTTCGCCACAGTCGCAACGTTTACTTGCAAAAATATCGCCCGTTGCACAAGAAGAATGCACGCGCACCAAAATCGGTTCGTCCTCTTTCCACTCGCCTTTTATGAGCGCAATATGTTCCAAACCATTTGATTTTTGGCAAAAAGGAATAAGTTTAAAATCGCCGTATGCAGTAGGCATATTTACCTCTGAACCTTTTTCTACAATCGACTCTTTCTGCAAACGATAGGCAATTAAATCTTGTATAGTAATGATTTTCAAACCAAACTGTTCTGCTTTTTTACGCAATTCAGGCATACGTGCCATTGTTCCGTCTTCGTTCATTATTTCGATGAGTGCAGCGGCAGGTTGCAAACCAGCCAAACGAGCCAAATCTATTGCCGCCTCAGTATGTCCTGCACGACGAAGTACGCCTTTATCTTGCGCATAAAGCGGATTTATGTGACCAGGACGACCAAAAGTTTCGGGTGTAGATTTTGGATCTGCCAAAGCACGAATAGTTGCCGCACGATCGTGAGCAGAAACACCTGTAGTGCAACCTTCGAGTTTATCAACTGTAATAGTGAATGGTGTTCCGAGAATTGATGTATTGTTTGATACTTGACGATCGAGACCAAGTTCGTGGCAACGCTTCACAGTAATAGGTGCGCAAAGCACGCCACGTCCTTCGTGGAGCATAAAATTTACATCTTTTTCAGTAATTTTTTCGGCTGCTATAATGAAATCGCCTTCGTTTTCGCGGTCTTCATCGTCAACCACAATCACAAATTTCCCATTGCGGAAATCTTCTATTACAGCATCTATTTTTTGTCTTAATTCGTTGGACATTATTATTTTGAGTTTATTTGATTATTTGTTTATTTGCTTAATTATTGATTCGTTGAATCGTTTTTTTTCTTGAAAAATTTCTTTAAAAATACGAAATATGAATCTACGTTAAAAAGCACAGAGTCGGTTGCCGCTTTGTAAGTGAGGAAAATTCCCAAAGGCAAAAGCACGCAAGAACTCAACCACATACCTTGGGTTGGCGTCATCATTCCATCGCGTGCAAACTTGTAGCCCGTATTGTCGATGATGTAATAGACAATGAACAAAGCCACCGAAATTACAACAGGCAATCCTAAACCTCCTTTACGGATAATTGCGCCCAAAGGTGCACCGATAAAAAAGAAAATCAAGCAAGCAAACGGCAACGTATATTTTCTATGAATTTCTATTTGATGACGACGAATGTAATAATTATAATCAGAAACTTCTACCGCACGAAATTCCATTTCGTTTTTGATGCGAGCCACTTCGTTGCTTGCAGTTTGTAAGGCAAATTTTTTATCAGATGCTGACAGCATACTGAAAAGAGAAGAATCTGTAAGCGCCACTTTTGTAACGGTATCCACGCTCAAACGATTGGCATTTCGTTTTATATCGCTAATTTTTGAATTTTGCATCGAAACCATACGCATAGCCATCACATTTTGCGCACTATCGCGTTGTTCGCTCAAAGTATCTATAGCATAATACAAATCGCCCATCGTTTTGGCTACATATTTGTCTTTTGCCACACTCGTACTTGCAACAGAAAAACTGCCGTCGAACTCAATGAGCAATTGCTTTTCTTCGAAAGACTCGCGCCGATAAGGATAATTGTTGCCTGACACATCTTCGCCACGCATTTTCAAATTTTCGAACGCCTCGCCACTATACAACGAAAGCACCAAAAATTTTTTATCTTCGGTAAACTGCAAACGTGCGGAATCTGCCGTCGTAACTGTCATATTCTCAAAACCTTGCGAAATATCGTAAATCATCACGTGTTCCATCAAGTTTTTATCTGTATTTTTCTTTTTCACATAGATGTTGTACCCTGGAATTTCAGAATAAAAAGAACCCTCGGGAATATCAACTTCTGGCGTTTTTTGTTTCATTGAGTAAATTAATGTCCACAATTTAAGTTGCGAACGCGGAATGACTTCGTTTGAAAAATAATACATCCCAATACTCAAAAAGAAAACAAAAATGACAAGTGGTTGAATTATTCGGAATAAGGAAATTCCTGCGGCTTTCATAGAAAGGAGTTCAAGGCGTTCGCCAAAATTTCCAAACGTGATAAGTGAAGCCAACAATATAGACAACGGCAACGCAAGCGGTACCAACGTCATTGCCGAATAGAAAAAAAACTGTGCTAAAATACTAACTTCTAATCCTTTGCCAACCAACTCATCGACGTATCGCCACAAAAACTGCATAAGCAATACGAACAAACAAATAAAGAATGTTGCCGAAAGCGACAGTATAAAGTTTCGTAAAATATATAAATCTAACCTCTTTATCTTGAGCATTTGACTTTTACTTCAAATTTTCGCAAAGTTAGCACAAATAAACGAGTTTCAAGCAGAAATTATGCACCAATTTTACGCTTTAGTTTCTCTATTTGTGTATTCCACAAATCTTTCAAATCTTTTTCTTCGCCTTTTTCTGCAAAATCGGTAATTGTGAGCGAAGTATCTCCAGTGATTGAATTTGAAGAAATTTTCATTTCAAAATACACATCATTTTGCACATCATCTGCCCAACGAAAGCGAACAGAAGACATTTCTTTGCTACTAAGCAACTCTGCTTCTTCTTGAACTTTAGCCCACTGAAAAGTAAACACGTTTCCACTTGATGAAACAATATCAGCAAACCAATCAGATAGTCCTATAGGTGTACTGATACTGTACCAAAGTACTGTAGGTGACACTTTGTCAAATACATACTCAAATTGTAATTTCTCTTTCGCCATAGTTTTATCTTTTAAAGATTCATTTTGCAATGTATAATAATTTTATGGAATTTGCAAAATAATCGTTAAAAACTTATCAACGAAAAAAAAGAGGAAAATGCTTTTCACGCAATTTTCCTCGATAAACAATGCTATAAAAGAATTTATTTTCTTTCAAACCGAATTGGCAGACAATCTTTTACACTGTCAATTTTATAAATTTTAGATTTTCCAAACAACAAAATCTCAATTGGTGATTTCTGCCTATTTTCTGCTTCGAGCATCACTTGCAAACACGCACCACAAGGCGAAACAGGTTCATCTGTAATTACACCTTTATCTTTTGCTAAGATAACTAATTGAGAAATTTTAGCATCAGGATATTGTGAATTTGCCGAAAAAACAGCCACACGTTCGGCACACAAACCAGAAGGATACGCAGAATTTTCTTGATTTGTACCCGACACAATTACTTTATTATCGAGCATCACAACACAAGAAACGCTATATTGCGAATAAATAGAATATGAATTTTTGTTCGTATCGTTCGCAACTTGAAACAAATTCTTTTGCTCAGCAGTTAACTCATTAAAATCCAACTGTTTATATCTAATTATTATCTCTCGTTGTTTCATCGTTGAAATTATTTTCTGTCAAATGCGGTATTGCACTAATGACAATAGATTTTATTGGGTTGTACAACAACGAATTATCTGTTGTTTCTTTTTCTACCAAAGTAATTTTATCGTTGATAAAAGCAAATGCGTTCAAAACAACACTCATTATCAAAATGAATTTCATCGCACCAAATAGTGCGCCACAAAGTTTGTTCAACCACCCTAACGAAACTGCCGAAAGAAATTTGTCGAGCAATCTTGCCAAAAGTTGAACAAGAATAAGCGAAACAAAAAATACTGTTATGAATGCAATTATCGTTGCAGATTTTTCTTGCAAATCGAACCAATTTTGGAAATGTACCGCCAATGGCGAAGCATATATTTTCGACACCCACAACGCTATTAAAATAGCAAGAAAAGATGCAATTTCTATCACTGCCCCACGTATCAAACCACGAACTAATCCGAACAAAATTGGAATGAGTATGACGAAATCAAGCCACATAAAAAATTAGGAATGAGGAGTTAGGAATTATGCTATTTTACCCAATCGCATCTTTTAGCATTACTAATGCCGCTAAGCAAGCACGTTCTATATTTTTATCGCGTTGATTTCCAAACTTAAATTGCTGTGCCATAACAGATTCTGCTGTAGCAACCGCAATACAAACCGTTCCAACTTCTTTCTCTTTTTCGTTAGATGTAGGACCAGCAACACCACTTGTAGCGACAGCAATATCGGCTTCTGTAAGTTCCAAAACGCCTTGTGCCATTTGTTCCACAATAGGAATTGACACCACTCCATATTCATCAATATCAAATGCAGAGACGTTCAACACCTCTTCTTTCACAGAATTAGTGTAAGCCACTACCCCACCTTTGAAATATGCCGAACTGCCTGGTACAGACGTAATTTTGTGTGCAATTTTACCACCAGTACAACTTTCTGCCACAGCCAATGTCATATTTTTTTCTTTCAACATTCTGCCCACCAATTCTTCCATTGTAATATCTTCTTCTGCCACAATTGCTTTGCCCAAAAGAGCACGCAATTTTTCGCAAATAACAGCCATACGTTGTTGGTTATTCTCATTATTTTCATCGGTAGAAAGTCTTAACTTTACAATTCCAAATGAAGGCAAATATGCCAAATGAAAATCCGCAGGCAAAGCACCTTCCCAATCTTTAAGGCGAGTAGCCAAAACAGATTCGGGAATTCCATAAACTAAAAAGTGACGCGTGAAATTTTCTTTTTTTTCGAATTTTTCGTTAAGAAAATCAATAACTTTGGGCATTGCGTGTTTCATTTCGAAAGGTACGCCTGGCATAGAAATGAGAATTTTTCCGTCTTTTTCGAAAAGCATATTTTGTGCAGTTCCCACTTCATTTTCAATAATCGTTGCAATTTCAGGCAAATACGCTTGCGATTTGTTCATATCGTTCATTGGCAAGTTTATTGCTTGCAAATGCTTTTCGAGTTTATCATAAACTTGTTGATTGAAAACGAGTTTTGTACCAAAATAATCACACAATGTTTTTTTAGTAATATCATCATTTGTAGGTCCAAGTCCACCAGTAAGCAACACCACATCCACTTCGGCGAATGCTGCGTCAACAGACTGTTTTATTTCATTGGCATTATCGGCTATTGAAACAATTTTCTTTACAGAAAAACCATTCTCATTCAGCAATTTCGACATAGCAGCCGAATTTGTATCAACTATCTGTCCGATTAGGATTTCGTCGCCAATTGTAATAATTTCTATTTTCATATATGAAGTTTTTATTGATTTAAAAGTTAAACTTTGTTAATTATTAAAATCTAATTTTTTCAGTGCTTTAATGCGTTGTAATAATGTTGGATGCGAATAATAGAAAAACACGTATGCTTTGTGTGGCAACAAGTTTGATAATGATTTGACACTTAATTTTTTCAATCCCTCAATCAACTGATTTGCCAAACCAAAACTTGCAGCAAACGCATCGGCTTGATATTCGTTTCGGCGCGAAAACACATTTGTCAGCACGCTGAAAACCATAGAAATAGGCGTAAACAGTAAACCAAATCCCAACAAACTGAGATGGAATGATGCAAAATCACCACCCAAAGCAAGAGCTAACTGTTCGTTGCCCAAAAACAACGATAAAATATAAAATTCAATAGCAGAAACAATCAATGAAAAGATTAACGAATACAACGTGTGTTTGTGTTTGTAATGCCCTACTTCGTGAGCCAAAACAGCCACAATTTCTTCAGTACTCAAATCGTTTATCAATGTATCGTACAAAACAATGCGTTTTTTCGATCCAAGTCCCGTAAAATAAGCATTTGCCTTAGTGCTACGCTTCGAACCATCAATTACATAAATATTGTTCAACTTGAAACCTGCCTTGTCAGCAAATTTTTCTATTGCCGTACGAAGTTCGCCTTCTTCCAACGGAGTTTGCTTGTTGAACAAAGGCACAATGATGTTTGAATAAAACATCATAAAAAATATGCTAAACGCTGCCACTACCGCCAATGCCAACAACCAAAAATACTGTGGAATAAGCATATAAAAGTATAACAACAAAGAAAATATGCCGCCACCGATAATGGCGCCAAGC
This sequence comes from Bacteroidales bacterium UBA1754, assembly GCA_002315615.1. Lineage (GTDB taxonomy): Bacteria > Bacteroidota > Bacteroidia > Bacteroidales > Paludibacteraceae > UBA1754. The sequence goes on along the minus strand of DCHK01000050.1, from coordinate 3,439 downwards.
AACAACCCTTTAATTTTGTCGAACACAAAAATTTTGGGTGTGGTCTTGTTGAATCCAAATTTTTCTTCCACCACAAAAGTATCATAAATGCTGAATGGCAACGACAAAATTTCGTTTGCTACATACAAAATACCGAAAAACATCAACATCAACCAATAGGGATTTTCTGTGAATGTGCGCAACCACGAATCGAGCATTCCAAAAACACCAAAAACGAGCAACGCAAAAACGACCACAAAATCAACCAAACCTTTAATTGTTGATACTTTTTGGTTTAATTTGAAATATGATTGTTGTTCGGCGTATTTTTTTTCATTGTAAATACCCTTCAACTCGTCGGGCAGAGTGAGTTTTACATTTTTCACATTCAGATAGTCCAAAACATAATCGACTACCGCTTCGAAAACAAAAAATGCGATAATTATATAAAAAAATGTATTGTACATATTGCTTGTTTAATCGTTTAGTGTTTAATCGTTTATTTGTCAAATTATTCTCTTACCAATCATCGTCCCAATCGTCCCAATTGTAGTTTGGATTAAAACTTCCGCCATCGTCGCTGTCGTCGCTTGAACTTTCCTCTTCATCGTCACTTGAATAATATTCATCGTCATCATCAAAACTCCAACCGTACTCATCGTCATCATCAAAATGATATTTTTTCTTCGGTGCATACGTTTTAGTGAAATATACTGGAATAATCATTTCCACTTTTACGCGATAGCCATCAAGCGTAGCAGGTTTCATAATAGGGAAACTTTCGATGACGCGCACCGCTTCGGCATCTTGTTGGTCTGAAAGCGACTGAATGACCTCGATTTTTCCTGCCACACCACAACGGTCAACAATAGTTTTTATCAGCACTTTGCCTTTCAGTTGCTCTCCATCGGGACCTTTCACATCGAGCACTTCGGTACTGAACCACACAAAACGTGTCATTTGCACACGACCGCCACCAGGAAAAACAGGTTCTTCCAAAAATGGCTCGTCGAGCGTATAAATTTCTGATTCTTCATCATCTACGCAATCGGGATAAAGTTGTGCGTACTGGTCGTAGTAAGCAAACTGAATTTCAGCATTTGCATTAGTGAAAAACATTGCCACAAGCACAACAAAAACTATTTTTATAGCGACTTTCATATTCGAAATTCTTTATTCTCACAAATATAGGAAAGAAATGGCACAAAAATACGCCAGACTGCAAAAAAATATTACAATTTGGCGTAAAGTTAAAATAAAATCTATAGGAAAACTAGTATTCCCTTTCGCCAAAAATAGAAGTGCCAATGCGCACCATTGTGCTCCCTTCTTCGATGGCTATTGGATAATCGTGAGACATTCCCATTGAGAGTTCGCAAAACTCATCGCCGAAAAATTGTGCTTTAGTTTGGTCGAAAAGTTGCTTAAGTAAACGAAATTCTTCGCGCACTTGTTGCATATTATCGGTGTTAGAAGCCATTCCCATCAAACCACGAATAGAAACATTTTTCAGTGTAGAAAATTCTTCGCTACGCAACATTTCTTGCAGTTCGGTGGTAGAAAATCCGAATTTTGTTTCTTCCTGTGCCACGTGCATTTGCAAAAGGCAATTCGTAACGCGTCCAACTTTTGCCGATTCTTTGTTTATTTCCCTCAGCAAATGAAACGAATCTACACCGTGTATGAGCGACACAAACGGAATAATGAATTTCACTTTGTTTGTCTGCAAATGACCTATAAAATGCCACTGAATATCATCGGGCAAAATGTGTACTTTTTCGCACAATTCTTGCACACGACTTTCGCCAAAAATTCGTTGACCGCCATCGTACACAATTTGTATTTTGTCGGCAGAATGAAATTTTGAAACTGCCACCAATTTTACCCCATCGGGAATGGTGGATTTCACCTCGTTATATTGCGACAATATGTTTTTCATTCTTCTTTCGACGCATTTTGTATTTGCGCAGATATTTGTGAATCAGACACATAACGATATACATCCATCACGGCTGTTTCGGTAATAGAAGAAACTGTATAATCGAACGATGATTGATATTTTGATTGTAAATTCTTAACTGCTTCGAAAATATCACTTGCTTCTACATATACATTCGACGCTACTTTTTTCTCCACACCTTTTTCTTCATCGATAATTGTAGTGATAATGCGAAAACGATACCAACGATGGTCAACATCATCGGTTGTGTCATCTTCGAACATTTCGGAGATATTGGCACGACGAATATTTGCAACCTGAAATTCGGTACCGCCGTGAATATACGGCTCCATTTCTTTGCAGATACGTGTTTCAGCCTCGGTAAATGTAAGTGCATCAACCAAATAAAGTTCGTTCACTTTGCGTGGCGCACCTTGTTCATCAAGTCTTTCGTATTTTACTTTACATTCAAACCAATTGTACATAATTCTTTATTTTTTGTTCTCACAAATGTACAAAAAGAAACCATACTAAATATGACGAATTAAAAGATTTTTTTGAATACAGCATTTTATAGTTATCGAAATAATCCGTAATTTTACAAAACAAAAAAATGCTACTTTTCTATGGAAATTACAAAAGACATAAAGTATATCGGAGTAGATGATACCGATTTGGATTTATTTGAAAGTCAGTACATTATACCGAATGGCATTTCGTACAACTCGTATCTTATCGTTGACGAAAAGGTTGCCATTATGGATACGGTAGATAAACGAAAGGGCAACGAATGGCTGCATAACCTAAAACAAGCACTTGGTGTTCGCACACCCGACTATTTGGTGCTTCATCATTTAGAGCCAGACCACGCTTCACTCGTTAAGGAAATTCTGCTACTCTACCCAAACATACAGATTTTGACTTCTGCCATTGCTTCAAAAATGCTTTCACAGTTTTTTGAAGATGTAGATTTCACATCTTATGTGAAAGTGATAAAAGAAAATGATGAAATTTCTTTAGGCACACACACATTGAAATTTTTCGGTGCACCAATGGTACATTGGCCCGAAGTGATGGTTTCTTACGACACGAAAGACAAAATATTGTTTTCGGCTGATGCGTTTGGAAAATTCGGTGCATTATCGGCAAACGAAGATTGGGCTTGCGAGGCAAGACGCTATTATTTCAATATTTGTGGAAAATATGGCGTTCAAGTACAAGCACTTATCAAAAAAGCATCTGCGCTTGATATTGCCATCATTTGTCCTTTACACGGACCAGTTTTGAAAGAAAACCTTTCATACTATGTCGGTTTGTACGATACTTGGAGCAAATACGACGTAGAGACCGAAGGTATTTTTATTGCATACGCCTCTATCTACGGAGGAACTGCCGAGGCAGCACTAAAACTTGCCGATATTTTGAGAGAAAAAGGATGTCCAAAAGTAGCAACATCTGACCTTACTCGCGAAGATATGGCGGAAGCAATAGAAGATGCTTTTCGCTACGGAAAAATTGTGG
>DCHK01000033.1 GCA_002315615.1 Bacteroidales bacterium UBA1754 | reverse complement strand
ATAGGGGGCTTGGGGGTAGGGAGACCGGGTAAAAGCGCGGCATAGTAGCGTTCAATTCTTAATTCAAAATTCAAAATTCTTAATTCAAAATTTTCTCGCTTCTCGCTTCTCGCTTCTTGTTTATCTCCCAATCGGTCGATGATTAAGAATTAATTTCGCTTTGCTCAATAATTCTTAATTCTTAATTCAAAATTCAAAATTCATAATTGAATTCCCCCATTTGCTAATCTCAATAAATATTTCTACTTTTGCTCTTTAAGAAAAAGACAAAAATGGAATCATCAATCAAAAGATCTACTTGGAAATTGTTGGTGCGTATTGTTGCCTTTTTGGCTGCAGTACTGCTACTTATGCAAATGTTCCCAAGTCAGAATAAGTTTGAATATACCTACAATAACCACAAACCTTGGAAATACAATTTGCTTACCGCTCCGTTCGATTTCTTTATATACAAAGATGCACAAAACCTTAAACACGAGCAAGATAGCATTCTAAAACAAGTGCTGCCGTACTACAACGTCAATGACGAAGCACAACAAAAAGCATTGAAGAATTTCTCTCATAATTTTGCTAATGTTGGGGCAGATAGCGTCAAGTTGCTATACAAAAACTTTGTTTTAGAGCAATTGAAAGTTGTCTATTCGCAAGGAATTATTTCATCGAAAGATTACGAAACTATTTTGAAAAATGGAAACGAAGACATTAACGTGGTGAAGGATTTTGTGGCGTCTTCGGTAAAGGTCAAAACACTTTTTACCGTTAAGTCTGCTTACAATTTCATTTTGAAAAATTGTCCGTCCGAACTCGATTTGCAGACGCTTAAAGCATACAACATAAATAGATATTTGAACGAAAATTTGTCGTTAGACGAAACGCGTACCCAGCAAATGAGGAAAGAAATGCTGAAAAACATTTCGCCCACAAAGGGGTTTGTGCAAACTGGCGAACGCATAATCGACAAGGGCGAAGTCGTAAACGACCGCACATTTCTTATTCTTAATTCGCTTAAAAAAGAGGTGGAGGGACGCACACTTTCTGGCAAACGCTACTATTATCTTTTGGCAGGTCAGTTTTTGCTAATTTCTGCATTGATGTTGGCATTTTTTGTCTATTTGTTCACGTACAAACAAAAGATATACAGCAATTTCCGCAGTGTGCTATTCTTGCTTTTAATGTTGCTGCTAATGGTGTTTTTGCTTGTGTTGCTAATGCGACACACCAGTTTCTCCATCTATTTAATGCCGTTTGCGTTTCTGCCCATAGTAGTACGTTCGTTTTTCGATGCTCGCACCACGTTCTTCCTTCACGTTATTATGGTTTTGTTGGCATCGGTTTTTGTGCCAAATCCGTATGAGTTTTTGCTGCTGCAAATTATGATGGGCGTCGTGGTGGTTTATAGTATGAAAGATATGACGCAACGCTCGCAATTGATAGCCACCATTGCATTTGTAGTGCTTACGTATTCGGTCATTTATGTATCCTATTCGCTCATTTTGGGCATCGATGTTAAAGAAATTCGTTACACTACGTTTATCTATTTTGCTATCAATGGCGTGTTGCTGTTGTTCTCGTATGGCGTCATTTTTATCTGCGAAAAACTTTTCGGCTTTTTGTCGAATATGACGTTGATAGAACTATCCAACGTAAACAATGGTTTACTGATGAGGTTTTCCGAATTGGCACCAGGCACATTCCAACACTCACTTCAAGTGGCAAATTTGGCTACCGAAGCCGCTCTTCGTGTGGGTGCTAATTCGTTGTTGGTGCGTACTGGTGCGCTGTATCACGATATTGGTAAGATGCAGAATCCTCTTTTTTTTATTGAAAATCAATCGGGTAAAATTAATCCGCTTAACGATTTGAGTTGCGAAAATGCTGCACAAATAATCATTTCTCACGTGAGCAATGGCGTGAAAATAGCGCAGAAAAATAAATTGCCCGAACAAATAATCAATTTTATTAGTTCGCATCACGCACAGAGCAGGACTCGCTATTTTTACAATACGTTCAAAAACGAACATCCCGATGCCGAAATCGACGAGTCGAAATTTATGTATGCCGGACCAAAACCATCGTCAAAAGAAACGGCAATACTAATGATGGCAGACTCTGTAGAAGCGGCTTCGCGCTCGTTGCACGAATACACCGAGCAGTCTATCAGTAAAATGGTAGATTCCGTTATTGATGGTCAAATTGCCGAAGGCTCATTCAAAAATGCACCAATCACCTTTTTAGATATAGAAAAAATAAAAAAGGTGTTTAAGGTAAAATTGCAAAACATCTATCACTCTCGCATAACTTATCCAGATTTGATAGAGAAAAAGTAAAGAAAATGCTGAAGAAAAATTGTTCGTTGTTGCCGTATAACACATTTGGAATGGACGTCAAATGTGCCTACTTTTTCGAGTACGAAAGCGAAAAAGAATTGTGCGATTTTTTGCAGACAGATATTTTTGTTACCAATAAGCACATTTGTTTGGGCGGAGGTAGCAATATGCTTTTCCTGAATGACTATGATGGGGTAGTGCTTCACTCGCAAATTAAAGGAATTTTCGTAGAAAAAGAGACCACAGACGAAGTCTTTGTTCGTGCAGGTGCGGGCGTGGTGTGGGACGATTTCGTTTCTTTTGTTGTTGATAAAAACTTTTTTGGTGCAGAAAATCTTTCGCTTATTCCAGGAACAGTTGGTGCTTCGGTTGTTCAAAATATTGGTGCCTATGGCGTCGAGGCAAAAGACATTGTAGCAGAGGTAGAAACGGTAGAAATCTCATCGCAAAAAAAACGAATTTTTACTTGTGCAGAATGTGAGTTTGCCTATCGAAAAAGCATTTTCAAAACATCGTTGGCAAATAAATATATTGTTATGTCGGTGCTATATCGTTTGCATAAAAAACCTTCTTTTAACCTTAATTATGGCAACATCTCTGCCAGTATGCAGACGAAAGAACTTACACTAAAAAATGTGAGAGAAACCATTGTCGAGGTTCGTCGTGCAAAGTTGCCCGACCCAAAAGAATTTGGCAACGCAGGCAGTTTCTTTATGAATCCCGTTGTTTCGAAAAATGTTTTCGAGAATGTGAGAAAAGAATATCCCCAAGTTCCTTTCTTTGCACTTGCCGATGAAAAAGTGAAAATCCCTGCTGCGTGGCTCATCGAGCAGTGTGGATGGAAAGAAAACCCGTCGCAGCACGTTGCAGTCTGGAAAAATCAACCCTTAGTAATGATAAACAAAGGTGGAGCAAAACCACTTGAAATACTTGATTTTAGCAATAAAATTATAAATTCCGTAAAAGAGAAATTCAACATCGAAATTTCCCCCGAAGTGATTATAGTGAAAAGTTAAAAGTTAAAAGTGTTTTTCGTTTAATCGTTGATTTACTTCCAACTCCTCACTCCTAATTCCTCACTCCTCACTCCTATTTGTATATATTCCTCTTATTCAATGCCTTCCTATAACGAACAGCATTGTTCTGATGCTCACTGAAAGTGCGTGCAAAAACGTGTCTGCCCGAAAGGTCATCTTTTGCGCACATATACAAAAATTGATGATGTTCGTAATTTAGCACGGCATCAATATCAGCGATCGACGGAATTCTGATAGGACCAGGCGTAATTCCACAATTGATGTACGTGTTGTATGCAGATTCTACGGTAAGATGTTCGCGCAGAACTCTTTTAATGCTGTAATCTTTTAACGCAAAACGTATAGTAGGGTCGGCTTGCAAAGCCATATTTTTATGTAGGCGGTTGATGTAAAGTCCTGCAATGGTGCTCTTTTCGTCAAGAATATTGCTTTCCTCCTCTACAATCGATGCCAAAATAGATACTTCTATTTGCGAAAGTCCTATACTTTCAGCCTGTTTTTGTCGCTTTTTCGTCCAAAAACGATTGTACTCTTTTTGCATTCGTTTCACAAGTTCGTTAGCAGTAATAGTCCAATAAACTTCGTATGTGTTTGGAATGAAAATGCAAACTGCAGTTTCGGGTGTCAGACCTATGTTTTCAAGGTATGCCTCGTCATTAAGCAAACCTATAATTTCTGTCGAGTCAATCATCAACTGCTCCGAAAGTTTTTGTGCAAGTTGTTCTTTCGTTCTAATGTTGTTGAATGTGATTTTTGTAGGAGTTTGATAACCTTTTTCCAAGTTGCGCAACAAACGTTTGTTGGGCATTTTGTCTCTCAAAGCGTACCTTCCTGGCACAATATGCTCGTCGTAACCTTCTAACAAGGCAAGTCGTTTGAAAGTTTCGGCGTTCTTCAAACATCCAAAACTTTCAAGTTTTTTCATCACGTCATCAAAAGTGTCTTCGCGGTCGATGTATAAGAAATTGCAGTCGCAATCGTCCACCTTAATGTTTGGGTTAAGGTACATCAAGTAGGCATAATATCCTGTGCAACAAAGCGCCAAACCCAAGCAAAGGGCAATTGTCGTTGTAATGATAGATTTTTTCGTTTTTAGAAAATTCATTATAGTATATCAGTTTTTAAGGTGTTCAAAATTATGAAACTTTCTATAAATAACGATAAAAAACTGCAAAAATTGCGACATATCTTTTGAAAATAGAAAAATAAGCGATATATTTGCATCACTTTTTAGGAAAGGAAGTGTGGGTGAGTGGCTGAAACCA
>DCHK01000049.1:3046-3345 GCA_002315615.1 Bacteroidales bacterium UBA1754 | reverse complement strand
TTGCCCGAAATGTATTCTTGTTTCACAAGTTCGCCACGTTTGCCGAGGCACAGTTGCATAATCGGACCAATAAAGTTGCTTTGTGTGATGACCGAAGCACGTATGTATGGTTCTTCAATCTTGTCTATAAGCGTTACTTCGGGCATTCCCGATGGGTTGTGTATTTCTATCATCTCGCCTTTCTTGGTGTAGATTTTATACTGCACGTTAGGCACGGTAGTGATGACGTTCATATTGAACTCACGGTCGAGGCGCTCTTGTATGATTTCCATGTGGAGCATTCCCAAGAATCCGCAACG
>DCHK01000049.1:0-2962 GCA_002315615.1 Bacteroidales bacterium UBA1754 | reverse complement strand
TCCATCGAACTGCGTAGGTCTTCAAAGTCTTCGGTCTCGATAGGGTACACGCCCGCAAAAACCATTGGTTTTACCTCTTCAAAACCTTCTATTGCCTTTTCGCACGGACGGTTGACATGTGTAATGGTATCGCCCACCTTAACTTCGGTAGAAGTCTTTATACCCGAAATGATATATCCTACATTTCCTGCACTCAGTTCTTTGCGTGGCGACATATCCAAACGAAGAATTCCTATTTCGTCGGCTTCGTATTCTTTACCCGTAGCGACAAACTTTACCAAATCGCCCGAGTGTATGGTTCCATTGATTATTTTGAAATACGCAATAATGCCACGGAAAGGATTGAAAACAGAATCGAAAATCAAACACTGTAGTGGTGCTTCGGTGTCGCCAACAGGTGGTTTTACCCTTTGCACTATGGCACGAAGAATATCATCTACACCTTCGCCTGTTTTTCCACTTGCACGAATAATGTCGGCACGGTCGCAACCAAGCAAATCTACTATTTGGTCTTCTACCTCTTCGGGCATTGCGTTGGGCAAGTCTATTTTATTGATGACAGGAATAATTTCCAAATCGTGCTCAATTGCCATATAGAGGTTAGAAATGGTTTGTGCCTGAATGCCCTGTGCAGCATCTACAATAAGCAAAGCACCTTCGCAAGCGGCTATAGAACGTGAAACTTCGTACGAAAAATCAACGTGTCCTGGGGTGTCAATCAAGTTGAGCGTATATTTCTCGCCATCGAGAATGTAGTCCATCTGTATGGCGTGGCTTTTAATGGTGATGCCTCGCTCGCGCTCCAACTCCATATCGTCGAGCACTTGTGCCTGAAGGTCTTTACCTTCTACTGTTTTGGTTATTTCGAGCAGACGGTCGGCCAACGTGCTTTTGCCGTGGTCGATGTGTGCTATAATGCAAAAATTACGAATGTTTTTCATATTGCAAAAGTAGAAAAAATAATCGTTAATAATTGTAAAGAATAAATAAATTACATTCTGTCTATACAAATTCGTTAATTTTATTACCTTTGTTTTTGAAGAAAAAAAGCGAAGTATAAATGATTACATTTCCGAACGCAAAAATCAACTTGGGTTTAGACATTACCGAACGGCGTGCTGATGGTTACCATAATATTGAAACAGTGTTTTATCCTATTTCAATTACCGATGCGCTCGAAATGGTGAAAACCGATGGCGCTGAGTATGAGTTTCATCAGTCGGGCATTGTGGTTGATGCACCTATCGAGAAAAACCTTATCACCAAGGCGTACCGACTTTTGCAAAAAGATTTTGAATTGCCTGCCGTTGAGGTGTTTTTTCATAAGGCAATACCTTTTGGTGCTGGTCTTGGTGGTGGCAGTGCCGATGCTGCTTTTATGTTGAAAATGCTGAATGAATTGGCAGAACTTCGGCTCACCGATGAGCAGTTGGAGGCGTATGCTGCAAAGTTGGGTGCCGACTGCGCTTTCTTTATAAAAAACAAACCAGTATTCGCATACGGCATTGGTGATAAATTCAAAAATATAAACCTCTCACTGAAAGGGAAATACATCGTTTTGGCAAAACCTTCTGTAGGTGTTTCTACAGCCGAAGCGTATGCGAGCATTATACCACAAAAACCGAATGTTTCGTTGTTCGATGTCGTTCAAAACGAACCTATTTCCGAATGGAAAAAGTATGTAAAAAACGACTTTGAAAAAAGTGTTTTCCAAAAATATCCACAAATTGGCGAAGTGAAAGAATTGTTCTACCAAAAAGGTGCATTGTATGCATCAATGTCGGGCTCTGGTTCGTCGGTTTATGGCATATTCGAGTGCGAACAGCAAATTTCATTGCCTGGTTGTTTTGTGTGGCAAGGGGTACTCGAATAGAAAATTATCGAAATTTATATCGTAAAAAATATCAAATAGTTAAACTTTAAAAATCTAAAATTATGGCAAGCAGAAAAGATTTGAAAAAAGACATCAAATTTGTGTCAATTGAACTGATTTCAGAGTGTTATGTTCGTTTCATCTTCAACCCGAGCAAAGAAAAAGAAATAAACGAATTGGTGAATAAAATAAATAAACTTAACTACGAGGCTATCACCCGCATTAGTCATACCGTAGGCAAGAGAAATCGTAAAATTACCAAAGCATATTACAAAGATTTGCAAAATTATTTCGAGAAAGGATTGAAAGAAATCCTCGAAGAACTAAATGCTATAAAAATAGCGTAATTGGCATATAGCATTTTCTATTTTTTGAGGCAAGTAACCACCTTAGGGTTATGGGTAGATTCTTATGCTTTTTTTTATAAAAAACACCAAACCACTTCTAATAATCCATATTAATAACTAACTTTGCTACACATTTTGTACAATTATAAAAAAATAAGTATATGGCAGTTGAAAATACGGAAGAAACTCCTAAAAAAACACTGAATTTTATTGAAGCAATAGTAGAGCAAGACCTCAAAGACGGACTGAACAATGGTCGCATACAAACGCGTTTTCCACCAGAGCCAAATGGATATTTGCACATCGGACACGCAAAGGCTATTTGTATGGACTTTGGTATTGCCCAAAAATACAACGGAATCTGCAATCTTCGTTTTGATGACACAAACCCTGTGAAAGAAGATGTAGAATATGTTGATTCTATTCAAGAAGATATTCAGTGGCTTGGTTACAAATGGGCTAATGTTTATTATGCTTCCGACTATTTTCAACAGTTGTGGGATTTGGCTGTGCGTATGATAAAAGAGGGCAAGGCGTATGTTGACGAACAATCAGCCGAAGTTATTGCACAACAAAAAGGAACACCTACACAAGCAGGAACAGAAAGTCCTTTTCGTAATCGTAGTGTAGAAGAAAACCTTGACTTGTTCCAAAAAATGAGCAATGGCGAGATAGAAGACGGAAAAATGGTGCTTCGTGCCAAAATAGATATGGCAAACCCGAATATGCACTTCCGCGACCC
>DCHK01000030.1 GCA_002315615.1 Bacteroidales bacterium UBA1754 | reverse complement strand
CAACTAACTAATTTTCAATAATTTCAAAGAACGAATTTTATTTTTTAGTGGACACTAATGAGAAAAATTATAAATAGAAAAACAAAATACATATAAAAATGACAAAGAAAAAAGTAAAATTCAGTCTTGTCTTTCGTGATATGTGGCAGTCCGCTGGCAAATATGTGCCACGCGTTGATCAACTTGTAAAAGTTGCTCCTGCTATTGTAAAAATGGGTTGTTTCGCCCGAGTAGAAACTAATGGTGGTGGTTTTGAACAAGTGAATTTATTGTTTGGTGAAAACCCAAATAAGGCAGTTCGCGAGTGGACAAAACCTTTCCACGAAGCAGGCATTCAAACTCACATGCTCGACCGTGGTCTTAATGGTTTGCGTATGAGTCCTGTTCCTGCCGATGTTCGTAAACTTTTCTACAAAGTAAAGAAAGCGCAAGGTACTGACATTGCACGTACATTCTGTGGACTTAACGATACTCGCAACCTTATTCCTTCTATTGGTTATGCTCACGATGGTGGTATGATTTCGCAATGCAGTATGTGTATCACATTCTCGCCACTTCACACAGTTGAGTATTACACACAATTGGCATTCACACTTATTGAGGCAGGTGCCGACGAAATCTGCTTGAAAGATATGGCGGGCATTGCACGTCCTGTTTCGTTAGGTTTGATTGTAGCAAATATTAAAGAAAAATATCCAAATATTCCTATCGAATATCACGGACACGCAGGTCCAGGATTCTCAATGGCTACAATTCTTGAAGTCTGCAAAGCAGGTTGCGATTACGTTGATGTTGCTATGGAACCACTTTCGTGGGGAACTGGTCACGCCGATGTTTTGGCAATTCAACCAATGTTGAAAGACGCAGGTTTCGATGTGCCAGAAATCAATATGGAAGCATATATGGAAGTTCGTTCTTTGATTCAAGGAATGATGGACGATTTTCTTGGTTATTATATTCCTGCTCGTAATCGTCAGATGAATTCATTGCTTATTGCTCCAGGACTTCCTGGTGGTATGATGGGAAGTTTGATGACCGACCTTGAAACAAATCTTGAAAGCATCAATAAATACAAGGCAAAAAATGGTCAACCGTTGATGACGCAAGACCAATTGCTTATTAAACTCTTCAACGAAGTAGCATACGTTTGGCCTAAAATGGGTTATCCTTGTTTGGTTACTCCTTTCAGTCAATATGTCAAAAATATGGCGTTGATGAACGTAATGCAAATGGAGAAAGGCAAAGAGCGCTGGAGTATGATTGCCGATGACATTTGGGATATGATGCTTGGTAAATCGGGTAAATTGCCAGGAGAATTGGCACCAGAATTGGTAGAACTCGCCAAAGCACAAGGTCGTCAGTTCCACGACGAAGACCCACAATCTAACTTCCCCGATGCGCTTGATGAATTCCGCAAAGAGATGAAAGAAAACAATTGGGATTTAGGCAAAGACGACGAAGAACTTTTCGAACTTGCTATGCACCCACAGCAATATCGTGCTTATAAATCGGGCAAAGCAAAAGCAGATTTCTTGGAAGACCTTGAAAAACGCAAAGCAGAAAAAGCAAATGCTGGTGGCGTAGCACTTCCACAAACGTTGAATGTTGAGGTAAATGGTCAAGTTTACAAAGTAACACTTGGTGCAAATGCTTCGGCTACTCCTGCTGCACAACAAGCAACCGCTACTCCTGCGTCAACAGGCGAAGGAAAAGAATTACAAAGTCCACTCGAAGGTAAATTCTACCTTGTAAAAAGTTCGGGCGATGCGGCAGTAAAAGTTGGCGACACAGTGAAAAAAGGTCAGACAGTTTGCTACATCGAGGCAATGAAAACATTCAACGCCATTGCTGCCGAATGGGACGGTGTAGTTACCGAAATTTGCTACAAGAGTGGCGACAGCGTTTCTGAAGATGATGTTATTATGAAAATTAAAGCATAATAGGAATGGAAGAGATTTTTTCTAAAATATATGGAATGACGGCACTCGGTGACATTGCAGCCGATCCGCGTTTCCTCATAATGTACGCTTTGGCTTTCCTTTTGCTCTATTTGGGTATTAAAAAAGGATTTGAGCCATTGTTGCTTGTACCGATTGCTTTCGGTGTGCTCATCGCAAATTTCCCTGGTGGCGGAATGGGCGTGCTTGGTGCCGATGGCGAGGGTATGATGCATTTTATGAAAAACGGTGTTGAGGTATCGAAAAACGTGTACGAAATGTCATTGCCCGAAATTGCACACGATTTGGGGTTGATGAATATGATTTATTATGCGTTGATAAAATCAGGTTTGCTGCCACCAATCATCTTTATGGGTGTGGGTGCTTTAACTGATTTTGGTCCGATGCTTCGCAATTTGAAATTAGCAATTTTCGGTGCAGGTGCGCAATTTGGTATTTTTGCTGTGCTTATCATTGCGTCATTTTTCTTCACAATGCCAGAGGCGGGTTCTCTTGCTATCATTGGTGGTGCAGATGGTCCTACAGCCATTTTCACAACGCTAAAATTAGCACCACATTTGCTTGGTCCTATCGCTATTGCAGCCTATTCTTATATGGCTTTGGTGCCTGTAATTATTCCTTTGGTAGTGAAACTTACTTGTAGCAAAAAAGAACTAATGATAAATATGAAGGAACAAGACAAACTTTATCCTTCAAAACAAGAGTTCAAAAATATGCGTGCGCTTAAAATTATGTTCCCAATAGCGGTTACTACTATCGTAGCTATTATCGTTCCAGATGCGGTTTCGTTGGTCGGAATGTTGATGTTTGGTAACTTAATTAAGGAAATTGGCGCAAGCACTTCGCGACTTTTCGAGACTGCCTCAAACGGCATTATGAATGCTGCTACCATTTTCCTTGGACTTTCGGTAGGTGCTACAATGACGGTTGATGCTTTCCTTAATTGGACAACAATTGGAATTGTAACTGGTGGTTTCTTTGCTTTTGGTTTCTCTATTTTCGGTGGCATTATGTTAGTGAAATTGATGAACCTTTTCAGCAAAAAGAAAATCAATCCACTTATCGGTGCAACGGGCTTGAGTGCAGTACCAATGGCATCGCGTGTAGCAAATGACATTGCACTGAAATACGACCCTAAAAACCACGTGTTGAACTATTGTATGTCGTCAAACGTGGCAGGCGTAATTGGTTCGGCTGTTGCAGCAGGTATTCTTATCTCATTCTTGGGATAAGAGAAGCAAGATAAGAGAAACAAGAGACAAGAAGCGAGTTTTGTGAGAAATTATGAGCGTAAATATTACAAATTTCTAACTCCTAACTTCTAACTACTCATTATGAAAATTATTGACCATCCAATATTGGGCGAAGTTGTTTTGAAGAAAAACATTCGTTCGCGTAATATAAACGTAAAAATTACGGCAGAGCAAATACGAGTTTCTCTGCCGTTTTTTTCGTCGTACGACGATGCGATATCGTTTGTCGAGTCAAAGATTGAAATAATCGAAAAAAAACGGGCAAATTTGGCATCAAAGAAACGCATGTTTACTATCGAAAATCCTACGCGCACTTTTTCGTTCGAAATGTACCTTGTGCCACTGCCACAAAAAGATTATTTACGAATAACCAAAGGAAATAAGATTTACATTACGTTTCCAGGGACAGATAATCCGTTGAGTTTTCGTTCGCAAAAGATATTTCGTGGTGTTTTCGAACACCTTTTGCGGAAAGAGGCTCATCGTCTTTTCCCCGATATGCTAAAGCAAGAAGCAAATAGATGTGGTTTTGAATATAAAGATTTAAGAATTTCTTCGGCACACACACGTTGGGGAAGTTGCTCGTCCGATAAAAACATAAACCTAAATATGTATCTGCTTACGTTGCCCGAACACCTTATTCGTTACGTGATGCTTCACGAACTTTGCCACACAAAATTTATGGACCATAGTAGTAATTTTTATAAATTGCTCGACGAGGTTTCTGGTGGAAAATCAGAAGAATACAAGAAAGAACTGAAGGGGTATTCTATTGGTTGATTTTTTCGTCGTCTTTTCGTTTTTTCCATAGTTGATAACTATTTATGGTGTTGTGCCAAACACTGTAAAGTCCACCCGAAATGGATGTAACCGGACTCATAAATGTGTATCCTAACCAAATTATAAAAACCGTATTTTTTTGTCCAATTGACTGTCCACCCTCGATGCGTTCGCCGTATAGCGTACCGATTTTTTTGCCCACGGCAAACTGAAAAATACAGCAGATGAGCGACGTTGCTCCAATGCCCAAAATGTGCGAGAAACTTTCGCCACTGTGTACCAGTGCTTTGCACGTTACGGCAATGGCTATGGCAAGTGCTATTGCCCATAAATAAAAAGCCAAGTCTTTGCACTCAAGTAATTTGCTATGCAGTTTCGGGAAACAATATCTTACAAGCCAAGCCGCTAATAATGGGCAAATTAGCAAAGGAAATACTTTTCTAATGATGATAAAAAACGCAGGAATAAACGAAATTCCAACTTGCGGATGTGCAATTGGCACAAGAAGTGGTATAACGATAGCCACTACAAGATTGATGAGTATGGTGTAGGTCGTCAAACTTGCGGCATTTCCACCCAATTTCATCGTAACGACCGCACCCGCAGTAGCAGTAGGACAGATAATACAAAGCATTGCACTTTCTATTATTAGTCGCCAATGTGTGTCAGGATACAAGTATAGCAAAAATGCCAAAGCAGCAAATAGCGAAGATTGGATAATTGCTAACCACAAAAACCATATTCGCAGTTGTAGGTCGCTTGGTTTCACTTTGCAGAAAGTAAGAAACAACATCGAGAAAATAAGCAATGGTTGAATGATGCCGACAGATTCGTTTACAATGGGTTTTGTTGGTGCAAGAAAAGGTATATTTGTGTAAATAAAATAACCTAACACGCCAATTATCATCGATATTGGCAAAGTCCAGTTTTTTATGAATTGAATAATTTTCTTCATAGCGACTGCAAAATTAGTTATTTTTATGTCATTTGGTCTCTTTTTTTTCTAATCGATATTTATCTTTGTGTGAACATAAAACGAAGTGAAAGATGAAAATTGTTTATTTCCACGGATATGGTTCTTCTGGTGCAAGTGGCACGGTAGAATCTTTGCGAAAAGCATTGCCAAATGACGAAATAATTGCCCCCGATATTCCTGTTGACCCAATAGAAGCATTGCCTTACTTGCGTAGTTATTGCGAAGAAAATCAGCCCGATTTAATTATCGGCACAAGTATGGGCGGAATGTATGCACAACAAATGTTTGGTTTCAGAAAAATATGTGTGAATCCAGCATTCAATATGTCGCAATATGGTTTGCTTAAAACGGGCGAACACGCTTTTTTGAACGGCAGAAAAGACAATCAGAAAAAGTTTAAGATAACGCGCGATATTATTACGCACTATTGCCAAATGGAGCGCCAGCAATTCAAAGGCATTACCGATTTCGACAAAGAAAATACTTACGGACTTTTCGGTATCAACGACCCTATTGTTCATACCTACGACGCTTTCAAAAAACTTTATCCAAACACGGCATTTCGTTTCGATGGCGAACATCGACTAAACGAAAAAGTATTGTACAAAGCAGTTTTGCCTTTGGTGGAAGAAATTAGGAAAAAGAACGGACTAATTTGATGTCAGTCAACAATTTCGCCAAGCAGCGTTGCCGACGAAACATTGTTGATTTTTACTTTTACAATGTCGCCCACTTTTGTGTCTTTGCGAGCAAAAACTACGACTTTGTTTTGCGATGTGCGTCCGAAAAATTCGGCAGTAGAGCGCTTTGACGTACCTTCTATAAGTACTTCAAAAGTTTTACCAATGTCGCGTTTGTTGCTTTCTCCCGAAAGTTGATTTTGCAAATCAATAATTTCTTGCAAGCGACGCACTTTCACTTCTTCTGAAATGTCGTCGGGCAAATTTTTCGATGCAAAAGTTCCTGGTCGTTCGGAATATTTGAACATAAACGCAGTGTCGAATCCTACTTCGCGCATAAGGTCGAGCGTTTGCTTGTGGTCTTCTTCTGTTTCAGAATGAAAACCACAAAAAATATCGGTAGAAATGCTACATTCGGGCAAAATTCGACGAATGGCTGCAATACGTTCAAGATACCACTCACGCGTATATTTTCTGTTCATCAGTTGCAGAATGCGGTTGCTACCCGACTGTACAGGCAAGTGAATGCTTTTGCAAAGATTGTTGTATTTTGCAATTACCTCCAATGTTTTATCGCTCATATCTTTCGGATGCGAAGTGGTGAAACGAATACGCATATCTGGCATTCTTCGCGCTACAATTTCGAGCAATGTTGGGAAATCAATATCCTCGCCGTCTTTTTGGAAATGATATGAATTTACATTTTGTCCAAGTAGCGTTATTTCTTTGTAACCTTGCTGTCTCAAATCTTCGGCTTCGTTCAAAATACTTTCTACATCGCGACTTCGTTCGCGTCCGCGAGTGTATGGAACAATGCAGTACGAGCAGAAATTATTGCATCCACGCATAATGGATATGAATCCAGAAATTTTGTTAAATCCTAATCGTTTAGGAATGATGTTGCGATAAGTTTCGGTGGTCGAAAGTTCTACATTGATGGCGTTGTGTTTGTTTTCTGCCAAACCTACCAAATTTGGCAAATCCATATATGAATCAGGACCAGCAACAATATTCACGCCGTGGTTGTCTATCAAATCTTGTTTGGCACGTTCTGCCATACAACCAATGACACCAATAATCAACTGTTTGTTGTTCTTTTTTAGCGATTGCAAGTATTGCAGACGAGCAATTACTTTTTGCTCGGCATTGTCGCGAATGGAGCAAGTGTTTACAAGTACAAGGTCGGCTTGTTTTTCGTCGTCGCACACATTGTAACCTGCAGTTTGCATAATGGCTGCCACAACTTCGCTATCGGCTGCATTCATTTGGCAACCGTATGTTTCGATAAACAGTTTTTTGTCGGTATTCATAAATACGTTTTTTTGCGCAACAAAGGTAGTATTTCTATTCGAAAATTCTGTTTACAGATTCCACTTCTTTGATTTTTGAAATCTTCATACAAAGATTGTTGATATCTTCGGTATCGTGCACATAGAGTTTTATAGTGCCATCGAAAATGCCATCGTGGGTTTCAAAATCTACTTTCTGCATATTCACCGAATATTCTTCAGAAATGACACGCAGAATTTCAATCAAAATTCCAGTTTTATCGAATCCTTTCACCTCGATAACTGCGGGGAACGAAAGCATTTTGTGCGTAGCCCATTCTGCCGTTACAATTTTTTCGCCGAAACTTGCTTTGCGTTTGGTTGCTACAGGGCAATCGCATTTATGAACGATAATGGTATTGTCTTCGTCAATAAAACCGAGAATCGAGTCGCCTGGAATAGGATTGCAACAAGTGGCAATTTTATAAGTTTTGCCAAAATCTTCGTCGGTCACTTTCAGCGTTTGTCCTTTTTCTATTACGTGATGCTCTTTCTTTTGTTCGTCGCTGTTATTTTTCTTTCCTAATCCAAAAAAGTTCAGTTTCCAATAGTTTACCCACTTGCTTTGAGTTTTTATTTTGAAGAGTTTTTTTATTTCGTCTATGGTTATCAGTCCTTTTCCTACTTTGTAGAACAAATCGTCGCTATCGTGCAAATTAAATTCCGAAACGATGTGCGCAATGTTTTCGGTATTCAGTGGAACACCATATTTTTTCATTTCTTCGTTCAATTCTTTTTCGCCTTTTTTGGCAAAACCGCGATATTCGAGTTTGAACAGGCTTTTTATTTCTTTCTTTGCACGAGCAGTATTCACAAAGTCTATCCATTCGGGCTGAGGTTGTTGTTTTTGCGAAGTAAGAATTTCAACTTGGTCGCCCGCTTGCAATTTGTGGTTGAGCGAAACAAGTTTGTGGTTCACTTTTGCACCTATGCAGTGCAAACCAAGATCGGTGTGCATAAAGAACGCAAAATCCAATACCGTAGAGTTTATCGGCATTGTTTTGATGTCGCCTTTGGGTGTGAAAATAAATATCTCTGAAGCGAACAGACTCAATTTGAAAGTATCAAGAAAATCCATTGCATTTGGGTCTGGATTTTCGAGCAATTCTTTAATAGTTTTTAACCATTTATCGAGTTCCGATTCTTTTTGCTCGGCACTTCCTTCCTTATATTCTTTGTATTTCCAATGTGCAGCAAAACCTTTTTCGGCAATGTCGTCCATTCGCTGACTGCGAATTTGCACTTCTATCCAATTTCCGTGAGTGTCCATCACCGTTACGTGTAAGGCCTCGTATCCGTTGGCTTTCGGCGTACTTATCCAGTCGCGTGTGCGTTCGGGGTGAGGTGTGTACAAACTTGTAATGATAGAGTAAATTTGCCAACAAAGTGCTCGTTCTTCTTCTATGTTCATACTTTCTTCGCCAAGGTCGAAAACGATGCGCATAGCGAGCAAATCATAAATTTCGTTGAAAGAAACATTTTTCCTCTGCATTTTGTTCCAAATGGAAAAAATGGATTTTATTCGAGATGAAATTTCAATCTTGAAAGGCAGTGTAGCCAACTTGTCTTTTATCGGTTTGGCAAATTCTTTGTAAAGTATGGTACGTGCGTCTTTTGTAGCTTCGAGTTTTCCTTCTATTTCGTGGTAAATTTCGGGATGTTCGTATAGAAAACTAAGGTTTTCGAGTTCGGTTTTAATGGCAAAAAGTCCAAGTCGATGAGCAAGTGGTGCGTATATGTATTGCGTTTCGCCTGCTATTTTGTGTTGCTTTGCAGGTGGCATCGAACTCAATGTTCGCATATTGTGAAGTCTATCAGCCATTTTTATCAGCACTACTCTGATGTCTTCGCTCATTGTGAGCAATAGTTTTCTAAAATTTTCGGCTTGTTTAGAGGCTTCGTTGGCAAAAACGCCACCCGAAATTTTTGTCAGTCCATCGACGATAGAAGCAACTTTTTCGCCAAACATACTTGCAATGTCTTCGGTAGTATATTCGGTATCTTCCACCACGTCGTGTAGCAAGGCAGCACAAATAGAAGTAGAACCTAAACCGATTTCTTTTGCCACAATTCGTGCCACAGCAAGCGGGTGCATAATATACGGCTCGCCCGAACGGCGACGAACGCCTGAGTGCGCCTGTTTGGCAAAGTTAAACGCCTTTTCGATGATGGCGGTTTTCTTTCGATGACTCGAATTTAAATAATCAAAAACAAGAGCGTTATACTCTTTTTGAATCATTTCATCTTCATCTAAATTCGTATCCATAACATTAACAAATTTTAACAATCAAAATAAAAATCAATCAAACACTTGTCCACAGTTGGCTGAAAGTTGCAACATTTCGTCATATTCTTGCGGCGAAAGGTCCATAAAATAATAGTTGGCAGGATTTTGCGCTTTTCCTCGGTAACGTACTTCGTAGTGCAAATGTGGTCCAGTCGATTTTCCTGTACTTCCCACTTCGCCTATAGTTTCGCCACGTTTCAGTTTCGTTCCGCGATGCGTTTTTATTTTGCTTAAGTGAGCATACAAGGTTTCGTAACCAAATCCGTGTTTCACTATCACAGTGTTGCCGTATCCTTGTTTCCATCCTGTAAAAGTTACCACCCCATCGCCCGTAACGAAAATATCGGAGCCCGTCGTGGCAGAGAAGTCCATTCCTGCGTGGAATTTCGGTGTTTGGTAAATTGGGTCGATGCGCACACCATATCCAGATGCTGTTCGTTTTAAGTCTTTGTTCAGTATTGGTTGTATGGCAGGAATACACTGTAGTCGTTCTTTATTTTTCTTTGCAAGTTCCACTATTTCGTCGAAAGAGAGCGATTGTATGTACAATTGTCGCGAAAGTTGGTCCATTCGCTTGCTTGTATTCACCATCAATTCGGTGTTAGAATTGTTTTGCAAATCTTTGTACTGATTGTTGTTTACGTAGTTGGCGTTTCTCACCGATTCGGGTATCGGTTCTGCCTGATAAATAACACGATACATATTATTGTCGCGTTGCTGAATGTCATTCAGTACATCTTGCACCACGTCCATTTTCCTATTCAGCAAATTGTATTGCGAACGGAGTTTTTTGTTTTGGTCAGATAGTTGTTTTTCGCGTGGCGATTCAAACAAAAAAATAAATGCGATGAAAAAAAGCAAACCCAAAGATATGCCCGAAAACAAATGGAACAATACGCGTTTCACATAGTAAAACACGGAATGCTCTATTTTTTCATACGTCAGAGTTTTAGGATTAAAATGATATTTCGGTTTTGCCATTTTTCCCTTTTTGTTCGCTATTGCAAATATAATTAAGAAAGAATAAAAAAGAAAATTTACTATATTATTTCTTTTCCTTATCTTTGCGTGTTTATTTGCAATTTTTTTATATACAAAATATGACAGCACAAGAAATTCGTCAATCTTTTCTTGATTTTTTCGCATCAAAAAATCATCAGATTGTGCCTTCGGCACCAATGGTTATCAAAGACGACCCAACTTTGATGTTTACCAACGCTGGTATGAACCAGTTCAAAAACATTATTCTTGGTAACGACCCTATCAAATATCCTCGTGTGGCGGACTCGCAAAAATGTCTTCGTGTGAGTGGAAAACACAACGATTTGGAAGAAGTTGGTCACGATACCTATCACCACACAATGTTCGAAATGCTTGGCAACTGGTCGTTTGGCGACTATTTCAAAACAGAAGCCATCAGTTGGGCGTGGGAGTATCTTACCGAAGTGCTGAAACTTGATAAAGACCGTCTTTATGTAACCGTATTCGAAGGTTCGCCTGCCGAAAACCTTGAACGCGACAACGAAGCGGCTGCCATTTGGGCAAAATATGTATCGGAAGATAGAATTATAAACGGCAATAAGCACGATAACTTTTGGGAAATGGGCGATACAGGTCCTTGTGGTCCTTGTTCCGAAATTCACATCGACCTTCGTCCTGATAGCGAACGTGCAAAAATCAACGGACGCGACCTTGTAAATGGCGACCATCCACAAGTGATTGAAATTTGGAACAATGTGTTTATGCAATACAACCGCAAAGCAGATGGCTCTCTTGAATCTTTACCGAATAAAGTAATTGATACCGGTATGGGATTTGAAAGACTTTGCGTGGCTGTACAAGGCAAAACATCAAACTACGATACCGATGTGTTCCAACCTATGTTGAAAACTATTGGCGAGATGTGTGGCACACAATACGGAAAAGATGCAAAAGTGGACATTGCTATGCGCGTAATAGCCGACCATATTCGTACTATTTCATTTGCCATTTGCGATGGTCAGTTGCCTTCAAATGCAAAAGCAGGATATGTTATCCGACGTATTCTTCGTCGTGCAGTACGCTATGGTTATACATTCCTCAATAGAAAAAATGCCTTCCTTTACGCACTTGTGCCTCAGTTGGTAAAAGATATGGGTGTGGCTTATCCCGAACTCAAACATCAACAATCGCTCATCGAAAAAGTTATTAAGGAAGAAGAAGAAGCATTCCTTCGCACACTCGAAACTGGTATTCGCTTGCTCGACAATGTGATAGCCGACACTAAAAAAGTGGGCAAAAATGAAATTAGTGGCAAAGATGCTTTTACGCTTTACGATACATACGGATTCCCGTTAGACCTTACCGAACTTATTCTAAAAGAAAACGGATTGACATTGAACCAAGACGAATTTAACGCTGAAATGCAAAAGCAAAAAGAGCGTGCTCGCAATGCTGCTGCTGTCGAAACTGGCGACTGGGTTGTGCTTGCCGAAGGCGAAACAAAATTCGTGGGATACGATACGCTCGAAGCAGAAACAAAAATTCTTCGTTATCGTAAATTGGTTCAAAAAAATAAAGAATATTATCAAGTAGTATTGTCGGTTACTCCATTTTATGCCGAAATGGGTGGTCAGGTTGGCGACTGCGGAACATTAAGCAAAGCAAACGAAAAACTTATAGTAACCGATACAAAACGCGAAAATAATCTTCCTGTTCATATTTTGGCAAAAATGCCCGAAAATGTAAATGCTACATTTGTGGCAACTGTAGATGAAGAAAAACGTCGCGCTACCGAGGCAAACCATAGTGCTACACACCTTTTGCACGAGGCGCTTCGTGCAGTGCTTGGTACGCACGTCGAACAAAAAGGTTCGTACGTTTCGCCAGCATCACTTCGTTTCGACTTTTCTCATTTCCAAAAAGTTACACCTGAAGAAATTCGCAAAGCGGAACATTTGGTCAATAAAGCGATTCGCGAAAACAAACCTTTGCAAGAACATCGCGATGTGCCTATTGCCGAAGCAAAAGCACTTGGAGCAATGGCACTTTTTGGCGAAAAATATGGCGACAAAGTGCGTGTAATTCAATATGGTACGTCAATAGAACTTTGTGGCGGTACTCACGTGAAAGCAACAGGTAATATCGGTATGTTGCGTATTATTTCAGAAAGTTCTGTAGCAGCTGGCGTGCGTCGTATCGAAGCAGTTACTGCAGCAAATGCCGAAATTCTTATCGACAATATGCAAGATGCACAAAATGGCTTGAAGGACTTGTTCAACAATGCACCCGATGTAATTCAAGCAGTGAAAAAAGCAATCGAAGAAAATGCCGACCTTCGCAAGAAGATGGAAGCCGCTTCGCAAGAACGCATACTTCATTTGCGCGATACACTTTTGCAAAGAGCCGAAGACATTAATGGTGTGAAAGTGATTCGCACAGTGATGCAAGAAAATCCGAATATCATTAAAGGTATTGTACCTCATTTGAAAGGTAAATTTGCCGATATCAAATTTATGGCTGTAATTGGAAATGTGTTTGATAGCAAACCTTCGCTCACTATTTTCCTTAGTCAGTCGATGGTAGAAGCAGGTTTCCACGCAGGAAATATGGTGCGCGAAGCCGCTAAACTAATGGACGGAAATGGTGGTGGACAACCATTTATGGCTACTGCAGGCGGTAAAAATCCAGATGGCGTAAATGCTGCTATCGAAAGCGCCGTAAATATGATAAAATAAGAACGTTATTATAAACAAAATCGCCCTCTCAACGGTTGCTGAGAGGGCGATTTTGTTATTATTGGTAATTTCTACAAAATCAACATTGCATCGCCGTATGGACCGAATTTGTAGCCTTCTTTAATGGCGGTGTCGTAAACGTCCATTGTAAGTTCGTAACCTCCAAATGCCGAAACTATCATCAATAACGTTGACATTGGCAAATAGAAATTAGAAACTAATCTGTTGGCAACCGAAAAGTCGTATGGTGGGAAAATGAATTTGTTTGTCCAACCATCGAATGCTTTAATGTGTGCATCGGCAGTTACAGTTGTCTCCATTGCACGCAAAGTAGTTGTACCAATAGCACAGATATTTTTGCGAGTATCTTTCGCTTTGTTTATAATGCTTGCTGCTTCTTCCGAAACAATCATTTGTTCGGAGTCCATTTTGTGTTTAGTAAGGTCTTCTACATCAATTTCGCGGAAGTTGCCAAGACCAGCGTGTAACGTAAGGAACGAGAAATCAATACCTTTAATTTCAAGGCGTTTCATCAGTTCGCGACTGAAATGAAGTCCTGACGCAGGTGCTACAACGGCTCCAACATTTTTTGCATAAATGGTTTGGTAGCGGTCGGCATCTTCGGGTTCTACAGCACGTTGTATAAATGTAGGTAGTGGCGTTTCGCCGAAAGCCATCAATTTTTCTTTGAAATCTTCGTAATCACCGTCGAAAAGGAATCGCAAGGTACGTCCACGCGATGTGGTATTGTCAATAACCTCTGCCACCATCGTGTCGCCAAAGTATAGTTTGTTACCGATACGAATTTTACGAGCAGGGTCAACCAACACGTCCCAAAACTTGTATTCGCGGTTCAATTCTCGAAGCAAAAAAACTTCAATTCTGGCACCAGTTTTTTCTTTGTTTCCATATAGGCGAGCAGGAAAAACTTTGGTGTCATTAAATACCATCACATCGTGTTCGTCGAAGTATTCGATAATATTTTTGAACTGACGATGTTCAATTTTTCCAGTCTTTTTGTCCACAATCAACAAACGTGATTCGTCGCGGTTTTCAGTAGGATACAATGCAATTTGTTCCTCTGGTAATTTGAATTTGAATTTTGATAGTTTCATTATATTTGATTTATATTTATTTTCTAATTTTCGCTGTCGATTGATGTAAGAAAATCATCTAACTCAATGCAGTCATTCAATTTTATATCGCCAATGCGCGTGCGTTGCAATCCAATAAGGTGTGCACCCGAATTTAATGCCTCGCCAATGTCTCTTGCAAGGGCGCGAATGTAAGTTCCCTTACTACACACAACACGTATCTTCGCAATTTTTTTATCATCGTCGTATTCTTGTAGTTCTATTTCGTCAATTACAAGAATTTTTGGTTTCAAATCAACTTCTTCTCCTTTTCTGGCAAGTTCGTAGGCACGTTTTCCGTCAACTTTCACTGCCGAAAATGTAGGCGGCACTTGCTCTATTCGTCCAATAAATTTCTGCAAAGTTTGTTCCACAAGTTCGCGGGTTATGTGCGATGTTTCGTATGTTGCATCTATCGGTTTCTCCAAATCGAAAGATGGTGTAGTAGCGCCCAATTGCAGCGTGGCGATATATTCTTTTGTTTGAAACTGAAAATCGTCGATACATTTAGTTTTCTTGCCTGTGCAAACTATCAGAACGCCTGTTGCCAAAGGGTCGAGCGTTCCTGCGTGTCCCACTTTCAGTTTTTTTATGTCCAATTTGCGACAAATGGCGTTTCTAACCTTTTTCACAAGGAAAAACGAAGTCTGCCCAAATGGTTTGTTGAAATATAAAACCTCTCCTGCCTCGAAATCCATCTCTTAAAAAATATACATAAAAATAAAGATGGAAACAATGGCACAATAAGCGGCAAAGTATATCAGTTTACCTTTTTTAACTATGCTAATCATCCATTTGCAAGCCACACAACCCGAGAGGAAAGCCGCAAAAAATCCGACTATCAGCGCAACTGGCGAAATACCAGAAGCAACAGATTCATACCCCTGGCTTATCATTTTTATTATATCGAGCAATGCCTCGCCAAGAATAGGTGGAATTACCATAAGGAACGAGAATTGTGCCAAACTGTCTTTTCTGTTTCCGAGCAAAAGTCCCGTAGCAATGGTAGAACCCGAGCGCGAAAGACCTGGCATTACAGCACACGCTTGTGCCAAACCAATAATGAATGCATCTTTATATGAAATGGTTGCTTTTCGTTTTGGACTTAAAAAATACGAAAGTGCCAACAAAAATGCCGTAAGCAACAACATTAAACCAACTATGAACAAACCTGAACCAAAAATATTTTCTACCGTATCTTTGAAAAACACACCGACAATTCCGACAGGAATCATAGATATTAGAATGTTTATCAAATAATGCGTCTCTTCGTTCATCTCAAATTTGAGACAACCTTTAAAAATCCATACAATTTCTTTCCAAAGTATTACGAAAGTACTCAGTACGGTGGCAATATGCACAACGATAGTGAAGGCAAGATTCTCTTCGCCATCCAGACCGAATAAAAATGCACCAATAGTAAGATGTCCGCTACTGCTAACGGGAAGATATTCCGTAAGTCCTTGTACTAAACCTAAAACTAATGCTTGTAACCAATCCATAGGTAATTTTTAATTTTTAATTTTGAATCACTAGTGTCCACTAAAAATT
>DCHK01000056.1 GCA_002315615.1 Bacteroidales bacterium UBA1754 | reverse complement strand
CACGCAAAATGACCTATACGCCAAACTTTCGGGCAAACTTGATGCTATAAAAGGCATTGTAATAGGCGAATTTATCAATAATTCACAAGGCAGCGATTTGCCACTTAACGAAATTATTCTCAGCAAAGTAGCAGACCTTAATATTCCCGTTATGTACGGCGTAAATTGCGGTCACGACAACATTAACCTTGCACTGTATTTGGGTCGCCCCGTAACACTCAAAGTTGACAAATCAAAAGCGACAATTGTGTTTTGATAGAATATTAGAAACAAGAAACAAGTTCTGCTACTAAACAAATAAGCATTTTCAGCAAATCATCAATTACTTGAATCCCCTCTCGTTTTTTAGGTATTCGTAAGCTTCGTTTATTTTCTTGAATTTTTCATTGGCGGCACGTTGTACATCTTCGCCAAGATTTGCCACCTTATCAGGATGATGCTTCATTGCCATTTTCTTGTACGCCTTCTTAATTTCTTCGTCGGTAGCAGTTTTAGGTATTTCAAGAATCGCGTATGCATCAATCACAGTCGTATTTGCATGCTTCACTTTTATGTACATTGCACGTACCGAAAGATAGTCTTGTGCATTGATACCAAGATAATTTGAAATTCGGCAAATTTCATCTTCCTCTTCTTTAGAAATCACACCATCGGAAAGTGCTACACCAAAAAGGTAGTGCAACAATTGCAATCGTGTGGCTTTCGTGGTAGAACGACGAATTTGCACACAAACTTCTGCCGTATCGTAATCTTTTTTTAATATCTCACGAAACAACAAAATGTATTGAGTCGCTTTTTGTACGCCAAAATTATTTTTGAAAAATTCTTTTACAAAATCAAGTTCCGAGCGCAATAATTGCCCATCGGCTTTCATCACTTTGGCAGATAGCACAAGCAATGAAACAGCAAAATCACCTTCGGTTGTTTCCGTTTTCTTTCCGCCAGAAGATATTTGTGGTTTTTCAAACGATACATTTTCAAAAATCGACCCGAAAGCAAAGCCAATTATTCCACCTATCACACCACCAACAGACCAACCAAGCACGCCTAATCCCCATTTCAAAAGTCCCATATAATACGAGTTTAAAGTTAAATGTCAATACATTTGTAAAGGTAATCATAATTTTCACATTCTCACATCTTGAAAACTGCTAATTTTCTCGCTTCTTTTTGTTAATTTTGCACTGAAATTTTACAAAAAAAATGAAGTTTGACGAATTAAAATTAGAAAGTTCTTTGCTTGACGGACTCGAAGCGATGTGTTTCAAAGAAACTACGCCGATTCAAGAACATACAATTCCCGCTGTATTGGAAGGAAACGACATTATTGCTTGTGCGCAAACTGGCACAGGAAAAACTGCTGCTTTTCTTCTGCCAATTTTAAATATGCTTTGCAAAGGAAATCTGCCAAAAGACAAAATTAACGCGTTGATAATGGTGCCTACACGCGAATTGGCACAACAAATTGACCAACAATTAGAAGGTTTTGCCTACTTTTTGCCCGTAACGTCAATTGCAGTTTATGGCGGTGGCGAAGCACTTATTTTCGAGCAACAACGCAAAGCACTTACTTCGGGTGTAGATGTGGTTATTGCCACGCCAGGAAGACTGATTTCTTTGCTCGCAATGGGAACGATAGACCTTTCGAAAACGAGTTTCTTCATTCTCGACGAAGCCGACCGTATGCTCGATATGGGTTTTGTTGATGATATTTTGAAAATTGCATCGTTCTTGCCAAAACAACGACAAACTTTGATGTTTTCTGCTACAATGCCCGAAAAAATCAGACTTTTGGCAAAACAAATTTTGAAAAATCCAAAAGAAATCCGTTTGGCAGTATCAAAACCTGCCGAAAAAATAAAACAATCGGCATACGTTTGCTACGAACCTCAAAAAATAGGCATATTGCAACATATTTTCGAAGAAAAACAACCACAACGAACAATCATTTTTTCATCTAAAAAGCAAAAGGTTCAAGAGATTTTTCGCACATTAAGACGGATGAATATTGCTGTAGGCGAAATGCACTCCGACCTCGACCAACACCAACGCGAAGAAGTAATTCGCAGTTTCAAAAACGGCAATATCAGAATTTTGGTGGCAACCGACATTGTTTCGCGTGGAATTGACATTGAAGACATCGATTTTGTGATAAACTACGATGTACCGAAAGATGTAGAAGATTATGTACATCGCATTGGTCGTACTGCACGCGCTGCTGCCGAAGGCGATGCCATCACCTTTGTGAACACCGACGACCAAATCAGTTTCAAACGCATTGAAGATTTTATCGAAAAGGATATTGAGAAAATCGCTTTACCCGAAAAATTGGGCGAAGCACCCGAATACAATCCGACTGTAGTAAAAAGAAACGAACATCGGCGAAATAATTCGCACCGAAATGGACAGCGTCGCAACTCGCAAAACGGAAGTAAACGACCAAATTTTCATCGCAGAAACAAAAAAGGCAGTGAAAACCACAAGTCGCAAGAGCAAAAATGATTTTTTTTTGCTAAATTTGTAACAATGAAAAACAATTGAAAAAATGAATAAAATACATTATTTTTTATTCTTTATTGTGCTTGCACTCTCGTCGTGCGATGATTCTGTACTAAAACCATCAATCACGGGAACGCCCTACGAAATACTCGTAGTTGCGAGCGACAAAGAATGGAAAAGCGATGCGGGACATTCCCTTTTTGATGTACTAAACGCCAATATTCCTGGCATTCCGCAACAAGAAAGTATATTCAAAATTTCGCACGTTACACCCGAGAATTTTACGCATACAGTAAACATTGCACGAAATATCATAATTTTTAGTATTTCAGACAAATATTCAAAAACAAAACTAAAATACAAAAACGATGTTTGGGCAAAACCGCAAGCCGTAATACAAATTACTACTCCAACACAAGAGGCTTTTATTTCGCTTCTTGACAATTATCACGAAAAAATATGCGATTTTTTTGTAGATGCCGAACACAAACGCCAAGCGACTTACTACAAAAAATATTACAATACTGAAAATACGAAAATTGCTTGCGATATGTTTGGCATAGACACCAAACTGCCTGCTAATCAAATGAAATCAAAGACGGGAAAAGACTTTTTTTGGTCATCAAATATGAATTTAGATGTAAGGCAAGACATTATTATATACACATTCCCTTATACCGACCCAAACACATTTACCGAAGATTATTTAATCAACAAACGCGATTCTGTACTGAAAGTCAACATTCCTGGACCTGCAAAAGGTTCGTATATGGCAACAGAACGAAAATTTCCACCCGTACTGAAAGCATTCAAAAAAAACGATGAATATTGTGCCGAAATGCGTGGTTGGTGGAAAGTGGAGGGCGACCTTATGGGCGGTCCGTTTGTAGCACATTGGCAAGTTGACGAAATAAATAGAAGAGTAATTTGCATAGAAGGTTTTGTATATGCACCAGGACAAGGAAAACGGAATTTCATCCGCCAACTCGAAGCGGTTGTTTATGCAACAAAAATTCATCAATCTTCTGAAACTAAAAAATAAACAAAAACCATCTTTATAGTATGGAAAAAATTAAAATAGGAATAACACAAGGTGACATCAATGGAATTGGTTACGAAGTGATACTAAAAACACTGAACGACAACCAAATGCAAGAATTTTGCACGCCAGTAATTTATGGTTCAGCAAAAATTGCTTCGCTTCAT
This sequence comes from Bacteroidales bacterium UBA1754, assembly GCA_002315615.1. GTDB lineage: Bacteria > Bacteroidota > Bacteroidia > Bacteroidales > Paludibacteraceae > UBA1754. The sequence goes on along the minus strand of DCHK01000056.1, from coordinate 8,436 downwards.
CGCAAAAATTTGGAAGCAATAAACTTCAACTACACCACAATATCATCTGCTACAGAAGCAAACCCACGACAAACAAATATTGTAAATTGCGTTTCAGACGAAACTCCCGTAAGTTTAGGACAACCTACAAAAGAATCAGGCGAAGCGGCACTGAAATCTCTTACACTCGCTGTAGATGAATTGAAAAAAGGACACATTGATGTGCTTGTAACTGCACCTATCAACAAAGATACAATTCAGTCGGAGAATTTTCATTTTCCGGGACACACTGAATTTTTAGAGAATCATTTTGGAAATAAAAACGATTCATTGATGCTGATGGTGAGCGAAAAACTCCGTATTGCAGTTGCTACCACTCACCTACCATTGAAAAATGTATCAAGTGCATTGACAAAAGATTTGATAGTGAAGAAACTGCAAATTTTGAAAGACAGTTTGGTAAAAGATTTCGCCATCAATTTGCCTCGCATTGCAGTGTTGGGACTTAATCCACACGCTGGAGACAATGGCGTTTTGGGAATGGAAGAAAAAGACATTATAATTCCCGCACTGAAAGAAGCCGAAGAAAAAGGCATTTTATGTGTAGGTCCATTCCCTGCCGACGGATTTTTCGGTAGCGATAGTTTTACAAAATTTGATGCTGTGCTTGCTATGTATCACGACCAAGGAATGATTCCTTTTAAAAACATAGCTATGGAAAGTGGCGTGAACTACACTGCAGGATTGTCAATTGTACGCACATCGCCAGCACACGGAACGGCTTACGACATTACAGGAAAAGACATTGCTTCGGAATCGTCATTCCGTAATGCAATGTGGTTGGCTTGCGACATTTTCCGCAACCGTCAGCAATACGCCGAAATTTCAAAAAATCCACTCGCTGCTACCGATAAAAAATAATATTGACGTTCGTAATACACTAAAAGGTTGTCATTCAGCAAAATGGCAACCTTTTAATTTCTCAGTTAAAAATTAGTTTATATCTTCGATATGATATTTTCATTTTGAGATATTTATTTCCTACTTTTGAAAAACGAAAATTAAACGAAATATTTTATGCCAACAACAAGAAACCCACGACAAAGAAACACAGACAACCAAGTGCAAATTAGTCCAAACGAAGCAGGAAAACTTCCACCACAAGCCATCGACCTCGAAGAAGCTGTCATTGGTGCGTTGATGCTCGAAAAGGATGCCTACTCTACGGTTTCTGAAATTTTGATTCCAAATTCGTTCTACAAGCCCGAACATCAAAAAATATTCGAAGCTATTCGCAATTTGGCGCAAAAACAACAGCCAATTGATATGTTGACTGTAAAACAAGAACTTTCCAAATTGGGTTATTTGGAAGAAGTTGGAGGCGCATCAGTCATTTCGGCACTTACGCAAAAAGTAACGTCATCGGCACATATTGAATATCACGCACGAATTATTGCACAAAAATTCCTTGCACGCGAGTTAATTAGAGTTTCAACAGAAATTGAACGTGGTGCTTTTGACGAACAAACCGACGTGGATAAACTGATGCAAGACGCCGAAGGTAAGATATTTGAAATATCTCAAAAAAATCTTAAAAAAGACGTTACGCAAATTGGTCCAGTGTTGCAAGAAGCACTCGCACACATTTCGGAGGCACGCTCACGAAAAGACGGATTGAGTGGTGTAGCTACAGGATTCACAAGATTGGATAATTTGACATCAGGTTGGCAAAAATCGGATTTGGTAATTATAGCCGCACGTCCTGCTATGGGAAAAACTGCCTTTGTGCTTTCTATGGCAAAAAATATGGCAACTGACTTCAATTCGCCTGTTGCAATTTTCTCGCTCGAAATGTCAAACGTACAGTTGGTAAATCGTATTTTGATGAACGTAACTGGTATTAGTGGCGATAAAATTAAAAGTGGTAAATTGTCTGAAGAAGAATGGCAAATTATGACAGAGAAAGTCAACGAAATTGATGACTTGCCAATTTTTATCGACGACACGCCAAGTCTTTCGGTTTTTGAACTTCGTACAAAAGCACGTCGTTTGGTACGCGAACACAAAGTGCAGTGCATCATTATAGACTATTTGCAGTTGATGAACGCCAGCGGTATGACATTCGGAAGTCGTGAGCAAGAAATTAGTATTATTTCACGTTCGCTCAAAGGTTTGGCAAAAGAATTATCAATTCCAATTATCGCTTTGTCGCAGTTGAATCGTGGTGTAGAAACAAGGTCGGGAAACGAAAAACGTCCTCAACTTGCCGACTTGCGTGAGTCTGGTGCCATCGAGCAAGATGCCGACATTGTTTGCTTTATTCACCGACCTGAATATTATAAGATTACAGAAGACGATAAAGGACAATCTTTGATAGGTATAGCCGAAATTATCGTCGCAAAACACCGTAGTGGTGCCGTAGATGATATTAGATTGAGATTTATAAAAGAAAATGCAAAATTCGACAACCTTGAATATGATTACAATTCAAGTCAACGTCGTAGCAACAATTTTGAAAGATTGGAATCGAAAACTAACGAAGAGAATTTTAATTCTGAAATAAAAGACACCTCAATGCCGTTTTGACATTCAAGAAAATTTACATAGAAATCTCAAATTTTTGCAATTTCAATTGCTCATTTTGTTGCCAAAGCAAACGTGCAAAGCGACAACTATCAGCAGACGAATTTAGCGAAATAGCAAAGAAAATCTGTCACTTCACCCAACATATATATTTACACGTGTTGGGTGAACCACTTTTGCACCCTCACCTTAACGAGATATTGAACATTGCTTCGCAAAACAACCTTTTGGTAAACATCACTACCAACGGAAGTTTAATAGAAAAATGCCATAAAATTCTTGCACAAAACGACATTAGGCAAATAAATATTTCGTTGCACGACTGGGAAGAAAACATCGAAAATTTTGAGGATAAACTCCAAAAAATCATTCCTTTGGTTAAAACACTATCAGAAAAAACTTACATCTGTTTTAGACTTTGGAATTTGGGCAACAATGCAAGCAAGAGTTTCAATGAGAAATGCCTCGAAATTTTGCAACGAAATTTGAATGTACAAACCGATGTACTTCAACAAAAAACAAACGGCAACGGAATTACTTTAGCAAAAAATATCTTTTTGCAAAAAGATGACCGTTTTATTTGGCCAAACATCGATAACGAAAAAAAATATCCCACAAAAAACTGCTACGCACTGCGCGACCATATCGCTATTTTGTCCGACGGAACCGTAGTTCCGTGTTGCCTCGATGCCAATGCCAATTTGCCATTAGGAAACATATTCGACGAAAATTTGGAAGATATTTTGCAAAGCAAACGTGCCATAAAAATAGCAGAAGGATTCAAACAGCACAATGCCGTAGAACCCTTCTGTCAGACCTGTGGATTTTTGCCACACGGAAAATAATTCCGTATTTCGTTATTTCTTGATAAACTTAAACGCTTGAGTTATTTTATCGGTATCGACTTTCAAAATACAAACGCCAGCACTACAATTTGTAAGTGAAACACTCACTTCGTCGGCACGCAAAACATCACCGATTTTTTCTTGCGAGAGCAATTTTCCTTGAGCATTGTACAACAAAATTACTACATTTTGTTCATCGTTCAAAAACAACAAATTACATTCGTTTTCTGTTTCTGAAAGCAGTATTCTTTTTTCGTCAATCAACACATGTTCTTTGCTTGTAATTTTCAAAATTTTCTTCAAACCTGCCAAAGCGTTTATTTTTCCATAACCCCAAGTGTTGTTCGGACAAACACCAGTATATTCATCGGTTGTAGAAGTTTCTGCAAGAATTTCTTTTACATCGTCTGGCGTAAGTGTAGAATCGGCTTGTAACCACAATGCCACTACACCCGAAACAAATGGTGTTGACATTGATGTACCAGAAATATATCCAAAATTGTAATTATTTCCTCCGTATGAAATTACTTGTTTGCCTTGAGCACCAGCCACATCGCTTGGCAAAGCAGAAAATAGAACATCGCCAGGAGCAGTAACCTCTGGTTTCATACGACCATCGGCAGTAGGTCCTATGCCCGAAAAACTACAAATCTGACCGACTGTTTTTCCAAAAGAATACGAATTGCTCAACGAAGTGAAAGCACCTACGGTAATAGTGTTTTTACCCGTACCGCCCAATTCACTTACGGTATAGGATGTAGAAGTTTCGCCTTCCCAAGCAAAATTTACATCACCACCCCACATTTGAAATTTTCCAGCACTTGCAGGCACAATTTTTACACCAAACTTGTAACCCGATTTCGCTTTGAAACTATTCAACCCAACATACGTTTCTGTTCTATAATTATATTTTCCTTTCGAAATTCCAACATAAATACTACCATATCCGTATGTAGAAAAGTCATTGTAAGTCTGCCCTGCCGACACTTTTTTTGAGTAAACTATATTGCCCGTAGATGTTTCTTGAAAGCAGATATAAACAGAATAAGTCTGATTTTCAGAACCATAAATATCAATGAAATTATCTCGTGCAGTTGAAAAATTTTTCATATAACAAGTAGAATCTTGCGAAGCCGACAAAGTCAACTCTTTATATAGTTTTCCTTGACCATAGTTGCCCACTGCGCCAACAAGAATTTTACCTTCACCTACTTGTTTGTCCATTGCTACATCGAAAGTAGAGAGTCCATCGTGTGGACCTTTTTCGGTACCAAGACTAAGGTTTACAACAATCGGTTTATTTTTAGACTTAGCATAATTAAAAGCATACATCACGCAGTTCGTAATATCCGTAACACTTCCGCTACTTCCTATTGATGCCAAAATAATATCAGACTCAGGCGCCACACCACGAAAATCGTTTGTAGCATCAGAAAAAGAACCTGCCGCAATATTTGCCACGTGCGTTCCGTGTCCGTCACTACCAGATACATCTTTTCCTGCTGTTTCTATTTCTTCTTGAGTTTCATAAACCCAACTATTTGCTATATTTAGTACCTGTTTCACACGTAAGGTTGTGTAGTTATCGTTGGGGTCGTAAAAACCTATGTGGTTGTACTGAAATCCCAAATCAACAATGCCGACAATTACATCTTTTCCTGTAAAACCATTAGGCAATCCTAAACCATTTTGTGCATCATTCACACCACAAAACGTGCGTGCCGTAGCAATTTGTTTTTCTACAGGCATTCCTACTTCGATGAAATCAATCATTTCATCGTTCGAAAAATCTTCTATTCTTGAAACGGGAATATTTGCAGTAAACAACGTGTCATTCAAAGAAAAGACTACTTTCGAATCGTAAATATTTGCAATTGAATCGATATTGATATTTGCTTTTTTTGTAAAAACAAAAGCCGAAACTTTTGACGACACCGATTGCTTGAAAGAATTGTCTTTCGCAGAAGTCAACACTTGCGTGTATGCTGACATTTTATCGGTATTTGCAAACACATTGCTCGCCACGAGCATTAGCAACGCTCCAATTATAAATTTTCTCATATTACAAACAATTAGCATATACTATCTTGCAAAGATACGATATTGATTTACAAGAAACAAAGTTTTAGGGCAGAACTACAAAAAAGAGACGCATCTCTTACGAAATGCGCCCCAAATTGTTATTTTTGAACGGATATTTATTCAATTTTTAGTTTATTCCATTCTTCTTCACTTACCTCAAAATACTGTAAAGTAATATTATAACTCAAAGTTGGTTTTACGTAGAACTTTATTGTTCCAGTTTTTGACTTGCAAGCCCTTAGAAATACTGGTGGATATTTGATATTCATAGATTTTACTATGTTCGAAAAATCATCTTTTGATATTCCATTTTCACTGATTGGGACTTCGCTATTTGCTCTAAAATCAGTTACTTTGGTGCTCAATTTAAACAAATTCTCGTAATCTGCTTTTTTCAAATATCCACAACAAACAGACTGTTTTACTATCCAATCTTTCTCAGTAGCAGGGTTTTCCCATTCGCCAGACCAATATTTTACAATTATGCAGTAGTATTCATCGCCATTATAAACAACAGATTTTGCTTGCATATCAATTATATTCGGCACTTTGCTCTGAATCAATCCACTTTTGTACTCCTCGCTTGCCACATCGCATTTATCAAGTGAAATGATGTTTTTGTTGTCTGTCCATTTGCCGTTGTACTTGTTGCAAGACCAACCTGTAATGTTGTCCAACACTTCACTTTGATTACTGTAATAAATTACATCGCCTTGAGCGAAGCACATAGTGCTGATTAGGCATAGCACCAAAGCCATTGCAGTTTTTCTCATAGTCGTACATTTATTTTGTTTCATATAAAGGTAGTGCTTAATATTTGATAACCAATATTTTTTTAGATTTTTTTTGATTTTGCAAAGAAAGATGAAAATCTAAATTATGACATAAAATTAGTGCATTTCGGTAGGCGCACTTTCAGTTCGGTAACGATTGACCGAAGAAACAGCAAACTCGTATTCGCCATTTGCGTACAGATTTGGAATTTCAAAATACGCTACTACTGTTTTTCCTATTATGTTTTGCGAAGAATTGTAATCTTTATTTTCGCCTTTTTTGAAAGCATAAACTACATAATATGACGTCTGCTCTCCTCCTGAAAGTTGATTTTCATTCCAAACCAAACGACTTTCTTGCTCGTTTTTCAAAATTCTTACATTTTGCGGTGCATTCACATTTACTGTCGTATCGCCGTGATGACGTGGAACAAGTGATGGATAACGGAAGTAATTGTTTTTCAACGAATCGCAAATGCCAATAGGATTTTTCAGCAACGGACGTGCACTGTACAGAAAAACGCCCTCTTGCTGTGGGTATTTTTTATTCAGTTCCATTTGGCGCACTATCTCGTTGCCACGATTCCACGCTAAACTTTTTTGATTTTTAAGTCCAGATGCAAAAAGTCCGATATATAAATTTCGTCCAAACGAATTGTTGCACCACCAATCGAGCAACACGCGATAATCGGCTACAGGTTTTCCTATTTCCCAATACAGTTGTGGCACAACATAATCTATCGTACCATTTTCTAACCACGAATACACATCGGCATAGAGGTCGTCGTAGTTGGTTGTGCCAGCCGTTGTACGCGAACCACGCACATCGGTTCTTGCATTTCGCCATACACCAAAAGGACTGATACCAAAATCAACCCAAGGTTTGATGCTTTTTATTGTGTTGTGCAATTCCGAAATGATAAGATTTACATTGTTTCGTCGCCAATCGTCGCGCTGGTCGGGCTTATAGCCACGTGGATTCGACTGAAATGTATCTTCATCAGGAAAATCTTGTCCTTGAACACGATAAGGATAAAAATAATCGTCAAAATGCACTGCATCAACATCATAGCGCATCACTACATCTGCCACTATTTTGTTAAGGTATGCTCTTGTCTCGTCTCTGCCAGGGTCGAAATAATAACGTGTTCCATATTTCTTTATCAAATCAGGGAAACGAAACAGTGGATGTTCTTTGCAAAGTCGTGTGGTATCTTCCATTGATACACGGTACGGATTAAACCAAACGTGCACCTCTATACAACGCTCGTGTGCTTCGCGAATGACAAACTCCAAAGGGTCGTAAAAAGGTGTGGGTGCTACCCCACTACCATCGAGCCAAACCGACCAAGGTTCGTATGCCGATACATAGAAGGCATCGGATGCAGGACGAATTTGAAAAACAACAGTATTGATGTTGAGTTCTTTGAAACGGTCGAGCATAGTCGTCATTTCCTTTTGCTGCTCCTCTACCGATAAATTTGGTGCAGAAGGCCAATCGACATTGGTAACCGAAGCCACCCATACAGCACGCATCTGGTATTTTGCAGTTTGCGCCGAGAGCGACAACGACAACAGCAATAGAAATGAAACTAAATATTTCTTCATTATGCTTTTTTAGCCCAATTATCTTTCAATGATACGGTGCGGTTAAAAATAACATTATCCGCTTTGCTATCTTTATCTACTACAAAATATCCGTGTTTGAGGAATTGGAAGTGGTCGCCAGGTTTGGCTGACTTCAACGCACTCTCTATACAACAGTTTTTAACCACTTTAAGAGAATCAGGATTGAGCAATGTACGGAAATCTTCGTCGGTTGCCGATGGGTCTTCTACGGCAAAAAGACGGTCGTACAAACGGACTTCTGCTTTCAAACAAGAGTTTGTTTCAACCCAGTTGATTGTACTTTTCACTTTTCTATTGCTTCCTTCAGTACCACTCTTCGTTTCGGGGTCGTATTCGCAATAAACTGTTGTGATATTGCCTTCGGCATCTTTTTCGCAACCAGTTGCTTTCACTATATAAGCGTTTTTCAAACGTACCTCGCGACCATTCGGACTCAAACGATAGAAATCTTTTGGAGCGTCTTCCATAAAGTCGCCACGTTCTATATAAAGTTCTTTGCCAAAAATTTGTGTGCGTGTACCCAATTCCAAATTGTCGGCATTTTG
>DCHK01000051.1:14247-21585 GCA_002315615.1 Bacteroidales bacterium UBA1754 | reverse complement strand
TTAGTGGACACTAATGATTTCATTTAATACTTTACCGCCATAAGAGAAAAATTTCGGACCTTGATAAGCACCAGACGGGGTTTTTATTTCTTCGGGCAAAAATTCAGCTGTAAAGGCAGATAATGACCAAAGACGATTTTCATATTCCACCTTGTCATCAGAAGCTATCTTAACGGGAAGATTGAGAGCATCAAAAATAATTGTGTCCCCTACATTGAGTCCTACCATATGAAATTTGAAGGCAGGTTTAGACTTTTTTCGCATTCTATCTTCGTTGGCAGCATTTATCTTTTTATCCTCTTCCTTGCTACTACTAATAATGGGGTTGCCATCTACATACACTGCCAATTCAGCATCTTCGAGCAAGTCTGCAATATCTCGCATTATATCGAGTGCTACAGAAGGGGCGATATTAAAGAATTCGCGATTTTGACGGATACGCAAGTCTGTCAAACGATCAATTTGCTTGTGAATCTGTTTTTCTACCTTATCGAACTTTGCAGTTTTCAGTGTAGCATAGATTTCAAAAGGTAGAGGGACAGCTGTGTTATCTAATTCTTTGGAACGTACATTTACTGGACGTGAGCTCTTGCCAATTTTTACCCAATCTTCTCGAAAACTAGGATTTGTGAGTATGTAAACGTAACCTTGATTTTTATCGTCACTCATATTTGTTGATATTTTAGTTTTAAGTTTATATAAAATATCGTTGATTTGCAACTGCACTTATAGTGTATCTTTTGCAAATATAATAATAATTTGGATAATAGGTATAGATTGTGTGTTCACTGTTGTGTCATATCCAGTGCTATTGGAACACCAATTGAAAGAACAATTTTTCAAATGGCTTTTTTTGTTGCCCAATTATTTGCGATATTTGCAAAGGGAAAAATGAACAATCGTAAACCACATAAAGAAAGAAAATCTCTACGTGCGTCATGGCATGATTATAATGGGGGAAAATATTTCGTTACCATTTGTACAAAAAACCGAGAACATTTTTTCGGTGAGATAATAGATGGAAAAATGAGAATGTCGGGAATTGGTGCATGGGCAGATGAACAATTGCGAAATGTGGCATCGCATTATACGTACGCCGAAATTCCGTTGTGGGTGATAATGCCCAACCATATACATGCAATCATAATAATAGACGAGAATAAAATACCGCACGAAAAACGTATTGTCGGGGCGTTTCGTTCTGCCGTAGGGGCGTTTCATGAAACGCCCCTACAACAACGTTCGGCAATACAATACGCCACACAGATGCAATCGTGGTTGTCGGTTGTTGTTCGGCAATTCAAACAATCCGTCACCCGTTTCGCAAACGAAAACAACATCCATTTTGCATGGCAAACGCGTTATCACGATCATATTATTCGTGATGTAAATGAATTGAATCGCATTGCGGAATATATTGAGAACAATGTCGCGCGATGGGATTTGGATGTGAATAAGACGTGAGAGAAATGCACACAACGCAAAAAAGGCATCGCGGATTTGCAATGCCTTTTCTTGTATCGTATTGAAAAAATCAATTAGCGAACGCGTTCTTTGTATGTGCCTTCTACAGTGTCGATTTTGATTTTGTCGCCTGTGTTGATGAATAAAGGTACACGAACTTCTGCGCCAGTTTCTACTGTTGCTGGTTTAAGTGTGTTTGTTGCTGTATCGCCTTTGATGCCTGGCTCTGTATAAGTTACTTCCAAAACAACATTCAATGGCATTTCTGCATAAAGAACGGTTTCTGAAGAAGCATCAGACACAACTTCTACAATATCGCCTTCTTTCATAAAAGCAGCACCTGTTACCAATTCTTTTGAAATAGGAATTTGTTCGAAAGTTTCTTGATTCATAAAGATATCATTTTCGCCTTCGGTATAAAGGAATTGATAAGGACGACGTTCTACGCGTACATCTTCCAATTTTTCGCCAATGTTGAAACGGCGTTCCAAAACTCGTCCGTCAACTACGTTTTTAAGTTTTGTACGCATAAATGTATTTCCTTTTCCTGGTTTTACGTGAAGGAAATCGATGCAGAAATAAAGGTTTCCGTCTAAACGGATGCAAGTTCCAATTTTAATGTCTTGAGAGTTAATCATAAAATATATATTAAGTAATTAAAATTCAATTGCTTTGAAATGAGCGTTTGCTTTCAAGTAACAAATTGGTAACAAACTGCTCTTTTTTGTATGGCAAAGATATAATTTTTTTGTGTTATTTCTAATTCAAGAAACGTTAATTCACAATATTATTATTCTTTTATGATTTCCAGGTTAAAAGTGTTTTGCTTTTTGTCGTATTTTTTTGCGCTTTTGATGGTGGTGTTCTCGAATGTTGCAGAACCACCATCGTGTGTAGCGATTGCATACGATTTTGGCATTTTTTTCTTGAATTTGTAACCTTTACCTACTTTTTTGATGTTGATGTTGTTGAATGAAATTCTGTTTACATCACCACCCCAAAGTTGTACAGCATCTGTTTGAGAATCAATAATATCGATATTGTCAAATTGGATATTTGTGAGAGGGTAGCGAGAACCTCCGTGTACGTCAATTGCGCCAAGTCGGTCGTGAAAGAGGTCTTCGGTTGTACCACATTTGTACACGGTGCAATTAGAAACTCGCATAGGTACAATGCTGTCTAACGCACATCCTGGGAAGTCGGCAGTGAAACGAATACCTGCGCTCATCAGCATTTCGCGAACTTCGCAATTGTAGATTTCGTGTCCACTTCCACCGAACATTCCAATACCACCTGCACGCCAACCAAGTTCTACTGTAGAGTTGCGGAAAATATTGTGCGTATTGCACTGACTTGTTTTGTGTGTTTGCGACCACGAAGCAATGCCGTCGTCGCCACAATTGCGAATATTTCCGTTTTCGAAAATTGAATTTGATGTTCCTTCTGCAAAGTTCACACCATCGGCAAAGTGGTTACGCAAACGAACATTAGAAACAGTAAGTCGTTGTGTTGGCTCTTTTATTGGAGCATAATAACCGGCAATCCAAATGCCGCACTCAAAGTGCTCCGACCAAATGTCTCTGATTTGTGAGTCTTCGCCAAAATTGCCCCAAACGGCTTTATAGTCGCGGTAATCACCATTGCGCTCTTGTCGTAGTGTGTTGATGCCATTGATGTAAAAGCCTGATAGTTGAATGCGACTTGCATTGGCGCAAATGCCACCTTTCATTATGCCGTTATTGGTGAAATAAAGATTTGTGTACCACATTCCTGCGCCTTGAAGAACGATGCCGTCATCGAACAAGCAAAGTAGGCTGTCGAGTGCATAATCGCCCATAGGCACATAAACCGAACGATGATTTTTCACTGCATAATCAATCGCTGCGCGAAATGCTGGCATATCATCGTGAATGCCATCGCCAACGGCTCCAAAATCTTTTACCGAAACTGAGTATTTAGATTGTGGCGCAACTGGTGGAATTTCTTCTATTTCAATAAAATCTATTCCACAATCAAGTCCGTCGTTTGTGCTTTTTTTGATGGTGATTTTGTCGCCTATGCTCAAATATTTTGGCAAACGGAAATGAACTTCGTCAAAGCGCATCATTGGCATATCGGTAATATCAACTTGTGGGTTCGATACATTCATTTTGAAATATTGCCAAGCCCAACGAGAATCAATATTTATAGTTTTAATTTTTTGGTCGTTGATGTAAATGTCAAGAGCGCTTTTTTGACCAACACTTTCGCCCGATGCGTTGTCGGGCAACGTAAAGCGAATTGTCATTCCGTTGATGCGCATACGGTTGTTTTCCCAACTAATGCCGTCGTCGGTAGTGTGCAGTTCTATATACTCCTGATTTGTTGCCTCTGAGGCAGTTTTGTGGTAATCGAAGTTTTTAATTTTTACAACCGATGCTTTGCCACTTTTTTCTGCGTCTTTCGAGTCGAGTCGGGTGTAGTTCATTTGTGCGCCGCGTGGCTGATTTTCTTGTGCTTGCATTGCTCCAAAACAAAGGAGTGAAGCAAGTAAAATTGCAATTTTTTTCATTTATAGTAGTTTTTGAATTTTAAAATTAATAACTCTCAAATTTCGTGTTCAACCAATCGTATCGTTTATTCAAAAAGTTTTTCAAATAGTCAATTTGCATTTGATAGGTAGTGTTGCCTTGCACTACAAAACCTGATGGTTCTTGCATATCTGGCCAAAGTTTGTTGTTTTCGTCTATTGATAATTTGTATGTTTCAACTAACGGGTCAATCATTTCTATCACATCGCGTAACTTTTGCCTATTGGCAATCCAATAAGTTACGGTGTATTTCCACCAAGTGTTGTAACCTGTGTCGTGTAGTCGTGCAATGCGTGCCCAATAACGTACATACCAATCACTTGTTGTCAATGTGCCCGCTTTGGCATTATGAGCAGCATTTCCTGCACCAATGTCAAAATCCCACGCTGGACTCATATAAAGTTTGTCATCGTCGGCATTTTTATAGAAGAAAATGCTTGCAAAACCGCTGGCATCGCAGTTTTTGAATAATTCGTTTATCAAAAACCATTGTGTAGTGCTTTCGTAGTCAAAGTATTTTAGTCCTTTGGTGTCGCCTGCCATAATGAGACTGTCTGCATTTTGTACAAAAGTAGAAATGTATTTCAGTTGTTCGGCAGTTGGTTCTTTGGGTTGTTTTAGCGAGATTGGCATTCCGTAAGATTCCCACCAAATGGCATCTGCTTCTTCTTTGGCACGATAATCGGCTTCCATCAAATATCCACCAGTTATATTTGAACTTGATTTCTTCAATTTTGGGATATTTACGCGCGTTTCGCCAATTTCCACTTGGTCGGTGAGCAAATAGTTGCCTTGGTGTTTGCCGTTTACGTAAACTTCCACAAATCGGTGAGTTGGCACAAAAGGCATTCCAAGTCGTGCAGCCATTTCGTATGCCAACCAATTGCGAAGCAATGTTTTATCGGGATAATTGGCTATCAAACACCATTCGTCGTAGGCGTGCATACCAAGCAAAGGTACATCTTCGTCAAACTTTATTTTGAACGAACTTTTTGGATAATAAAGTGTAGAATTTCCACGAAGACGAACTTTACCTTTGTATTTTTGTTGTGGCAAATCTGTTATTGTTGCGTTTGGATTTACTTTTATCTCAGCATCTTCAAAATGTTCTTTCGAATCAATTTTCACGCCACCTGTATAAATAAAAATTTGCGGAATTTTGGTAAAAGTCTGCAAAATCACAGTGTATTTCTTGCAAATTTTTCGATTAGAAGAATATACAATATATGTTTGTGGCATTGATAAATCGACTGGAGTCTCACCACTTTTTTGCAAAACATCGTTCACTTCGACTTCTCCTGTTGCCCAAAACGTAGGAGTCGCTTTGGTGACATCAATATTCTGCTTATAATATCCAACAATCGAATCACCCGAAATTTTGAATTTTATGCTTCCAATTTCGAATGAATCTATGTGAATGGCTGATTTATCAATGTCTATGATTATTGTGTATTTTCTTTGTATTTGGCGGTTTTTGCTTGCTACTATATAAGTTACGGGTTGCGAAAAATCGTTGGCAGTAATCCCGCTTGTCTGTAAAACATCGTTTACAAAAACATTTGCATTGGTTGTAAATGTAGGGATTAAATTGGAGAGGTCGATGTTCTTGCTCGTGTAACCGATGAAAGTGTCATTTCTGACGATGAAATCAACGTTTTCTATAGCAAAACTATCGATATAAACTTCGGTAATTTTTTGCGATGAATCTTCCTTTTCGTCTTTGCACGAGGGAGTGATGGCAAAAAACAAAAGGCAAAAAAATAATATTAACGTGAGATTTTTTCGCATAATTATCAGTTAATCATCAACAAAAATAATCAATTTTTAACAAAAAAAGAGAATTGCCAACGCAATTCTCTTTTTCAATATTACAAAAGGAAAGAATATTAGTCTTTCAATTTTGCCTTCAAAAATTCTCTGTTCAAACGAGCGATGTTGCTGATAGAGATTTTTTTAGGACATTCTGCTTCGCAAGCACGAGTATTTGTACAGTTACCAAAACCGAGTTCGTCCATTTTTGCAACCATTGCTTTCACACGTTTCACAGCCTCTACGCGACCTTGTGGAAGCAATGCAAATTGCGAAACCTTTGCAGAAACGAACAACATTGCCGAACCATTTTTACAAGCCGCTACGCAAGCGCCACAACCGATACAAGTTGCAGAGTCCATTGCTTCGTCAGCATCAACTTTAGAGATTGGCAAAGCATTTGCATCTTGTGCACCACCACAGTTGAATGAAACATAACCACCTGCTTGTTGAATTTGGTCGAAAGCATTACGATTCACCATCAAGTCTTTGATGACAGGGAATGCTGCCGAACGCCAAGGTTCTACGGTGATAGTTTCGCCGTCTTTGAAACGACGCATATAAAGTTGGCAAGTTGTAGCACCAGTTGCTGGTCCGTGTGGGTGTCCGTTGATGAACAAAGAACACATACCGCAAATACCTTCGCGACAATCGTGGTCGAAAACAATAGGCTCTTGTCCTTTTTCAATCAATGATTCATTCAAAATATCCAAAGTTTCCAAGAACGAAGTGTCGGGTGTAGTTTCTACATTCTCGTAAGTTACAAAACCACCTTGTTCTTTTGGTCCAGCTTGACGCCAAACTTTAAGATTGACTTTCATTATATTATCCATATTTGATTTCCTTTCTTAAATTTATGATTTATAATTACGAGTTTGAACTTTGATTGCTTCGTATTCAAGTGGTTCTTTTATCAATTCAGGTTCTTTTTCGTCGCTTCCTTGATAGTTCCAGCAACCTACATAGAAAAAGTTTTCGTCGTCGCGTTTTGCTTCGCCTTCTTCAGTTTGGTATTCAACACGGAAGTGACCACCACAACTTTCGTTACGATGAAGAGCATCGCGTGCAATCAATTCGCCCATTACGATAAAGTCTTTCAAGTGGAACGCTTTATCCAACTCTATGTTCAAACCCTCTTTTTTTCCAGGAACGAACAAGTTTGTTTCAAACTCTTTGCGCAAATCTTTCAATTTTTCAAGAGCTGTTTCCAAACTTTCTTTTGTACGACCCATTCCTACGTATTCCCACATAATGTGTCCGAGTTCTTTATGGATAGAGTCAACAGAGCGTTTACCTCCAATTTTAAGCAATGCGTCTTGTTCTGCTTCGCATTTTGCTTGAGCATCCATAAATTCTTTGCTATTTGGATCGAAACGAGGAACGGTAATTTGGTCTGACAAGTAGTTTTGAATGGTGTATGGCAATACGAAATATCCGTCAGCCAAACCTTGCATCAAAGCAGATGCTCCAAGACGGTTAGCACCGTGGTCAGAGA
>DCHK01000051.1:0-14163 GCA_002315615.1 Bacteroidales bacterium UBA1754 | reverse complement strand
AGTGGATAGCAGGGAAAATCATCATTGGATTGTAATATTTAACGCCATTGATTTCTTTTGCAAATTCACCTGGATTTACGTCAGAAATTTCTTCGTACATATCGAACAAGTTTCCGTAGCGTTGACGAACTACATCGATACCCAAACGGTTAATTGCTTCAGAGAAATCCAAGAATACTGCCAAACCAGTGTTGTTTACACCAAAACCAGCATCGCAACGTTCTTTTGCAGCACGACTGGCAACGTCGCGAGGTACAAGGTTACCGAAAGCAGGGTAGCGACGTTCCAAGTAGTAGTCGCGTTCTTCTTCAGGAATATCAGAACCTTTAATTAGTCCTTTTTGCAATTTTTCAGCATCTTCTTTTTTCTTTGGAACCCAAATACGACCATCGTTACGCAACGACTCTGACATCAAAGTCAATTTTGATTGTTTGTCGCCGTGTACTGGAATACAAGTAGGGTGAATTTGTACGTACGATGGGTTTGCCATATATGCACCTTGGCGGTAAGCAGCAATTGCAGCAGAGCAGTTACAACCCATAGCGTTAGTAGAAAGGAAGTAAGCATTTCCATAACCACCAGTAGCGATAACTACAGCGTGAGCGGCAAAGCGTTCGAATTCACCAGTTACCAAGTTTTTAGCAATGATACCACGAGCGCGACCGTCAACCATAACTACATCGTGCATTTCATAGCGATTGTAGCTTTTTACTTTTCCTGCTTTGATTTGACGATTCAAAGAAGAATATGCACCAAGCAAAAGTTGTTGACCGGTTTGACCTTTTGCGTAGAATGTACGGCTTACTTGTGCACCACCAAATGAACGGTTAGCCAACAATCCACCGTATTCGCGAGCGAAAGGAACACCTTGAGCAACGCATTGGTCGATGATATTGCTTGAAACTTCTGCCAAACGATAAACGTTAGCTTCGCGAGCACGATAGTCGCCACCTTTTACGGTATCGTAGAAAAGACGATATACAGAGTCGCCATCGTTTTGATAGTTTTTAGCGGCATTGATACCACCTTGTGCAGCGATAGAGTGTGCACGACGTGGTGAATCTTGAATGCAGAAATTCAATACATTGAATCCCATTTCGCCCAAAGTAGAAGCGGCAGAAGCACCTGCCAAACCTGTACCTACTACGATAATATCAAGTTTACGTTTGTTGGCTGGGTTCACCAATTTTTGGTGAGCTTTGTAGTTGGTCCATTTTTCAGCCACAGGACCTTGTGGAATTTTTGAATCTATTGTTGCCATAATATCTAATTTTCAAATTTAAGGAAAAATTAATTGATACAAGCTGCTACGCAACAAGCTTTAGTGCATTCGCAAGGAACCAAATGGAATGCAAATGCAAGAACTACTGCAATGAAAGCAGCGATGATGATTGTAGTAACTACAGTAGAAATGCAACGCCAGCGTTCGAACCAAATTTTGTTGCTCCAACCAAGTGTTTGCATTGCGCTCCAAACTCCGTGAGACAAGTGAAACCACAAAGCAACAAGCCATACTACATAGCAAGCAGCAATCCAAGGTTGTGAGAAATAGAATCTAATCCAAGCAGCACCATCTGCTACACCTGCAACATTTCCACCTTCTGTACCTGCAATTTCGGCAAACTGCATGTGTGCCCAAAATTGAGAAAGGTGCAACAAAATACCGCAAATAACGATTAAACCAAGAACAAGCATATTTTGTGAAGCCCATTCTACATTTTTTGGTTTTTCGCTGATTGCGTAAGCATTGTTTCCACGCGCTTTTCTATTTTGAATAGTCAAAATAAACGCATAAACAAAGTGAAGCAATACGAAGAACGCAATCACCATTGTTCCTACCAATGCGTACCAATTGGCACCCAAAAATTCGCAAATAGCGTTGTAACCTTCAGCTGAGAAAATTGCTACAGCGTTCATTGTTGCGTGAAACAACAAAAATAACACGAGGAAAGCGCCTGATATACTCATTATCAGTTTCTTTCCGATTGAGGAATTAAATAACCACATAAATTTTAATTATAATTAAAGTGAATAAAAATCTTATTTTAAGAATTGCAAAGTTATGAAATTATTGCGAATATAAAAATTCAACAAGATAAACGCGTTAATTTCCCATCTCCGACAGGAATTTGATGCGTATCAATCGTATTTCTTCTTCGGTATAATCTTCGTGGCAAAATTCTTTGTACGCTTCTTCTATATCGTCAGTTTCGGCTTCCTTAAAGTATTCGAAAATATCTTGAATGCTGTCGTCTTCCATTATTTCGTGCAAAAAATAGTCGATGTTTATTTTTGTACCAGAGTTTACGATTGATTCAAGTTCGCTCAAAAGTTCATCAAACTCCATACCTTTCGATTCTGCTATGTCGTCAAGTGCAATTCGTCGGTCAATGGCTTCGATGATTGAACGTTTTTGTTTCGATTTGTTGGCAACTGTGCGAACACGCAAGTCTTCAGGACGTTCAATCTCATTTTCTTGAACGTGGTTTTTAATGAGTTTCAAAAATTCTTCGCCATATCGTTTTGCTTT
Organism: Bacteroidales bacterium UBA1754; assembly: GCA_002315615.1. Taxonomy (GTDB): domain Bacteria; phylum Bacteroidota; class Bacteroidia; order Bacteroidales; family Paludibacteraceae; genus UBA1754. The sequence continues at coordinate 11,633 of DCHK01000051.1, read as the reverse complement.
TCCTTCGCCTACGCCTGGCACATTTTTCAGTTCATCTACAGTGATAGGATATGTCGTTGCCATTGCTTCGAGCGACGGATCGGCAAAAATAACGTATGGAGGAACTCCCAATTGTTTCGATAATTTTTTGCGCAAATCTTTCAGCATAGAGTAAAGTGCCTCGTCGGCTGCACAGTTACCACCTCCTTTCATCGGTGTATCTTCCTCTTCTTCGTTATCATCAAATTCGTTGTCTTTCACAATGGTGAACGAAGTAGGCTTTTTAAGATATTCGTGTCCTTTTTTGGTAACTTTCAGTAAACCATAGTTTTCAATGTCTTTATCTATGTAGCCAGCAATCATTGCTTGGCGAATAACTGCTTGCAGTGTTTTTTCGTCTTCTTCGGGTGCTGTGCCGAAAATTTCAAGGTCTTCGTGCTCGTTTTCTTTTACTGCCGTAGTCTCTTTTCCGATAAGCACATTTACAATATGATCCGCTTTAAACTTTTCTTTCAATAATATGATGGCTTCCAACACCATACATAGCATATCCTGAGCTTCCATTTGTTTTTTTGGATTTAAACAATTATCACAATTTCCACAATTATCTTCATTGTATTCTTCGCCGAAATAGTGTAGCAAAGTTTTGCGTCGGCATACTGCCGATTCTGCATACGCCGATGTTTCGAGCAAAAGTTGTTTACCAATTTCTTGCTCGGCAATCGGTTTGCCTTGCATAAACTTTTCGAGTTTTTGAATGTCTTTATTCGAATAGAAAGTTATACATTCACCTTCGCCTCCGTCGCGTCCTGCACGTCCTGTTTCTTGGTAGTATCCTTCCAAACTTTTAGGTATGTCGTAATGAATTACGAAACGCACATCGGGTTTGTCTATTCCCATACCGAATGCGATAGTGGCTACAATTACATCAATTTCTTCCATCAAGAATTTGTCTTGATTTTCTGAACGTGTAGCGGAGTCCATTCCTGCGTGGTAAGGCAATGCCTTGACGTCGTTAAGGTTCAGCGTTTCGGCAAGTTCCTCTACTTTTTTTCTACTCAAGCAGTATATGATGCCCGATTTTCCTTTTTGAGAGTGGATGTATTTTATAATGTCTTTGTCAACATTGTTTGTTTTGGGACGCACTTCGTAGTACAAGTTTGGCCTGTTGAACGACGATTTGAAAATAGTGGCTTTTTGTATGCCAAGACTTTTTTGAATGTCGTGTTGCACTTTTTGAGTGGCTGTGGCTGTCAGTGCCACAACGGGTGCATCTTGTATCTCGTTGATAATTGGCCTGATACGGCGATATTCTGGACGGAAATCGTGTCCCCATTCCGAAATACAATGTGCTTCGTCAATGGCATAGAATGAAATTTTAACTTTTTTCAAGAAGTCAATGTTTTCTTCTTTTGTCATCGATTCTGGCGCAATGTAAAGCAATTTTGTTTTACCGCTCAGCACGTCATTTTGTACCGATTCTGCTGCTGCTTTCGTCAAAGAAGAGTTAAGGAAGTGTGCCACGCCGTCTTCTGCACTGAAAGAGCGCATTGCATCGACTTGGTTTTTCATAAGTGCGATAAGTGGCGAAATAACTATTGCAAGACCGTCTTGTATAAGTGCAGGAAGTTGATAGCACAACGACTTACCGCCACCCGTAGGCATCAGCACAAAAGTGTCTTTTCCTGCCAAAATATTATTGATGATAGCCTCTTGGTTGCCTTTGAAACTATCAAAACCGAAATATTTCTTCAGTTGTCCTTGTAATTCTTGTTTCGTCATACGCTTATTTGTCAACTAATTAGGTTGTAAATAAAGACTAATAGATTGATTTTTTCGCCAAATCAACGCAATAACAAATATAACTATTTTTTGAATAAAAAAATAATTTTTAAAAATAAACTAAAAAAAAAGACCATTGCACCCCAAAATGCAACAGTCTTTCAACTCTTATTTCTTGTTTCTGCCTTCTTGTTTCTGTTTTCTCGCTTCTTTTATTCAGCTCTTAACTTGTCCAAATTTGCTTTTTCGAGTTTTTCTTTTGCGTAGTCGAGCGTGATGTTCAAATTGCCAACTTTTTCGGAAGGAACGCTAAACATTGCGTCCATCATAATAGTTTCTACAATTGAACGCAAACCTCTTGCGCCAAGTTTGAACTCGATGGCTTTGTCAACTATATAATCCAAAACGGAATCGTCGAAAGTGAGCGCCACATTGTCCATTTTGAATAATTTAGTATATTGACGAATAATGGAATTTTTTGGTTCGGTAAGAATTTTTCGCAAGGCGTTTCTGTCAAGTGGTTGCAAATAAGTGAGAATTGGCAGACGACCAATGATTTCTGGTATTAAGCCGAAAGATTTTAGGTCTTGCGGACTTACATACTTTAATATATTGTCTTGGTCGATGCCCGCAGTTTTTTGTGCCGCAGTATAACCTACCGAGCGCGTGTTGAGGCGTGCTGCAATCTTTTTTTCAATACCATCGAAAGCACCACCGCAAATAAACAAAATATTTTGAGTGTTGACTGCAATCATTTTTTGGTCGGGGTGTTTGCGACCGCCTTGTGGTGGCACAAGTACAACCGAGCCTTCGAGCAGTTTTAATAGTCCTTGTTGAACGCCTTCTCCACTCACGTCGCGAGTGATGGAAGGATTATCGCCCTTACGAGCAATTTTGTCAATTTCGTCGATAAAAACAATTCCTCGTTCGGCTGCTGGCACATCGTAATCTGCCACTTGTAGCAAACGCGTAAGAATACTTTCTATGTCTTCGCCCACATAACCTGCTTCGGTAAGTACTGTGGCATCGACAATGGTGAAAGGAACATTTATTTTTTTTGCGATAGTTTTTGCGAGCAAAGTTTTTCCCGTTCCCGTAGAGCCAACCAAAATGATGTTTGATTTCTCAATTTCCACTTCGTCATCTTGTTTTTTTTGCAAGATGCGTTTGTAATGGTTATAAACGGCAACCGAAAGAAATTTCTTCGCCTCGTCTTGACCGATTACATAATCATCAAGAAAACTTTTGATTTCTGTCGGTTTTGGCAATGATTTCAAGTCGGAAGAAAAACTACTTTTATGTTCAAAGTTTTGTTTTACGATTTCATCTGCTGCATGTACGCAATCAGAACAAATATTTCCGCCCATTCCCGTAATGAGAAAGTCAACTTCGCTTTCGCCTCGTCCGCAAAAACTGCACTTGTTTTCGTTTCTTCTTGGCATAAAATGTTTTTATGTTTTTGAGGATTTATTTACTTGTTTTGGTCAACACTTGGTCAATCATTCCGTATGCTTTTGCTTCTTCGGCTGTCATCCAATAGTCGCGGTCGCTATCGGCATAAATTTTGTCGTAATCGTTGCCAGAATGTTCTGCTATAATTGTGTAAAGTTCTTTTTTTAGTTTTTGAATTTCGCGCGCGGTAATTTCAATGTCAGATGCTTGACCTTGTGCGCCACCCATTGGTTGATGAATCATCACGCGTGAGTGTTTCAAAGCCGAACGTTTGCCTTTTTCGCCTGCCACCAAAAGCACAGCACCCATCGAAGCCGCCATTCCTGTACAAATAGTAGAAACTTTGCTACCGATAAATTGCATAGTGTCGTAAATTCCCAAACCTGCATAAACGCTTCCGCCAGGAGTGTTGAGGTAGATAGAAATATCTTTACCTGGGTCTGAAGAGTCGAGGTAGAGTAGTTGTGCTTGTATTACATTGGCAGTGTAGTCGTCAATTTGTGTGCCGAGGAAAATGATGCGGTCCATCATAAGTCGCGAGAATACGTCCATTTGTGTTACGTTCAACTGACGTTCTTCCAAAATGCTTGGCGAGATGTAACTGCTTGTAATGTCGATGTACTTGTCAAGTGCAAGTCCGTTCATACGGAGGTGCTTGGTTGCATAATTTTTGAATTCGTTTTCCATAATTTTAATGTATATAAGTGATTAAAAAATCTTGTATTAGGATAAGAAAGGTACGAAGTTAGAAAAAACTCCGTACCTTTCAAAAGGTTTTATTTCAACTTTTTATTTTTTTTCAAACATTTTGTTGAACTCTTCTGTCGAAACAGTTTTGTTTTCAACTGAAACTTTTCCTTTTACGGCTGCAATAACTTTCTCTTCAGAAACACGTTCGTAGATGTTGCGTGCAGTATCTTTGTTTTTCATCATCTCTTGTGCGTAGTTGGCAAGAATGTTGTCAGGAGTATTCATCATACCATATTGAGCGAATTGCATTTTTGCTACTTTCTTAGCGTACGATTCGAGGTCGGCAGGCTCAATTTTGATTTCTGCTTCTTTTGCAATTTTGTCTTTTGCCAATTGCCATTTAAGGTCGGCAAGCATTGCATCAAAGTTTTTGTCAAGTTCTTCTGCTGTCATTTTTTCGTTTGTTTCGAGCACCCAACGTTTAAGGAAATCGTTAGGGAAAACAAGTTTTTCCATTTTCTTTGCAACCAATGCTTTTACATCGTCAGCAAATTTGAAATCAGATTCTACAGCAAGATTTTCTTTCAAACCTTCAGTAACTTTTGCCTTGAATTCATCTTCAGATTTTACAACGTCTTTGCCGAACGCTTTGTCGAAAAGTTCTTGATTAACTTCTGCTTCTTTGTAGCGAGTAATTTCGTCGATGGAAATTTTAACATCTGCAGAAAAATCTTTTACTTCTTCTTTTTTGATGCGAAGAAGTGATGCCAATTCAGTTTCGTTGCCATCGTATGCTTTGCTTGGGTTGAAAACGATGCTATCGCCTTTTTTCGCGCCAACAAATTGCTTTTTGCTTTTTGCATCTTTCATATACGAAGCAGTAAGCACTGCACCTTCAACTTTCACACCGTCTGCTTTTTCGTTTTTGCCGTCCATTTCAATAATGGTACCTTTCACCATATCGTTTTCTTCTACGGTGTCAACTTGCTCGTATGTGCCGAAACGACCAGTGTAAGATTTTATTTGACCTTCCATCATTTTGTCGTCGATGGCAATTTCGTAATATTTCATTTTATCTTTTGCCGAAAGAGCGAGGTCGAAAGCAGGAGCCAAAGCAATGTCGAAAACAAAAGTGTAGTCGTTTTCGTCAGAAAAATCGTTTTCTGGTTGCTTTGCCGATGGAAGTGGTTCGCCAAGAACTTCCAATTTGTTCTCTTTTATATAATTGTAAAGCCCGTCAGAAACTGCTTTGTTCACTTCGTCAACCAAAATTGCTTTTCCGTACATTTTTTTCAACATACCTACTGGCACCATTCCTGGACGGAAACCTGGTACATTGGCTTTTTTGCGGTAATCTTTAAGTGTTTTTGCAATGTTGTCTTGATAGTCGCTTTTTGCAACATTTATGGTAAGAACAACATTTACCTCGTCGATGTTTTGTCTTTCGATGTTCATATTTTTGTTTTTAATAATTTATTATTCAATAAAATAGGAGAAAACTCACTCTCTTTGAAACGAATTGCAAAGTTATGTTTTTTTTTGATATATGAATTAACAATTGCATAAAACATTTTAAAATTATACCTTTGTACTCAGTTTTTAAAAGAATATCAATGAATTTTGTAGAAGAACTCAAATGGCGTGGAATGCTTCATAGCATTATGCCTGGAACAGAAGAATTGTTGCAAAAAGAACAGGTTACAGCGTATGTCGGCATCGACCCTACTGCCGATAGTCTTCATATTGGTCACCTTTGTGGTATTATGATGTTGCGCCACTTTCAGCGTTGCGGACACAAACCTATTGCTTTGGTAGGCGGTGCCACAGGTATGATTGGCGACCCTTCGGGCAAATCGGCAGAACGTAATTTGCTCGACGAGGCAACTTTGCGTCATAATCAAGAATGCATCAAAAAACAATTGTCCAAATTCCTCGATTTTGAAAGCAACGAACCGAATCGTGCCGAGTTGGTAAATAACTACGATTGGATGAAAGACTTTACTTTCCTCGATTTTGCCCGCGAAGTTGGTAAGCATATTACCGTAAATTATATGATGGCAAAAGATAGCGTGCAAAAACGCTTGAACGGTGAAGCACGCGATGGTCTTTCGTTTACAGAATTTACATATCAATTATTGCAAGGTTACGACTTTTTGTATTTGAACGAGCATAAAAATTGCAAACTTCAAATGGGTGGGTCTGACCAATGGGGAAATATCACCACAGGAACAGAACTTATCCGTCGCACAAATGGTCGCGAGGCGTATGCACTTACTTGTCCGTTGATTACAAAAGCCGATGGTGGTAAATTTGGAAAAACGGAGAGTGGTAATGTTTGGCTCGACGCAAAATATACTTCACCGTACAAATTTTACCAATTTTGGTTGAATGTGAGTGATGATGATGCAACTCGTTACATTAAAATATTTACATCACTCAATAAAGAAGAAATTGAATCTTTGATAGCAGAACATCAGCAAGCACCACACTTGCGCGTTTTGCAAAAACGTTTGGCAAAAGAAGTAACTATTATGGTACATTCCGAAGCCGACTATAATGCCGCTGTCGATGCTTCAAACATTCTTTTTGGTAATGCTACGGGCGATGCACTGAAAAAACTTGACGAAGATACGCTCCTTGCTGTTTTTGATGGTGTTCCGCAATTTGAAATTTCGCTTGCCGATGTACAAAATGGTGTTAAAGTGATTGATTTGTTAGCAGAAAAATCGGCAGTTTTTGCTTCAAAAGGCGAATGTCGCAAAGCCATTCAAGCCAATGGAGTTTCGCTTAACAAAGAGAAAATTGCTGATATTGATATGACTATTGATGCAAATTCGTTGCTCAATGGTAAATACATTTTGGCACAAAAAGGCAAAAAGAATTATTTTTTGCTTATCGCAAAATGATTTTTTTTGAAAAAAATATTTGCAAATAAAAAAATATATGTAATTTTGCAGTCGAAAGTTCAACGGAACTTTCTGAAAAATGATTGTCTTATGGTGTAATGGTAGCACTACAGTTTTTGGTACTGTCTGTTCTGGTTCGAATCCGGATAAGACAACACAAGAAAGCACAAATTCCAAAAGAGTTTGTGCTTTCTTTTTTTTGTACCAAAATAAGTTGTTTGCCAAAAAAAACGAAAATTTTGTTTGTTTTTTACGTAATCTTCTATAATTTTGGAGGCTAATCTTAAATCTATGAGTCGCAAAGTGGCTACTTGTTGGCTGTTTTGTGTGCAAAAAAAGTATAAAAATAAACTGATATACTATGAATTTAAATCAATTCAAAAAGGGTAAAACCCTACTTCTTTTCGGGCTTTTGATAGGCTCTTCTCTTTTGCCAATCACGGCAAATGCACAAACTTGCAAGACGGGTATTGAAACGCAAGTTGTGGCAGGAACATCATTCTCAAGTTCTTCGGCAAGTGGAGATCGTTGGAAATTTGAGGATGTAGATTTTTACGGTTCTGCTACGCAGGCATTTTCGTTCCCTGGTACGTTGAATTACGTAGCTACAGGTGATTTTAAACAACCATTGAGCAATGCAGGTAGTTACACCATTGCTCAAGATATTTCTACAATGTATGAAAATGGAATGTCTTTGTGGGATCAAGGAAATACTGCAGATGGTACGTTGTTGTTGGCATCTAACGACCAAAACAACCCATTGTTTCGATATTCAATTTCTGGATTGATACCAGGACAAACATATACTGTAAAAATACGTTTGCGTGGCGCAACTCAAAGACCGAATACAAGTCAGTGTCAAACTGGAGACGATGATACTTACACTAAACCAAGTGTTAGAATTATGCGTTTGAATGGTGGAGATACTTATACGAATTATGCTACAGGAGCAACTACGACAAGACGTTCAAATTGTGCGGACAATATAACATCATGGACATCTAATAGCAAGAACTGGAATGGTTATATGCGTGATGCGTTTTATACTGATTTGACGGCTTCGGTAAATTTGTCAACAGATGGAAATGGAACGGGAGGTCAAGATGGATTTATGTTGGAATTTTATGTGTATGATTTTAAACATATAAATAATGGTTCAGTTTCTGTAACTCAAGTCATTGGTATTGATTATATCGAAATTACGGGACCAATTGAAAGAAAAGTGGTCTCTTCTCAAGGTGATGAAGTTTGCGAAGGCGAATCAACAGTTCTTTCTGCTCAAGGTATAGGTGGTTCTACTGATACTTATTATTGGTATAAAGGTAGCATTTCTGATGCGAATAAGATTGGCGAGGGAATGAGACTGAAGGCAATACCAGAATCTACTACTACATATTATGTAGTTAATAAGACAACTGGCAGTTACTATAACCAATGTACATCTGGTAAAATAACAGCAGCAAATTGTTGTGGTGAATCGGCAACAAAATTAACTATTCCTCAAACTTGCGAAACTGCTACAATTGATGCACAAGCAAATGAGACATTTTGGGAAATGGCTCCGTGGCAAAAAATAATGCCGACCAATGCAGTTCACCTTATTAATGCAGGAGACTGTGGCGACACTCCGAATACCAATGAAAAAGGTCCAGATGGTCAGTTAGCACAATGGAAAACGGTTTATGATGACAATTATATATATTTCTTTATAAGGGTGTTTGATAAGAATCCTAAAAGAGAGGGGGAGGTTTGGCAATCAGATGGTGTAGAACTTATCATTAATAAGTATATTGCTGCAGGTGGACAATATGGGTATGCTTGGAATGGAAATGGCAACATAGCAACTTATGGACAAGCAGGTTCGTCAACTTGGTCGCAAAAAACATATAGCGGACAATATTGGGATTTGGAAGTGAAAATTCCATTGTCAAATGTGGTGGATGCTGATGGCAATGTACACGTTGAGGTCGCACTCAATCAGCGACATGACACAAACAATTGCCGTCAAGCGCAAGTGATGACTTTTGGTTCATATAACTTGTATGACGAATGGTATAACTCAGGACAACAATTTTCACAAGTGGTTAGAGGTACACCAACGAGTGCTTGTGCTGGTGTAGATGGCGACAAAGAGGTAGCTTGTGGGGGTACAGAGGTAACTCTTTTTACTCAATTGCAGAAAAAATCTCCAACTTGGAAATGGTTTTGGACTGCGTCAAAATTGACTACAACACCGGCTCCTTCGCAGTTCACAAACACATTGAACGCAAGTCAATATTCAAAATTGGATGTTAATGGTTATACAATTTTGTTGAAACCATCTGTTGTTGCTGGCAAAACGAATGGTTATATTTGGTTTATGGCTGACGAGAATCCTTATGTTTCTTGTCCTTATCAAGTAGAATTGCAACAATTGAATGTGTCTGCATCTATTACTCAAGGATCTGCTACGCCATGTGAAGGTGACGCTATTACATTGAAAGGTGTTTTCCCTGGTGGTTACGACTTGTCTAAAGCCAATGATTATGGTTGGCGTAAGAAAAATGGCGGTACTATTACTCAGTCAGATACATATTCTTTTACTGCATCTACTGCTACTTCTGGAGAATATGAATTTTTTGTTGATGGCGATTGTGAAGCAATAGCATCTCTAACAATTACTGTTACCGCAGGTATGACTGTTGGTACAGCATCATCATCGCCTACAGTTTGTGTAAATACGGCTATAACTTCCATTACACACAATACAACTGGTGTAACAGGAATTTCTAATAGTACGGGTCTCCCTGCTGGCGTTACGGCATCATACAGTAATAATAAGATAACAATTAGTGGTACGCCAACTGCGGCTGGTACATTTAATTATACCATCACTCCAACTGGTACTTGTGGTAGTGCAACTGCAACAGGTACTATCACCGTTACTGCAGCGCCTGTGTTGAACACAATCGATGCGCAAACAATTTGTAATGGAACAAAATTTGCTGATGTTAATCTTGGTGGTACAAATGTAACAAGTTGCGAATGGAAAGCGACTGCCAATAATACCAATCTCAATAACGATACGGGTTCTGGTATGACCATTACGGGAAAGACAGTAAACTTGACGGATGCAACCAAAACAGGAACATTGGCTTATACGGTTACTCCACTCAATGGAACTTGTAAGGGTACTACCAAAAACTTGACAATCAATGTAAATCTTTCAAATACAGTATCTACTGCTTCAGCTACTCCTACTGTTTGCGTAGGAACTGCTATTCCAAACATTACACACACCACTACAAGTGCTACCGGTATCGGTACTGCTTCAAACTTGCCTGCAGGTGTAAGTGCTAATTGGGCAAGCAACAAGATAACAATTAGTGGTACGCCAACAGCAGCTGGTACATATAATTATAGTATTCCTCTGACTGGTGGTTGTGGCGATGTGAGTGCTACTGGTACAATCACTGTAGTTGAGGTTCCTGAAGCGCCAACAGTTAACGGAACAACTATTTGTAATGGAACGACAGCGACACTTAATGCTACGGCTAAATCGGGAATTACATATTCTTGGTATGCTGCTGCTACAGGAGGAACGGCTCTTTCAACGGGAAATTCTTATACAACGCCTTCGTTGACTAACAACAAGAGTTATTATGTTTCGCAAAAGAATACAACTTGCGAATCAAGTCGTACAGAAGTTGCGGTTACCGTTCTTGCTAAACCAACCGTAAATGATATGACCGCTCAAACTATTTGCGACGGCAATTCGTTCACGACTGTAAACCTTAATGGTAGTGCAAATACATATAAATGGACGACAACGGCTGTGAATGTTGCAAAACCTGCAGATGGACAAGGCAATAGCATTAATGGCGCAACCATTAATTTGAACAATAAGACAAATGATGGTAGTTTAATATATAAAGTTACTCCATATAATACGAGTGGTTCTTTGGAATGTGCTGGTGATTATAAGAATTTTACTATTACAATTACAAAGAACAATACAGTTTCTGCTGCTCCTGCCGATCCAAACATTTGTTTGGGTGCATCAGTCAATATGACTCATACCACTACTGGAGCGACAGGTATAGGCACCGCATCAGGACTTCCTGCTGGTGTTAATGCAAGTTGGAATAGTAATACAATCACTATTAGTGGAACACCAACTGCTGCAGGTACATTTAATTATACAATTCCTTTGACGGGTGGTTGTGGAGATGTGTCGGCTACGGGTAAGATAACTGTTAAGGCTATTCCTACAATTTCGTTGAGCGACAAGAAATGTTCTGCCGATCGTTTGAGTTACACAGGTACAATTACTATATCAGGTGGAACAGCATCTATAGTAAGTGGTACAGGAGCGAGCATTTCAGGTACTACACTTACAGCACCTAAAGGAGTAAATGTAGTTTTGAAAGTAACCGATAATGGTTGCTCTTCAGATAATTATAACGTAGAGGCACCAAATTGCGATTGCCCTACAATCACAGCACCTGTTGATGCTTCTGCTGAACACGATTATTGCTCAGCAGCGAGTGCTCCTACTTTGACGGTTACTGCGACACTCGAAGCAAATCAAATAGTAGAGTGGTTCGAGTCAAGCGATTGTACAGGAACAGCCCTCTCGACAGGACTTTCATTCACTCCAAACGCAGGTCAAGCACCTATTGCAGGAGCAGAAAAATCATATTATGCACGCATTAGAAACACTGTTGATCAGTGTACAAGTAATGCGACCGAGATCAAATTAAAGAACAAGCAGACTCCTACGGTAACGATTACAGCAGCCACACCAGTGTGCGAGCCAAATACGATAGACATCACCAAGACCGT
>DCHK01000020.1 GCA_002315615.1 Bacteroidales bacterium UBA1754 | reverse complement strand
ATCGATGGTATAAAAACAAGCGATCTTACCGAAGCATATAATGGTTTTACATTCGACATTCCTTCTCAATACATAGACGGGGTTATCTATAACGGATGGCCTGGATATGAATGTGCTGGAGAAAAATATCATGGTGGTTATATACAAGAAACAAGCATTTTGAGTTTTTATATGGCTGCAAACTTAGAAGAATTCGCAAAAGATTTGAATGACAAAGACACCGAAGCTTTAGCTAAACTACTGATAGCACTCAAATTAGGTTCTGGTGCCACACTTGATGATTTAGAAAGTATTGATACAGACAAATACGCCATTGTTATTGAATATAAATTAAATTAAAATCTTATGAGAAAAACAATATCATTCTTTTTGTTGTTGATGTTAACAACAATTATAAATGCTCAAATAATTCGTACTGACGAATTGGAAGAATACGCCAAGAAAAAATTCGGAGACAATTGGTTAGAAGCTGCCGAAAACATTGGCTCTAATATTACATTAGACAAAAACAACGCCATCACTTTTACACAAGTAATTGATTGCGGAGAACAAACAAAAAATCAGCTTTATACTATTTTGAATCATTGGTTTGTATCAACTTTTAATCAAGGTGATGGCGATGCTATCAAATTGAATGACAAAGAATCTGGAACTATTATTGCCAGAGGGTATCTGTCAAATATCGCAGGACACCTTGGTGGTGGTTACAACGCTTATGATGTTAGCATACAACCTGTGATAAAAGCAGATATTAAAGACAAAAAAGTCAGAATAACATACACTATACCTTATTATGAAGTAGTTGTTTCTGATGGAGCCGGATTTACTGGCATTTTGTTGGGTGATGGCACTGTAAAAAGCCATACTGAAAACTGGATTTTAGACAAATGCTTCCCTTTTTCAGAAAAAGACAAGCACAAGAAAGTTTCTGCCAAAGCACTTGTTATGAGTAATGCCTATTCTAATGTAATTATGGACAAAATAGAAGAAGCTGTTAAAAACGGAATGTCAGGAAACGAAAATGAAGATTGGTAATTATAACCACTTCTTCTTTTATAAATTAGAAAATGCCAAATTCGTATAATCTGCGGGTTTGGCATTTTTATTTCAATACAGGGATTTTCACAAAATAGGTTTTCCCTTGGGGATTGTCCAATTTGCGGTCGCGAATCCAATAGTTGAAATTCTTGAGATGAGCATAGGTTGTGCCGTGTTCTATCGCCCAATCTGCCCAATTGTCAACCGAAGTATTCACCTCAACGACACGAGTTTCGACAGGTAGGTAATAATCACTATCCAGCAAATTGAACCCATATTGCTGAGGATTGGAAAGTATCGCCTTTGCCGCCAAGATACGAAATACATAACGGCTTGTCTCTTCATTCAGATACAAATCGAGCGCCGAAGAAACGTGCTGCATCTCCAATTCTTTCGAGAGTCGTGTTGTGCCGATATTGTACGAAGCGGCTACCGTTGCCCAATCGTGATACAATTCGTACGAATGTTTAAGGTACTTGCAAGCGGCTTCGGTTGATTTTTCAAGATTGAAACGTTCATCAACTTGCTCATTCACTTCCAAACCATATTGTTGCGCAGTTGACGCCATAAATTGCCAAATTCCAGCCGCTTTTGCAGGCGAAACCACACGTGGATTGAAATAACTTTCGATGAGTGCGAGGTATTTGAAATCATCAGGCACAGAGTCTCTTGCCAATGTCGGTTCGATAAGTGGAAAATAAATTTTGGCACGTTTTATGAGCAAATAAGTCGTGCTGTGCATATACGTAAATGCCAAAATTTCTCGGTCGAAACGCTGACGGAGGTCGTATCTTTTCAAAGATATTGTATCGCCAGCAAAAACAACATAATCGGGAATGCGAGGCGCATTCATTTGTTGCGGAACATCGTGATGAGGAGGTTCGTATTCAAAAAAATCGTAGGCAAAAACTGAACTTGCCCCCAACAAAAATATGCCTATAAATAAAAATATGCGTTTCACGATGAAATTGATATCTTGATTCTTGTTTCTTATTTCTCGCTTCTCTTACAAATCCTGCTCCACTTTGTCCGATTCTATCACCAAATTATCGATGATAAAGTTTTGTCGTTCGGAAGTGTTTTTGCCCATATAAAATTCAAGCAAATCGTTCACTGCATCTTCTTTGCGCAATGTTACCAAATCCAAACGCATTTCCGGACCGATGAAACCTTCAAATTCTTCGGGCGAAATTTCTCCCAAACCTTTGAATCGCGTTATTTCAGGATCTGGACCAAGTTCGGTTACGGCATTTATGCGTTCTTCTTCGCTGTAGCAATAGCGTTTAACGTAATCGTCATTTTTTTGTTTTTTGCTCGTTTCGCCTTCGGGTTCTTTGTATCCTTTTATTTTCTTCTTTTTATTGCGAACACGAAACAAAGGCGTCTGCAAAATGTAAACGTGTCCTTTTTTTATCAATTCTGGATAAAATTTCAGGAAGAATGTTATTAAAAGTAAACGAATGTGCATTCCATCGACATCGGCATCGGTAGCGACTATAATTTTGTTGTAACGCAAATTTTCTAAACCTTCGTCGATATTAAGTGCAGCCATTAGCAATGTAAATTCGAGATTTTTCTGCACTTTGTCCATTTTTGCTCCATACACATTGAGCGGTTTACCTCGCAGACTAAAAACTGCTTGTGTGTTCACATCGCGGGTTTTGGTAATGGAACCGCTCGCAGAATTACCTTCGGTAATAAAAATGCTTGATTCCTCGCGCAAGTCAACCTTGTCTTCTTCGCTGATGCCTTTGCCCGTTTTGGCATACACAGGTTTGGCGTCGTTAAGATGCACACGGCAATCGCGCAGTTTTTCGTTGTGCAAACTTATTTTCTTTGCACGATTTCGGGCTTCTTTCGTTACGCCTTGTATTGCTTTTCGCTCTGCTTCGGAATCTTGAATTTTTTGAAGCATCACTTCTACAATCTCGGCATTTTTATGCAGAAAATTATCAAGTTCTTTCTTTACAAAATCGTTTACAAATTTATTGACACTCACACCAGCCAAAGGCGAATCGATGACATTTCCGTTAGCATCTTTTTCAGGACACATATCCTTCGAGCCAAGTTTTACCTTGGTCTGACTTTCGAAAACTGGTTCTTGCACATTGATGGCAATTGCACCGACAATACCATTACGAATGTCGGCAAACTCCATATTTTTATTGAAAAATTCCTTTATGGTGCGCCCTAAAGCCTCGCGAAATGCGGCTTGATGCGTTCCGCCTTGTATGGTGTGCTGACCATTAACGAACGAAAAATACTCGTCGTTGTGTTGGTCGGTATGCGTGAAAGCGATTTCAATATCTTCGCCTTGCAAATGGATAATTGGATACAACGGGTCTGATGTCATTCGCTCATTCAGCAAGTCGAAAAGTCCATTTTTTGAGTGAAATTTCTGACCATTGTACACCAAAGTCAAACCCGTATTCAAATAGGCATAGTTTCGCAACAAAGTTTCGATGTATTCATCGCGGAAAGCATAATTTTCAAAAAGTCCTTTTGACGCATCTGGTTCAAACTCGATAAGCGTACCACGCTCTGCGCCATCGGTATTTGGTACGATGCCAGTATCGGAAACCAATTTGCCTTGCTTAAATTCGGCACGACGAGTTTTCCCGTCGCGAAATGCTTGAACTGAAAATTTCCACGAAAGCGCATTAACAGCCTTGGTACCTACACCATTCAAACCGACTGATTTTTTGAATGCTTTGGTGTCGTACTTACCACCAGTGTTCAGTATAGAAACCACCTCCACCAACTTTCCCAACGGAATACCACGACCATAGTCGCGCACACGCACTTTGCCGTCTTTTACATCCACCTCTATTACTTTTCCCTCGCCCATACGATATTCGTCAATAGAGTTGTCTATCGACTCTTTTATGAGTACATAAATACCATCGTCGGCTTGCGTACCATTGCCCAACTTGCCAATGTACATACCTGGACGCAGGCGAATGTGCTCCATATCCTCAAGATGTCGGATATTGTCTTCGTCGTAATTAGTGGGATTTTGCTCGATTTCTGCCATTATTTTTGATTTTCTACAAAATTAGAAAATAAATTCTATTTCTCGCTACAATTGCAACAAATGTCGATGGATTTTCGCTGATGCAGAATAGTTTTACGAAAGTTGTGTGATACGCTATTTTTCCATAAACTTAGCAAATTTTCGGTTGAGACATTGCCAAATTTATGCTCCGCATTTTTGTCGAAACAGCAAGGCACAAGGTCGCCACTTGCCGTAACAACTGCAGAACTCCATTGCTTCCAACAACAGTTTCGGAGCGAACTTTTCAGTTTGTATTTTCCATCATCACATTTTTCGTAACGGCTGAACTGTGCATTTTTTGGAATTAGCGGATTGCCGTTTTCAAAATCATAAATTTGTGCCGATTTCAACGATACTTTTTGCACTTTTTTGTCTTTGAAAAAACGCAAAAAATCGTCTGTCTGATGTTCGTTTTCGGCAGTTACTACCATTTGCACTTCGATGGTTGGCGTCGCGGAACGATTTTTTTCTTTCAAAAATATAAGATTATCAATGCCATCAAGCACTTTTTGCAAATTTCCACCTCGTCGATATTTTTCGTAAACATCTTGCGTCATTCCATCTACCGAAACGACAAGATGGTCGAGCCCCGACTTTATCAAACTTTCGAGCAACAAACTATCGAGCAAATAATGTCCGTTTGTTGATGTGTATGTAAAAATTTTCCGTTCGTGAGCATACTTAACCATTTGTGGAAGATTTTTATACAAAAATGGTTCGCCTTGAAAATAAAGCAGTAACGAAATCAAATTTTTGCCGATTTCATCGATGTTTTTCCGAAATAAATCAAAAGACATTTCTTGCTTTTTTCGCGTCAGAGAACCATTTCCTGCAGGACACTCAACACAACGTAAGTTGCAAAAATTGAGCGGTTCTATTTGCAAAAAAGCGGGCGAACCAAGCACAATTGGCATACGCAACAACGAAGAAAGTCGGTAACCAAATCGCAATTTCAGCAAATTCCAACATTTGCGAAACGAAAAATATTTAAGGATAAAATTCATCATTTTTTATTTGATAAAGGTAGAAAAATTATCTCGTTTTTCGATTATAATTTTTCTTTTTCGGTGTTACCTTTGCGTACTTTTTTTCGCAAAAGAGATGATACCTTTCAAACGCATCGAACTGAGCGATGCAGACACAATAAAAAAATATTTAAGACTGACCACCGTGCCAATCTGCGACTTCTCGTTTGCCACTATTTTTTGCTGGCGAGAAATGTACAAAACCACTTTCGCCGAATGGAAAGGGTTTTTATTGCTGCGATTTTTCGCCGACAACGAATGGCAATATTTGTCGCCCATCGGCATAGTCAACCTTGCCGAAGTGCTGAGCGACTTAATGAACGAAGCCGAACAACGAGGCGAAACTTTTATTATTGGCGCAGCCACGCCCGAACTGTTTGAACCAATAGAAAAAGCATTGCCCGATAAGTTTATTTTTACCGAAGAACGCAATCAATTTGAATACATTTACTCGCGCGAAAAATTAGCAACACTTTCGGGCAAAAAACTGCAACCAAAACGCAACCATATCAACCATTTCATCGGGAAATATCCGTCATTTTCGTACGAACTTATTTCGAGCGAAAACATTGCACAATGCACTGCCGTTTATGATGCTTGGGAAAATGAACACACACAAGAACATTCCGACGAAAATTTGAAATACGAACGAAAATCTGTAGAACTTGCTCTTGAACATTTTTTCGATTTCGGACTGCGAGGCATAATTTTGAAAATTGACGGGAAAGCGGTGGCTTTTGCCTACGGCGAAAAAGTGAACGGAAACACTTTTGTGGTTCATACCGAAAAAACTCTGCCCAATTTTCGCGACTCATACGTAATGATAAACAAACTTACCGCCGAGCACCTTGCTTACGATTGTGAATACATCAACCGCGAGGAAGATATGGGATTGGAGTCGTTACGCACCGCAAAAATGCAATATCACCCCGAAAAATTTCTGCGAAAAGGCACTATTAAAATAAAGCATAGCATTGATTTTGATATTTCTCATCCCGACACAAAAGACGAACAACAAATAAAGCAACTTTGGGCAGATACTTTTGCCGATTCTACCGATTTCATCGAAAGTTTTTTCGCAAAAATTTTTCAACCTAAATGCACTTGGATAGCAAAACACGATGAAAAAGTTATTGCCTCGACACAATTTTTGCCTTACACCTACAAAAACGCAAGAGGCGAAACTTTAACAGCAAGTTATGTATTTTGCGTAATGACGCATAAAAACTACAGAAACCACGGAGCAATGAGCAAACTGATGAGCATTGCCATTGACGAAGAGCGAAAGAAAAGCACCGATTTCCTTTTTCTAATTCCAGTTGACAACTACGCCTTCAGTTTTTACGAGAGAATAGGGTTTGTAAAATCGTTTAGTACAACAGCAATGCACATCGACGAAAGTCATCTTACGACGTACAGAAAAACGGCAAAAAATGTCGATGAATTATACAATCTTTACAAAAAATACTACGTTGGTCGCAATTGTATTTTATTGTCGGAAAAGCAATTCCAATTTTCTTACGATGATTTTTCAAAACACAATCTTGAAATCTACGAAAAGAACGAGAATTTCTTGCTTTTGACAAACGAAAACGGACAGAAAATTTTAGTCTTTGCACTTTTCAAAAACGAAAACGAAGAGCAACTTTTCTTCGATGAAATCTGCCAAAATAAGCAAAATACAAATTGCGGAATGGCGTTAATTCTAAACGAACACAAAATCAACTACGAACAACTGAAAAATGTTCGGCTAAGTTTTTTGTACGAAATTTGAAAAATTTCAGAAAATTTGCAAAACCAAAATTTTATTGTACTTTAGCAAAAAATAATCTTTAAAATTTTTAGTGCCTATGAAACATTGCGTATAATTTGGTACGCACATCTTGAAAATATTGAAAAAAGCGTTTTAAGCTGAATCTTGGATTGTTGAAAACTGGACACTTTTAACAAATAGTTTACCAAGGACAAAAGCAATTAAACACTCATGCAGATATCCTGCGTGGGCTTTTGTTCGTAAAGTTTGGTAAGCTAGGTAGTCCAGAATCCTCAACAATCCAACGAAGCGAGATAAACAAAGTGCCTACGCTTTTTTTATGTGCGTATAAAAATAAATGGCATGTATTATTCACTTTAAATATCATCACAATGAAAATATTTAATAAATTTATTATTGCACTTTTAACCATTGCTATGTGCGTTAATTTTTCATCTTGCAAAAAAGATGAGAATGACACACCTAACAAAAAGATTCGTATGATTGTTTCCAATTCAACAAAATACGTATTTACTTGGGAAAACGAAATGTTGAAAAAATTTAGATACGAAAATTTGGCAAAAGATTACGACCACAAACCTGCGTCAATGGAAATCACATTTGTTTACAATGAAGAAAAACTTATTTCTGCCACAGAAACAACTATAGAAGAAAATGGAAGCACGCAAACATACGAAACATCCTTTACATATTCTGGCGATAAAATCGTAGGAAGTAAGTCTATCAATGGTAACGAGTATAACAAATACGACTATACTTACAACGGAAATTATATTGAAAAAATCACAGGTGAGTCAAGCGATAGCTATACTTGGTATAGTGAATTGGTTTGGGTAGGAGATTGCTTAACAAAGATACAAGGTAACAATTATTTTATTGAATATTCTTTTGACAATGCAAACAATCCTTTCTATAGCAATAATAACACCACGCTATTCGTAATGTTATATCTATCTGATTATATGGATTTGGATTCTTATCCTTCAAAACATAATGTAACATCTGCTATATTCAAAGAGGACATAGACACCTTAATAGACACCTTATCTTATTTTTACGATAATGACAATTATCCATCTTCTGTAACACTTAACGGAAAAGAAACTTTTGAATTTATTTATGAATAAAAACTAAAATTTAAAAATCATGAAAAAGAACATTTTTTTGAAACTTTTACTTGTAATTTTTGCAGTATCATTTATCCTCAATTTTTCATCTTGCAATAAAGATGACGAAGAAGAACTGGGAACTATTGTAATAACTAATACTACAAATTATTCCTATAAATCTACTTTTGATGGTTCAATCACCGATATTATACCTGCGCATTATTCTCTTACAATTTCAAATGTAAGTGTGGGAATTCATTCTGTTTTTGTTGAACAATTAAACGGATATTCGAAGACACCAGACAAACAAACTTTTGCACCAAAAGTAGAAAAAGATAAAACAAATAGTATTGTTATCAAATAGTACATTATGAAAAGATTATCATTCATCGTTCTCATTGTTTATTCAATGTTGTTTTCAAGTTGCGGTTTGAGAAAAGAAATTTCTCTAACTGGAACTGCTCGCGCTCCATATTACGGGAATGTATATGTTTACGAAGAAAATATGGATAAAGTTCCAAATGGACAACGCTTAGGTCGTGTGTGGGTTTCTGGGAAAGCTTTCACTCCCACCAAGAAATGTAGATACGAACAAGTTGTAGAAGCTGCAAAACAAAAAGCAAGAGAAATAGGAGGTAATGTTATTGTTGTAGTTAATACCAAAGGTAGAGACGGATTTGATACATGTTATCGTATTGAAGGTATTGTCTATTGGGTTGATGGCAAGGAGCAATAAAATCTACTTTAATTTTACTTAAAAATCTCCGATGAAATCGGGGATTTTTTGTTTTTCTCTAAATTATTTCACTTCCCAATTTTGAAATAATCAAGATAATCTTTGTAATTGTCTTGAGCAGTTAGGCAAGTATCGCGCAAGTATCCAGGTATTTGAGGCCAATGTTGCAAACCTCTATAATAAAACATTTTTAGGTCGTCGGTAATAATAAACGGCACAATGTTGTTTGCCAAACATTCTTTGAACATTATCAATCTGCCAACACGCCCGTTGCCGTCTTGAAAAGGATGAATGCTCTCAAAACGTTTATGAAAATCAATGATTTCATCGAGGGTTTTCATTGTTTTTGCATTATATTCATTCAACAGTTTTTTCATTTCGGCAGGTACTTTTTCTGGTGGGACTGTCGGCATTCCACCCACCTCATTTGGCAACTTTTTGTACTCGCCGACTCTAAACCAAGATTTTTTACTGTCAGAAGTGTTGCTTTTCAAAACGCTATGCAACTGTTTGATAAAGGGCTCTGTCAACTTTTTTGTAGCATTGTCGATAATTAAATCAATACATTTGAAATGATTGAGCGTTTCAATCACATCATCTATATTGATGGCTTTGTCGGTTACACCTAAAGTGTTTGTCTCGAAAATATAACGGGTTTGGTCGTGAGACAATCTACTCCCCTCTATGTGATTCGAATTATAAGTAAGTTCAATCTGCGTTTTGTGATAAATGCCGTTGGAAAGTCGCATTTCCTTTTGTTCACGCAAGGCGATAAGCAAAGGAGACAACGATTTATTTTTTTCGCTACGGATAGGTGGTTGCAATTCCGACGGAATATTCCACGTTTTCCCAACAAGAAAAGCACCCTCAAGTTTTCCTGCTGCACACCAGTTGCGCACAGTTCGTTCGGGAATACCATATTTTTCGGCAAATTTAGAAACTGAAATAAATTCCATATCGGCAAAACACTGTTAATGCCTACAAAAATAACTTTTTTTGCCGATATCGGCAAGTTTTCGTTGAATTATCAATTGTTATTTCAGACGCATAATGTTATTTACATTTTGGGGAATTTCGTCCAAACAATGCGTTACAAGGATAATTGTTTTGTTTCGTTGTTGGCAAAATTGTTCGATGAAATCGAGACAAATCTGTTTATTTTTGTCGTCTAAACCGTGAAATGGTTCGTCCAAAACAAGCAGTTCGGGATTTTTCACTATCGCCCTTGCAAAAAGCACCATTCTTTGTTCGCCACCCGATGTACGCAAAAACAATTTGCTTTTCAAATGATTCAAACTCAAAAGATTCATCACGTATTCGGCAGTTGCGTTTTGTTCTTCGGTACATTTGCGAAAAAGCCCGATACTATCGAAAAAACCAGATTTCACCACACTTAAGCAATCGACATTTTCACGATAGTACAAGTGCATTTCAGAAGATGTAAAACCAATTCGTTTTTTAATATCCCAAATGCTCTCGCCAGTTCCTCTGCGTCGGTCGAAAAGCACTATATTTTTGGTATAAGCCTGCGGATTGTCGGCAAAAATATAACTTAGCAATGTAGATTTTCCACTGCCGTTTGCTCCAAGCAACGCCCATTTTTCGCCCGATTTCACAGTCCAATTGATATGTGAATTGACTACACGCTTGCCGTATTCAATAGAAAGGTCGTGCATATCAACCACAATTTTACTGCCTTCTGCCTCGCTTTTCGGAAATTTCTGCCAATCGATTTTCTTAGAATTCATCGGAGAAATTTGGATTAAATGTGGCATAAAATTCTCTGTAGATTCTATAAATCCACGACCCATTTTAAGCAAATGAGAAGTGCAATGTGGTATTTCGGCGTATGACGGCACGGCAAAAATAAGATGAATGCCTTCGTGAATAAGTTCGACAAAAAGATTTTCGAGCAATTCGTGCGACTCAAAATCAAGTCCGTTAAACGGATTGTCAAAAATAAGCACTCGCGGTTTTTCTACCAACACTTTTGCTATCAGCACTTTACGCAATTCACCACTCGACAACTGCACAACGAATTTTTCCATCAAAGGCGTTAAAAGTTTAGTTATTATCGCATTGTCGGCAAATTGACTCAGCGAAAACAAATCAGAAACTTTGGGCGAAAAATCTGTTTCGGTATGATTGAATCGTTGTTGGTAATACGTATCGCGAAAATTTGCGACAGAATATACGGAATTAAAACTGATTACTTTGATGTGTTTTGAGGGAATAAAATTGTCGATTTTCTTCGATAAATTGTAGGAAATTTGACCTTCGCGCACATTGAATTTTCCGCACAAAACATCGATAAGCGTCGATTTTCCTGCACCATTATTTCCAAAAATTGTCCAAGTTTCGTCTGCACCTATTTCCCAATTTAATGGTTTGACAAACGGCGAATTATAAATAAGCGGAACTACGTTTTTCAGCGAAATAATTTTATTACTCATTTCGAAATTCATTTGGTGATGCAAAGTTAGCAATTTTGCTCCTAATGCAATACAAAAAAAGGCGCGATAACCTCAACGATTACCGCACCCGAATAAGAAGAAAAAATTACTATGAAACTATAAAAATTAGTTTAGCGTTTTTCAACCGAGACTGCTATTTTTTCGCCAAAAACGAGATGTAATGTCTTGCATTTCGCCATTTACGATTTTATATAGTCTTTGGTTTGTATTTTCATCTTTCAATGGTCCTTTTTCTGGTATGTACGGACCAATTTTTATGTAATCGAACGACGGAATGAGCGATACATCAACTAATTTATCGCGCCCAGAGTACCAAGCCGTTTTCAGTTGCTTTTCGTTACGAACAAAACGTGCCAAACGTGCCACCTCGTGTGGATCGCCGTCGCCACCCATAAAACACACACAAGTAATGCTACTACCATATTTTTCGAGCAATTGCAAAAGCGCATCTTCGGTAAGTTCTTCGCCAATATCGTCGCGCAACTGTGGACTATGGCAACCTACGCAATTATTGGGGCAACGACTCAAGTTGAGTGCCAACGAAACTTCGTCTGGCACTTCTTGAAACACTATGTCGTAATCTGTGAATTTTAGCATGCTTCCGACTCTTTTTCTTCGTCAGTGCGATTGCTATCCCAGTTAGCATAGAATCGGCGTTTTGCCTCTTCCTGACGGGCAGCCGAGAAATTACTTACACGTTTCATATATCCAATAATACGTGTTAAATAATCAACATCTTCGCTTCCGCATTTTGGACACGCTTTCAAATAGCGTTTATCAATACATCCACACTTGTTGCAAACCGTATTTGGAATATTGAATGTAAAATAATTACAACCTTCTTGGGCAGCCACACGTATCAACTGGCGATATTGTTCTTTTGAAAGGTGTTCTTCCAAATTGCAGTGCAAAGCCGAACCACCAGTAAGATGTTCTACATATTTGCGTCCGTGCAAACGGAATTTGTCAACCACATTCAACGTTTTATCTTCTACCACATAGAAATAACTATTGTAGCAATCGCGAGGAACTAAATAACCTGCTTCTTTATCCCATTTTGCGTGTTTCACACCTACATTTTCGGCAGGAATCATTTCGCAATTGAACATCACTTCTTTTGTACGATATTTCTTGTTGTATTTTTCAATCAAACCAAGAACACTTTGTACAAATTCCACATATTTAGGATTGTCTTTAATTTCAATTCCTAAAAATTCTGCCGCCTCAACCAAACCATTTACACCAATTGTAAGGTACTGACGATTCATAATAATGTATTTTGAATCGAACAACGGAAGCATTCCTTTTTTCCACAAATCTTTAAGATTTTCGTTGTAGCCCAATTGCACTTTGTGAACTAAATCTACAACATTTTCCAAAAATTCTAAATAAGGAATTCCTCTGCGCGAAGCGTGTTGAATGCAACGGTTCAAATTGATTGTCAAAACACTTTTTGAACCCGTAGAAACACCACCTGCACCAAGCGTATAACTGAATCCATTGTCTTGAATTTCGTTACGCAAACGGCAGCAACTTGCCAAAGAGTCGGCATTATCACTTAAATAAGTGAAGAATGAATGACCTTCGGAATACATTTCGGCAGTAAAATCGCCATATTCCTTATCTTTTGTATCGCCGTTTTCCGAAAGCAATGCCATAGTTTCAACAGGGAAAGTAAGCACAGTTTTTGTACGCTCTTTGTTGAACCATTTCATAAAGCGTTTTTGCAACCAATTGAGCGAATCCCAATGTGGTGCTGTACCGTCAGGGAAACGGAATTCACCAAAAATACTATCAAAATAGTAGTGGTCGTAATAAGAAATATTCCAGAACACTGCTTGGAAATTTCGTGCTCCCGTAGGTTGGTTGATAGAATAAACAATTTGCTCGAAACAATCTGTAATCATTTTATCGATAGAACGTTGACGAAGCGACAAATCCACCACTTTTTCGGGATTTTTGTAATAATCTTCGCCATATTCTTTTTCAATAAAATAATTGAGATACATCAAAAATTCTGGTGTAGCACACGCACCGCTCAACATACTCGAAACGATGAACACCATATTGATAAATCCGCCACAAAACGATTTCAAATTTGTTGGAGCAGAAGAGTTGCCACCTACAGCGTAAGTTCCGTTTAGCAACCAAGGATACATCGTAATGCTGGCGCAATAGTTTGCCAAACTTGTCTCATCATTTTTATAAATAAAATGGTTGTCAAGCAAGTCAATGTATTTATCAGCCAATTCGCGACCATACATTTCTTTCAGTCTATCGGTAAGAATACGGCGATTCAAACGGATAAAGTTCTGTTTTGGCAATTCGCCAATTAAAGTAGCAATGTTTTTGTTTTCAACATTGGCGTTCGAGTCGAACTTACTGCCTGTTGCGGCATTACGCGCCTCGCTGTAATCGTTCAAAAATTGCAGTTTACTGAGGGTTTCACGGTCTTCGGCGTGCTGTTGGCGATAAAGCATATACGACTTTGCCACATTGTAATAATGTTCTGCCATCAAAGCCACTTCCACTTGGTTTTGCACTTCTTCCACACTGATGCCGCTATAAATGCTCACACGACTCAGAATGGTAGTCAATGCTTCTTCGCTCGCAAAACTGCCAACCGACAAAAATGCCGCACGAATTGCATTTTTGATTTTTTCGATAGAGAATTCTTCCGATTTACCATCTCGTTTAATAATTCTCAATGCTGTAGATGTTTGATTCATAGTTTTATGTATATCATTTATTAAATTGTTTCCTCAGAATTTTTTGACATTTTTCGTCATCATTTTTGCATCTGCTAAAGTACAATGTTTGCTCAAAAAGAAAAAATATTTTATCTTAAAAAAACAAAAGTTTTCTAAAATATTTTATATTTAATTGATTATCAATATTATAATTTTTCAACAATTCAAAAAAGTTTTCCGAAACGAAAAACAACAGAAAAATATGATTGAAAAAATAAAAAAGAAAAATTCCGCTGCAAAACCCGAGAAACAACAGATTTGCAATGCAATTTGTTTGAAAAGGAAGAATATTTTTGGCGAAATCTACACTTTTTTATATACATTCCGCCAAATGTTTTGAAAATAATTGGCGAAATCGCACAAAAAAATCATCGAGCGCAACTGCACCCGATGATTCAAAAAAAATAACATCTAAACTTGTGAGTAAAGTTTTTATTCTACAATCCAACCTGGATATTTAAATTCGCAGTTTTGCCAACCGTCTTTTATTTTTACATAAAGTTCTTTTTGCTTTTCGGCAATCCAATCGGCAATAATTTTTTCGCATTTTTCGGCTTTCAACATTTCGCGAATTTCTTGAAAATCATCTTCGATATTTGCTTCGTGCGTTGTAATTCGCTTTTTCAATTTCACAATGGCGCAAACTTGTTTGCCAGTTTCGTCAACCATTACAAATGGTTTGGAGACATCGCCCTCGTTGAGCGAACTCACTACACGTGCAACTTCTGCGGGCAATTCTTGATACTGAAAATGCGCATCGCCTGTTTGCTGATTCATCATCAAACCACCATTCATACGAGTTTTTTTATCGGTAGAAAAAGCAGAAACTGCTTCCTCGAACGTTCGTTTTTCTGTTTTTACACCATCTACAATACTATCGAGTTGCAACAACGCATTTTGACGTGCTTCGAGCGAAATGGTTGGTTTCAGCAAAATATGACGGCAATTCATTTGGTCGCCACGCTTTTCTATCAGTTGTATAATATGATAACCATATTCGGTTTCCACTACGTGCGAAACTTTTTTTGTATCGTTCAGCGAAAAGGCAACATCAGCAAACTCTGGAATAAGCATTCCCCTTTTCATAAAACCAAGTTCGCCACCACGTTTGGCAGATTCTGTATCTTCGGAATAAAGAATTGCCAACGTTGAAAAATCTATTTCTCCCTTCTCAACACGTTCTTTGAAACCACGCAATTTTGCTTTAATCGCCTCTGCCTCTTGCACTGGCACTTTTGGTGCAATAGCCAAAATTTGCACCTCAACTTTAGTAGGCACAGTCGGTCGCATTTCTTTTGGCAAATTATTATAATATTTTTGCACTTCGGCAGGCGTAATTTTCACGTCGCCAATCAACTGTTGTTGCACTTGCTGCGCAAGCATTTGTTCTTCGATAAGTGTTGTCAATTCTTCACGCAAGTCGGAAAGCGATTTACCGAAATATTCTTCCATTTTTTCTTTCGAACCAATTTGCGAAATAAAATAGTTGATACGTTGTTCCACCTGCATTTGCACTGTGTGCGGACTTACTGTTATACTATCAATTCTTGCCTGATTCAAAAACAATTTTTGAATGGCTATTTCCTCTGGGATAGTGCAATACGGGTCGCCCTCTACGGTAGTTCCTTCGTACTGCATACGTGCTTTTTGTTCCTCAACCTCAGATTTTAGAATGGCGTCGTCGCCGACCACCCAAACCACTTCGTCGATTACATTACTTGCAAACGCCGAACAAAAAGTACACAATAATATTACTATTGATAATTTGATTTTCATTCTTTCCAAAAATTCAAGAAATCCCATATTTTAAATTTGCCAGTATTTTCTTCTTGCTTGTGAATTACCACATCTCCTTTTTGCAACGCACGCCAATAGAGGTCTTCTTCAAATTTTGTGATGAAATTGAAAGAATTTTGTTCTTGCAGAATTGGCACAATTTCTTGTTTCGCAAAATCGAACGGCATAATGTCGCCCGCATTTTTGCTGTCGAATATATAAAGGAAATATACGTTTTGTTCGTCCGAAGCCTCGTGCAAACCTTTAGTACTTGGTATTTCTACAGGATAATTTGCCGAAAAATCGCTCTTTTTCACCCAATTTTCATCCAAATACTCGTAACTTGTTGCACTTTGATAACTGAATTTTTCAATTTCGGGCAAATTTTTCTCTACATTGCGAAAATACTTGCGTAAAACGTCAATTTTTGGCGTACCTTTTGGCAACCTCATATAAATGCCACGAAAAAGGTCATCGTGCAAACGGAAAAGATTGCTATGCGTTTCGTAGTATGATTTCAGTTCGTCGTCTGTCGGCGTTTTCACTTTTTGCTCTACTAATTTTCGCTCGTAAAGATGCACAATAAGCGAACGGCGGTAGCCTTCTACCAATTGCTCAATTTCCGCTTCTTGCGACGATGAAATATTACCTTGTGCCTTTTGGTACAGCAAGTTTCTGACCGTCCATTTTTTTATGTATTCATCGGCGTATTTTGCACTATCTTCGGGCAAAATATTCTGTGGCAAAATTGCTTGAATATCCGACAAAAACAATTTCTCGGTATTCACCTCAACAATTGGCTTTTCGGCATTATACTCCTTTATTTTGTTACAAGAAACCAATGCAACAAAAAGAAGTAAAACGCCTATTTTAGACCAATTTTTCAAAACCTTTTCTTTTTTATTTCATCGAATCGAGCACTTGCTGATTCACAACAACAGTATATTTGTTATGCAATTCCTCTATCCATTCTTTTTCCAAAGAGTTTTGATAATCGGAAATTACAAGACCTTTGATGTCGGTGTATTCGTCTGGACCATCGTTCAAAATTTTGCTTCCTTTTGTTTGGAAGAAAACAGGAAATTCTTTCGATTCGTATTTACCATCTTTGAACACACATTTATCAACTATTTTGTTATCGCCTTTTTTGAACAATCCTTTTTCGATATGAACATATATTTTATCGTCGGTGTTCAATTTCAACAAATCTACAAGGACTGAGTCTGCTGGCGATGTTTTTACAATTTTTTTCGCTTGAGCAGCAGTTTTTTTGTCGGCACAACAAACAAGCATGCCTTTGAAACGAGGCACGTCCCAAGTGTAATCTGATTTATGCGTATCGAAATAATTTTTCAATCCTTCTTCGTCAGAAGCTGCTTTTTCCCAAACCATCACGTTAGACACTGCAAACATTTGCATTCCGTCGTAATATTCTTGCATCAACATACGGAATTCAGGATAGTTTTGTTCCAAACGGTCGTTCTCGTACGAAATAAGTTCTTTTTTGCATATTTCGTTGAATTTCAAAGAAATATCGTTTCTCAAAATGCTATCTTTGAAAGTAGGCAATTTTTCAGCAACAGTTTTCATTGTTATTTTTTGATCGGCAAAAGTGGCAAGCGTCATATTGAGTGCATTGATTTTTTTCAAAAATTCTTCGTCAGAAGTTGCCTTTTTTGCTTCGCTTTCGAGTGCAGAAATTGCTTTGTCATCTTTCTTGAAAGTGTATTTTGTTTCGAGTTGTTTTACAAATGCTTGTTCTACAATTGCTCTTCTATCGGGCATACGACTTATGGTATTCGCAGTTTTAGCACGGTCTTTTTCGTAAGAGTTTGGACCTTTTTTGTCGAGCAACTTAATGATGTGCCATCCGTACCACGACTGAACTGGTTGAGAAACTTCGCCAATGTTTTTCAACGAGAAAGCGACAGAGTCAAACGGAGTTCCTGCCAAACTTTGGTCATAGTGAAATGACGAAATTCTTCCACCTTTGTTTTTAGAATATTCGTGTTCGGTTTCTTCTTTTGCTACGCTGAAAAAATCTTCGCCATTTTGCAAACGAGCATAAACTGCGTCAATTTTTTTCTTTGCCAAATCGATAGAATCTTGTGGCGCATCTTTTGGGAAGCGTTTCATAATGTGCGCTACTTGAACTTCGCCTTTTGCCTCGCGTTCGTCGTTAATTCTAATAATATGATAACCAAATCTTGTTCTGAAAGGTTCGCTTACTGCACCTACTGCAGTAGAATAGACCATTTCTTCGAACGGCAAAACGGTAACAAATCCCGAAACATAACCCAAATTTCCGTCGTTACGCTTGTCGCCAGCAAATTCGCGCGCAATTTCTTCCAATGTTTCGCCATCTTGAATTCGTTTTTTTGCGCTCATTATTTTATTGTACGCCGCCAATGTATCGGCAGGAGAAGGATTTGCATTTTGAAATGGCACAAAAATCTGACTCACACCACGTTCGCGCATTGTACGATCGTACATTTTATGCAAAAAATTTTCGTAAAATGCAGTATCTTGCAAATAAGGGCGAGCGGCTTGCATACGATATTGAGCATATTCGCGTTTGAAGTCGGCAGTAGTATCAAATCCAAGCGCTTCGGCTTCTGCCACTTTCAGTTTCAAATTGATGAACAAATCTTTGTACTCGGCAATACTTTCGTTGTTTTGCTGGTACGTCATATTTTTCTTGTAGATGTATTCAAATTCCGATTTCGTAATGTCTTTTCCGTTAATGGTCATCACTACGGGGTCGTTTGCTTGAGCGAATAAAGTAGCGCCCACAAAAGAAACAACCAACGATAAAATTTGCTTTTTCATTTTAATTTTCAATTAGTTATATAACCAAACGAGAGACGCGATTACATCGCGCCTCTTCGAATATCTCTATTATTTTAGTTCTAAATTATCCACGTGTATAGTTTGGTGCTTCACTTGTAATAATCACTTCGTGAGGATGACTCTCGAGGATACCAGCATTTGTGATGCGTGTAAATTTAGCCTTGTGCAAGGTTGAAATGTCTTTCGAACCGCAATATCCCATACCCGAACGAAGTCCACCAACAAGTTGATAGATAACTTCTTGCACTGTTCCTTTGTATGGCACACGTCCGGCAATACCTTCGGGTACCAATTTTTTCACATCGCTCACTCCGGCTTGGAAATAACGGTCTTTAGAGCCACGTTCCATTGCTTCGAGCGAACCCATACCACGATATGATTTGAATTTACGTCCGTTGAACAAAATTGTTTCGCCAGGGGCTTCTTCGGTACCTGCCACAAGCGAACCAATCATTACGCTGTAACCACCTGCTGCAAGTGCTTTTACCACATCGCCACTATAGCGCAAACCACCATCGGCAATCAATGGAACACCAGTACCTTCCAATGCTTTTGCTACATCGTAAATGGCAGAAAGTTGTGGAACGCCCACACCCGCCACCACACGAGTGGTACAAATAGAACCAGGACCGATACCAACTTTCACTGCGTCAGCACCCGCCTCGACGAGCATTTTTGCTGCTTCGCCCGTAGCGATATTTCCGACCACCACATCGATGCCCGAATATTGTTTTTTCACTTTTTTCACAATGTCAATCACGCCTTTTGAATGTCCGTGAGCAGTATCAATGACAATAGCATCAACTTCGGCTTTCACCAAAGCATCGATACGTTGGAAAGTATCGCTTGTAACACCAACACCTGCTGCAACGCGCAAACGTCCGCGAGCGTCTTTACAAGCCATTGGTTTGTCTTTTGCTTTTGTGATGTCTTTATAAGTTACCAATCCTATCAATTTGCCATCTTTATCAACAACTGGCAATTTTTCGATTTTGTATTTTTGAAGAATTTGTGCAGCGGCATCCAAGTCGGTAGATTGATTTGTGGTAATCAAGTTATCTTTGGTCATCACTTCGTCAATTATTCTGTCTTTGTCTTGCTCAAAACGCAAATCGCGGTTTGTAACAATACCTTTTAGAATATTATTGTCGTCAACCACAGGAATACCTCCAATGTGATATTCGCCCATAACTTTCAGTACATCAGACACTTTTGAGCCAAGTTTGATGGTAATAGGGTCGTAAATCATACCATTTTCGGCACGTTTGACGATGTGCACTTGTTTTGCCTGTGCTGCGATTGACATATTTTTGTGAATCACACCAATACCACCTTCGCGTGCTATAGCGATTGCCATTTTAGATTCTGTTACAGTGTCCATCGCCGCCGTTACAAACGGAATCTTCAATTCAATGTTTCGTGAGAAACGCGTAGTTGTAGTAACTTCTTTTGGTAGGACTTCCGAATATGCCGGAATCAAAAGTACATCGTCGAATGTCAGTCCGTCCATTACGACTCTATCAGAAATGAATGACATAAATGTATGGTTTTATAAATTTATGCTTGCAAAAATAAGGAATTTTATTGACAATGAGAAACGAAAAAGAAAAATGTTACGCTTTACAAAAAAAAGTAACCATTCCGCTAATTTTGGAATGGTTACACACTGTATCAAATTAAAAAAAACTGCTTATTTGATTTGTTTCTTTTTCAGTTGATCAAGAATTTCTTTTTGTTGTTGGCGATTTTGGTCAGATTTTACGATTTCGCCTTCGGTTTCTTTCAGTTCTTTTTCGAGTTTTGATTTTTGGTCAATCAACTTTTCGTAATCCTTTTGCGCTTTTTCGCTCAATTTTGTTTGCTCTTCTATTTGATATTCCAAATCGAGACTGCGCACATCGGTAATCAAACTTTTCAAGAATGCTTCTACACGAGATGCTGTATCTTCATCGTCGCCAGAGCTGACAAAGTTGTTGTAACCTTTAGAGATGAAAATATAGACAGTGGCAGTTTTTGAAGTTCCGTCAACCTTTGTGTAGAAATCGCACACTTGTCCGCAAATGTTCGGATAATGCGCTTGTGCGTATTTAACCATTCCGCTTTCTGATTTACCTTTTTGCTTATCTTTTTTCAATCTTTTTTCCAAAGCTTCTTCAACCAATTTTTTTGAATAGTCGAGTTGCATAGTAAAAGCAGGTTTGCGCTCTTTATTGAATGGAGCAATCGCTTCGGTAACTACTTGCGCATTTGCCATCATTCCAAAAAACAAAGCGCCGATGATAGTACATACTACTTTTTTCATTTTTTTGTTTTTTATTTAAAAGTTCGGGGCAAAGATACACCCTAAATGTGAAATATTGTTACAAAAAACTGAATTATTTTTTGCCGAAAAATTTACAACTGACCCGCTTCCACCAAATTGATGATGCGTTCTATAATTTTATCTTTATCGTTGCCATCGTACTCGGCTTTGAGGTCGGAACCAAAAAGGTAGGCAATGCCTTGCCAAAAGACTGCAGCCACATTTCCACGATAAAGTTGAATTATTTCGTACGAAGTTTGCGAGCACTCGCGGTCGATAAGGCGAATGAGTATTTTTCCTTGTGAGCGAGTCATATTTCGCAAGTCTTTTTCAAATGTTTTGAAAAGTTCTTTTTCTTTCGAATCGAGATATTGGCGTTTCTCTTTATTGGTCGATAATTTGCTCAATTCGTCGTTGCACTCGTTCATTACTCGAGCCGCCATTTTGGCATACGGAAGAGTTTTTTTCACATCGCGCACGGTTTTCCAATAGAACTTTTCTTGTTTCTCGGACTTAAATTTCATTGGTGGATAGACGTACACTTCGTGCAAATGTGCAAAATAGGTAGTATCGCCGTGGCACACACGCATATAAATAGGCACATCTGCCATTGCTGCCGACGTGCAAAAAAATGCTAATGATATGAAGAAAAATTTGAGTTTCATAACGCTGCAAAACTAATCAAGATTTTGTTATTTAGATTCTATTTTTTACTAAAAGTTTAAAAGATTTTTTTGCCTAAATGATTTTTTGGTAAGTATTTTGCTTAAATTGCGATATTGTATAAATTTGTTACAAAAAAACAGCATTATGAAAAAAACAAAACGAGAGAAAACTCTAAAAGCAAAAGAAATACAAGCCTTTACACAAGGAATTTTCAATAACAATCCGCAAAAGACTTACAACTACAAACAAATTGCTGCCGAACTTGGTTTGACCAAAGTGAGCGAACGGCAAAAAGTGATTGAAACCCTCAATAATTTGCACGCTTTCGATTTTATCATCGAAGTGGAACGTGGAAAGTATAAACTCAATTCGCGCAGTGGTTTTATCATTGGAACGGTGGAACGCGAAGGCGTTAAAAATTACGTCAGACCAGAAGACGGAGGCGACCCAATTTTTATACCCGAAAGCAAAATGCGCCACGCGCTGAACAACGACAAAGTGAAAGTTTTTCTTTATGCTCAGCGCAAAGGATTTTCGCCCGAAGGTGAAGTTGTAGAGATATTGGAACATTCGCGCGATACATTCGTAGGCGTACTTTCTATTACAAAATACACTGCCTTCTTGATAGTGAACAACAAAATTCTGACGAATGACATTTTCATTCCAATGGATAAGCTGAAAGGTGCCAAAAACAATCAGAAAGCAATTGTAAAAATTATTGAATGGCCTGCGAAATCGAAAAATCCTGTGGGCGAAGTGATTGACGTGCTTGGCGACAACGGCGAAAACAATGCCGAAATGCACGCAATTTTGGCAGAATTTGGTTTGCCATACGCCTATCCTGCCGAAATAGAAGAATACGCCAAAGGCATTGATGAAGGAATAACGAAAGACGAAATTTCACGCAGAAAAGATATGCGCAAAGTGGCAACTTTCACCATCGACCCGCGAGATGCCAAAGACTTTGACGACGCACTTTCTATACAAAAACTTGCAAATGGCAATTGGGAAGTTGGCGTACACATTGCCGACGTGACGCACTACGTGAAACCCGACGACATTATCGACAAAGAAGCACAAAAACGTGCCACTTCGGTCTATTTGGTTGACAGAACAATACCAATGTTGCCCGAAAGACTTTCAAACTTTGTATGCTCGCTACGTCCCGACGAAGAAAAACTTTGCCATTCAGTGATTTTTCAACTTGACGAAGAAGCAAAAGTGCTGAAATACGAAATTTCACACACCGTGATAAAAAGCGACCGCCGATTCACCTACGAAGAAGCGCAAAGCGTGATAGAAACAGGCGAAGGCGATATGAAAGAAGAAATTCTTGCACTAAATAGTTTGGCTTTGAAATTGCGCGAAGCACGTTTCAAATCGGGCGCTATAGCATTCGAGCGCGAAGAAGTGCGTTTTGAAATTGACGAAAAAGGAAAACCTCTGAGCGTATATTTCAAAACTCAAAAAGAATCAAACAATTTGGTAGAAGAGTTTATGTTGCTCGCCAACCGAACTGTGGCAACACACATTGGCAAAGTGGCAAAAGGCAAAACTGCCAAGACGTTTGTTTACCGCATTCACGATGTGCCAAGTCAGGAAAAAATGGAAAACCTTTCGCAATTCATTAAAAAATTTGGCTACAAACTGAAAACTACGGGCAAAAACAGCGAAGTTTCTGGTGCTATCAACCATTTGCTGGACGATGTGCAAGGCAAGAAAGAACAAAACTTGATAGAAACTTTGGCTATTCGCTCGATGGCAAAAGCCATTTATTCTACCGAAAACATTGGGCACTACGGTTTGGCTTTTGACTACTACACACACTTTACTTCGCCTATCAGACGATACCCCGATATGATGGTACACCGCTTGCTCGACCGCTATGCTGACGACCAAAAAAGCGCCAACCAAAACGAATACGAAGAAAAATGCGAACATTGCTCCAATATGGAACAATTGGCAGCAAATGCCGAACGCGCAAGCATAAAATACAAACAAGTGGAATTTATGAGCGAATACATTGGTAAAGTGTTCGATGGCGTAATTTCGGGCGTTACGGAATGGGGAATTTATGTAGAACTGACCGAGAATAAATGCGAGGGAATGATTCCTATACGCGAACTTGGCGACGATTACTACAACTTAGATGAAAAAAATTATTGCATTGTAGGTCGCCATTCTGGCAAAAAATTCTCGCTCGGCGACCCGCTGACCATTCGCGTAGTGAAAGCCAATTTAGGCAAAAAGCAATTGGATTTTGAAATTGCGTAGAAGAAAAATCAGAAAATGAACTTTGGCATTATTTTCAAAATATTAGCAACCATTTTTTCGGTGATGCTGTGCGTGTTTTTGTGTGGCGTGGCAGCAGCGTTCATAACAAGTGATGACTTGACGCCTTTCGCCTATTCGGCAGGATTGTCGCTCATTTGCGCTATTTTGTTCAGAATAGTAGCCCGACTGAAAAACATCACAATTAGCAAAAAAGATGCTTATCTTTCGGTAGTGCTTGCGTGGTTGAGCATTTGCTTTATCGGCACGATGCCTTATCTTTTCCTCTCGAACGAAATAAGTTTTACCGAAGCACTTTTTGAATCGGTAGCAGGGTTTACCACTACGGGTGCAACGGTACTGAAACCCGTCATTACCGAAAATCTTCCAAAATCGTTTCTTTTTTGGCGATGTTTTTCAAATTGGATTGGCGGTATTGGAGTTGTGATGATTGTTATCGTCATTATGCCCTCGCTCAACGCAGGTGGCTATAAGTTGTTCTCGCTCGAATCGTCGATGCAAGAAAAAATGTTGCCACGCATCAACGAAGTGGTGTGGCGTTTTATACTTATCTATTTAGTAATGACAATGGCTGGCATCGGTTTGCTTTATGCTGGCGATATGGATATTTTCGATAGTGTTTGCTACGGAATATCTTCCATTTCTACAGGTGGCACTTCTGCCGATAATGTCTCAAATTTTTCGGCATACAGTCAGTGTATCCTCATTGTGCTGATGCTACTCGGAGGAACTACATTCGGCATTTTCTATGCTGTGGCAAAAGGGCGATTTCAACGAGTTTTTCGCAACGAAGAACTGCACGCCTACTTGCGCATTATTTTAGTGGCAGGTGCTTTGGTGGCAGGCATTTTTATATGGAAAACCGACAGAAGTATTGAGACTTCGGTACTCGAGGGATTATTCTCGGTGGTGAGCGTAGTAAGTTGCACAGGACTTTCGGCTGGCGACTTTGCGGCCTACCCTTTTGCCGTTTCGTGCATTCTTTTCATCTTGATGTTTGTGGGCGGTTGTAGTGGCTCTACTTCGGGTGGTATAAAGATTTTCCGTTTTGTAATTCTCTTCAAAAATATACGCGTCATTTTCGATTCCATTTTGCACCCAAACCACATCAGAAAAGTTAATTATAATGGCAAAGACATCGACGATACGATGAATATTTCCGTACTGCTATTTATATTTATATATGTAACGATGGTGCTGATAGGAAGTTTGTTGCTCGTGTTTTTGGGATTGAACGGCAAAGAGGCTTTCAATGCCATAGCAATGTCGATGTCGAGTTTTGGCATTACCTTTGGCGACCTCACCACATATTCTACAAGCATCAGAATGGTGCTTTGCTTTTTTATGATTCTTGGTCGTTTGGAAATTTACCCACTGCTCATTCTTTTTATTCCTACATTCTGGAAAAAACTTTAAGAAACTGTTTTAGATTATTTGAGAAATTATTTGAGAAATGTTTTTGAGTAGATTTTGTTTGTTATTTTGCAAGGAATAGTGGGCTATTTCCAAAAGATAACAAATAAAAGATGCCAAAAACAAACTCAAAGAAACCGAAACAAAAAAAGAGCGACCTACAAGCCGCTCTTTCGTTTATAACAAATTTGTGTTAACAATTAGAATTTGTAAGCAAAACCAAGTTTGATATAATCGTGATTTGCAATTCTCAAACCACCATTAAAATTGCTTTGAGAAAATTTAATTTCTTGTCCTCCTTTTCCTAATTCTGTTGACTTGAAGTTATAAGATGTTTTGTCTCCGCCAACATAAAGAGCCAACGCATTCAATGTAACATCTACATAAAAATGGTCTGTCAAATCATATTTTGCAACTGGAGCGATAGCGATTTGCCAAGCGAGAACTTTTGCTTTTTCGAATTTTTTATCTTCTTTTGCTTGGTCATTCATTTTGTCAGCTTGTTCTTTAGATCTTGAAACACCGTCAAGAGTTTCATCATATTCATAATATTTGTTTTTCAACCCAAAAGAACTACCAAAGCTAAGATCTGCTTCTACACCGAAACTGAAATTACCTTTTTGCAAGAAATAGTAACGATAGTAAGGAGTAAAGTAAATTGTAAAATTAGGATCTTTCATATTTTTTGCTGCTTTGTGGTCTTTCAATACAACATAAGACATAATTTGATTGTAACCTAAACTAATAGCAGCACCTGCTTCCATTTTACCATCATTGAACAAATAACCTGCTTTTGGTGCAAAAGTAAAGTTGAAAGAACTATTACCTTTGTACTTAAGATCACCATCATTTTTTGTTGCAGTTCCTGCAGCTCCTGACAAACCAAGATCGCCACCAAGTACCAACTGTGCATTTACGGCAGTGAATCCCATCAAGGCAACTGCCAAAGTCATAAATACTTTCTTCATGATTAAAAAATTTTAATTAATAAATAATGTTTATATTCTGCAAAAGTACTCGTTTTTCCCTTAATTGTGCAAAATATTGCACAAAAAAAATCGCCAACTGAAAAATTGGCGATTTTTTCGGCATTTTGGAATATAATCAATTTACAGATTATGCTTCTTCTTTTGGTTGGTTACGCTCAGGACGTGGAAGCAATGCTTTGTGAGAAAGTTTGAACTTGCCAGTTTTTTGGTCGATGTCCAAAAGTTTCACTGTGATAGTATCGCCTTCTTTGAGTCCAGTTTCTTCGATAGTTTCGAAACGACGCCAAGCGATTTCCGAAATATGAAGCAAACCTTCTTTTCCTGGCATAAATTCTACAAATGCGCCGTAAGGCATAATTGATTTTACGGTAGCATCGTAAGTTTCGCCAACTTCTGGCACTACAACAATGCTTTTTACACGTGCAATGGCAGCATCCAAACTTTCTTTGTTTGTAGCGGCAATTTCTACGCGACCTTGGTTGTCGATTTCCTCGATAGAAATAGTAGCACCAGATTTTTCTTGAATATCTTGAATGATTTTACCACCAGGGCCGATTACTGCACCAATCAATTCTTTAGGAATCATCATCACCACGATGCGTGGAGCGTGTGGTTTAAGGTCGGCACGAGGTTCGGCAATAGTTTCTTTTATTTTGCCAAGTATGTGCATACGTCCTTCGTGTGCTTGTGCCAATGCGTTTTCGAGAATTTCGTACGAAAGTCCGTCAACTTTAATATCCATTTGGCAAGCAGTCAAACCTTTTTCTGTACCTGTAGTTTTGAAGTCCATATCGCCAAGGTGGTCTTCGTCGCCAAGAATATCCGAAAGGATAGCGTAATTTGTTCCTTTGTTTTCAGAAATCAATCCCATAGCGATACCAGATACTGGCGCTTTTATTTGCACACCTGCATCCATCAATGCCAATGTACCAGCACAAACGGTTGCCATAGATGACGAACCATTCGATTCCAAAATATCAGATACTACGCGTACTACGTATGGATAATCTGCAGGAATCATAGTTTTAAGCGCACGGCAAGCCAAGTTTCCGTGACCAATTTCGCGACGACCTACACCACGTTGTGCTTTTGCCTCGCCAGTTGCGAATGGTGGGAAATTATAGTGCAAAAGGAATCTTTCGTCACCTTGCACAAGTGCTTCATCTACCATTTTCTCGTCTTTTTTTGTACCGAGTGTTACAGTACACAAAGATTGAGTTTCGCCACGAGTGAAGATAGAAGAACCGTGAGGACCAGGAAGGTAACCAACTTCCGACCAAATAGGACGGATTTCGGTAGTTTTGCGTCCGTCAAGACGTTTGCCTTCGTCGAGAATTGCACGGCGCATAGCCTCTTTTTCTACATCGTGATAGTAGCGGTCGATAAGCGCTGCTTTTGTTTCGAGTTCTTCTTCGGTGAATTGTGCCTTAAACTCTTCGCGAATAGAAGTGAACATTTCTTCGCGGTGATGTTTGTCGGTGTCGCAAGATGTTGCTTGAGCGTATGCTTTTGCGTAGCAAGCATCGTGAACTGCTTTGCGAAGGTCTTCGTCATTTTCTTCGTGGCAATAAACACGTTTTTGTGTTTTGCCTACCGCTTCCATCAATTCCAATTGTGCTTGACATTGAGGTTTGATTGCTTCGTGAGCAGCCTTAATAGCATCGAGCATTTCTGCTTCAGACACTTCTTTCATTTCGCCTTCCACCATCATAATGTTGTCCAAAGTAGCAGCAACTACCAATTCGATGTCGGCGTTTTCGCATTGTTCGAAAGTTGGGTTGATAACGAATTGTCCGTTAACACGAGCCACACGAACTTCAGAAATAGGACCTTCGAAAGGAATGTCGCTCACTGCCAAAGCAGCACTTGCAGCAAGACCTGCGATAGATTCTGGCATATCTACACCATCGGCAGAGTAAAGTGTTACATTTACAAATGTCTCGGCGTGATAATCAGAAGGGAAAAGAGGACGCAAAGCGCGGTCGATAAGACGAGCGATAAGGATTTCGTAATCGCTTGCTTTTCCTTCGCGACGAGTGAAACCGCCTGGGAAACGACCATTTGATGCGAATTTTTCTTTATACTCTACTGTAAGAGGCATAAAATCTGTACCTGGAACAGCATCTTTTGCTGAGCAAACTGTAGCGAGAAGCATAGTTTTGCCCAATGTTACCATTACGGCTCCGTCGGCTTGTTTTGCCAATTTGCCTGTTTCGATTGTAATGGTACGTCCATCACCCATTGTGATGGTTTTTGTAACTACATTCATACAAATAAAATTTATTATAACTCAAAAAATTGCCCCAAAGATAGCAAATTTCAACAACAAATTGAAAATCATTACGAATTATTTGCAATTTATATGCAAAAAAGGGAGCAAATCGCTTCTTGTTATTCGGATTTTACTTGCAGTTTTTCGAGAATATAGGCACTCATAAAGCAACCGAATGTGGTAGGAAGATAAGAAATAGTGCCCGTTGTGGATTTTTTATTTTTTTCGTTTTCAACATTTATAATCGCTTTTTCGGCAGGCAACTCACTACTGAAAACTACGGGCAAACCGTGTTTGAAACCATCTTTCGCCAAACGCTGACGCACCGTGCGAGCCAAACGGCAGTTGTAAGTTTTAGAAATGTCTGTTACGCAAATTTTACTAATATCCGTTTTCGCCCCAGAGCCCATACTCGAAATGATGTTTATCTTGTTTCGCAAACAATATTCTATAAGTGCCACTTTTGGTGCAATAGTATCGATGGCATCGGCTACAAAGTCAATTTTTCGGTCGGCAAAAAAAGAAGAAAGATTTTCTTCTTCAAGATATTCGGCAAAAACATTCAGTTTTAGGTCTTTATTGATGCTCATCAAACGTCGCGCCCAAACTTCGGCTTTGGGACTTCCCACATTGTCGCACTGCGCTATTATTTGGCGGTTGATGTTGCTCGAAGAAACCGTATCGGCATCAATAATGGTCATTTCGCCCACACCAGCACGGCAAATCATTTCGGCTGCCATACCGCCCACGCCACCAAGTCCCACCACCACGACGTGCGACTGCTGCAAACGCTTCATATTTTCTTCGCCAATGAGTAATTGTGTGCGCGAAAACCAATCTTCCATTTGTTACATTTTGTTCAGAACAAAGTTACGAATAATATTGATTTTTCGCCTATTCTTCAGTTTCTTTTGTGCAAAATCGCACAAAGGTTGCCAACATATAGCATAGACTTTCGCTACATATCTGCTACCCGTCCGCTTGACATTCGTCATAATAGCCGAAAATTTACAGAATTGCTCCATTATGTTTCCAGTCAATCACTGGAGTTTCACTGGACTCACACTGGAGTCATACTGGAAGCAATACGAAAAAGTAGCGAAGCAATAACGAAGAGGTAGCACACCTGTACCAAAGGAAAAATTCTTATTACCGCAAATCTTAACTTCTTGTTTCTCGTTTCTTACTTCTTTTTCCTATCTTTGTAGTTTGATTAAGAATTTAATAAAAAACATTATATAAATGGAATACAATTTTCGTGAGATAGAACAGAAATGGCAAAAGTATTGGGCAGAAAACAAGACTTACAAAGCCGAAATTAACCAAAAACCAAAGTTTTATGTGTTGGATATGTTCCCCTATCCTTCGGGAGCAGGATTGCACGTAGGACATCCACTCGGCTACATTGCCAGCGATATTTTCGCACGCTACAAACGTCTGTGTGGCTACAATGTGCTTCATCCAATGGGTTACGACTCTTACGGTTTGCCTGCCGAACAATATGCTATTCAAACAGGACAACACCCCGAAGTAACCACCAAAGCAAACATCAATCGCTACCGCGAGCAATTGGACAAAATTGGATTCTGCTTCGACTGGGACAGAGAAGTGCGCACTTGCGAACCTATTTATTACAAATGGACACAATGGGCATTTCAAAAAATGTTCAACTCGTTCTTCTGCAACAAAGAGCAAAAAGCATTCCCTATTGATATTCTTATTGCACATTTTGAAAAAGAAGGAAGTGGTGATTGGGACATTGCAGAAACTGAACATCTTGAATTTTCTGCTGCAGAATGGAACTCTTGGGACGAAAAGAAACGCAACGATGTGTTGATGAACTACCGCATCGCCTTTATGGGCGAAACTATGGTGAACTGGTGTCCGAAACTCGGCACTGTGCTTGCCAACGACGAAGTGGTGGACGGTGTGAGTGTGCGCGGGGGGTTCCCTGTAGAGCAGAAAAAGATGCGTCAGTGGTGTTTGCGCGTGAGTGCATACGCACAACGCCTGCTCGATGGTTTGGACACTATTCAGTGGAGCGAATCGATAAAAGAGACACAAAAAAACTGGATAGGTCGCTCCGAAGGTACCGAAGTGCTTATCAAAGTGGCTGACCAAGATGTAGATTTCACCATATTTACCACACGTGCCGACACGATGTTTGGCGTTACATTCTTTGTACTTGCACCCGAAAGCGAATTGGTCGATAAAGTTACAACTGCCGACCAACGTGCCGCAGTTGACGAGTACGTGAAATACGTGAAAGGACGCACCGAGCGCGAACGTATGATAGACCACACAGTGACGGGAGTTTTCTCGGGCGCATACGGCGTAAATCCTATCACTGGCGAAAAATGTCCAATTTACATAGCAGAATATGTGTTGGCTGGTTATGGTACAGGAGCCATTATGGCAGTGCCTGCACACGACAGTCGCGACTACGCTTTCGCAAAACATTTCAATTTGCCAATTATTCCACTTATAGAAGGTGCCGATGTGAGCGAAGAAAGTTATGATGCCAAAGAAGGTATCGTGATGAACTCGCCTATGGCAGGCAAATCAGCAATAGATGGGTTCACCCTCAACGGACTTACCATAAAAGAAGCCATTGCGGCAACCAAGAAATTTGTGTCTGAGCACAACCTCGGACGTGTGAAAGTAAATTTCCGTCTGCGCGATGCCATTTTCTCGCGTCAACGTTACTGGGGCGAGCCATTCCCTGTATATTACAAAAACGGCATTCCGACAATGATTCCCGAAGAATGTTTGCCAATAGAATTGCCAGAAGTAGATAAATTTTTGCCAACCGAAACAGGCGAACCTCCACTCGGCAACGCACAAGTATGGGCTTGGGACGAAGAAAATCGCAAAGTAGTAGATAAATCGTTGGTTAATGAAAAAACAATTTTCCCAATAGAACTTTACACAATGCCAGGTTTTGCAGGTTCATCGGCTTACTATTTGCGCTATATGGACCCACGCAACGACAAAGCACTTTTGTCTGAAGATGCTTCAGCATATTGGCAAAATGTAGATTTGTACGTAGGAGGTTCTGAACACGCTACAGGACACCTTATATATTCACGTTTTTGGAATAAATTCTTGTTCGACATTGGCGTTTCTAAAAAAGAAGAACCATTCCAAAAATTGGTCAACCAAGGTATGATTCAAGGTCGCTCAAACTTTGTATATCGTATAAAAGACACTAATACATTTGTCTCTCTTGGACTGAAAGACCAATACGACGTAACACCAATTCACGTAGATGTGAAC
The DNA here is from genome assembly GCA_002315615.1 of Bacteroidales bacterium UBA1754. Taxonomy (GTDB): domain Bacteria; phylum Bacteroidota; class Bacteroidia; order Bacteroidales; family Paludibacteraceae; genus UBA1754. The sequence continues at coordinate 15,408 of DCHK01000020.1, read as the reverse complement.
ATTGTGAAAAATGATGTGCTCGATATAGAAGCATTCCGCACTTGGCGACCAGAGTATAACAATGCAGAATTTATCCTCGAAGATGGTAAATACGTTTGCGGTTGGGCAGTAGAAAAAATGTCAAAGTCGATGTATAATGTAGTAAATCCCGACTTGATAGTAGAAACCAACGGTGCCGACACACTGCGTATGTACGAAATGTTTTTGGGACCAGTTGAGCAATCAAAACCTTGGGACACCAAAGGTATCGATGGCGTATATCGCTTCTTACGTCGCTTCTGGGCGTTGTTTTTCGATGCTAACGGCAATTTCTGCGTAAGCAATGATGCTCCTTCTGCCGAAGAGTTGAAAACACTGCACAAAACCATCAAAAAAGTTACGTTTGATATTGAGAATTTCTCATTCAACACATCTATTTCGGCATTTATGATTTGCGCCAACGAACTCGGCAAATGCAACAAACGTCAAATACTTGAACCGTTAGTGATAATTTTGTCGCCATTCGCACCACACATTACCGAAGAACTTTGGCACCTATTGGGAAATAGCACATCGGTTTGCGATGCTACATTCCCTACATTCGATGAGAAATATTTGGTAGAAAACTTTGTAAAATATCCGATTTCGTTCAATGGTAAAGTGCGTTTTACATTGGAATTGCCAGCCGATATGAGCAAAGAAGAAGTAGAAAAAACTGCACTTGCCAACGAGCAGACACAAAAATTTACCAATGGCGCAGCACCGAAAAAAGTGATTGTCGTTCCAGGCAAAATTGTGAATATTGTGTTGTGATAAAGTAGATTTCAAGCATCGAATAATACAAGACTGAAGCTCGTGTGAGTTTCAGTCTTTTTTTTGTTGTGAAAAATGTTTACTGAACAGCAATAAAAAAAATAAGGCACAAACATTAAATTTGTACCTTATTCTATAAGTGTATTTGTTTTTAGAAATTCTTTGCTATGCTTTCCGCAATTTGTTTCATTTCTTCGTCGGAGAGTTTCAGTTTTGGCTTTTTGAAATCTACGTCAGATTCTTGATTGAGCGGAATAAGATGAATGTGCGTATGAGGAACTTCGAGCCCTAAAACGACTTCGCCAATTCGTTTGCAAGGAACTGCTTTTTCGAGTGCCAAAGCCACACGTTTTGCAAAACGATGAAGTCCTACGTATGTTTCATCGTCAAGATTGAAAATATAATCGTCCTCAACTTTTGGTATTACAAGTGTATGCCCCTTTGCTACTGGATTGATGTCGAGAAATGCAAAATAGTTTTCGTCTTCAGCCACTTTGTAGCAAGGAATTTCACCGTTGACGATTTTTGTGAAAATTGTTGCCATAACGAGTTAGATTGAAATTTCTACAATTTCGAAAATCATTTTACCAGTCGGAACAGTAATTTCTGCTTTTTCGCCCACTTTTTTGCCAATAAGTCCTTTTGCAATTGGAGTGTTGATAGCCAATTTACGTTCTTTTAGGTTCGCTTCGTTTTCAGATACAATAGTGTAAGTCATTGTCTGTCCGTTTGCTACATTTTTAATTGTAACTTTATTGAGCAACTGAACACTATCAATCGAAAGTTTGCTTTCGTCGATTACGCGTGCACTGGCAATCATATCTTTCATTTGCGAAATTTTCATTTCGAGCATACCCTGTGCCTCTTTTGCTGCATCGTATTCTGCATTTTCCGAAAGGTCGCCTTTGTCGCGTGCTTCGGCTATTTGTTTCGAAATTTTTGGTCGTTCAACAGATTCAAGATATTGAAGTTCTTCCAGTACTTTTTTGTACCCTTCTTCTGTCATGTAATGTGCCATAATTCTTTTATTTATAAAAAGTTATATACTAAAATAATTTATTGTTCCTATTTTTGAAAATTACAAAAATAAAAGGTCTGACTTATCGCCAGAACTTCCAAAACCAATTTGCTTTAGCAAGAGGTCTTTTGTTTTTATTTCATTGCAAAGATATTAAAATTTCAATAACAAAAAAAATTATTCGTTTTTTCTCTCTCGAAAAAGTGTTTAATGTTTAATCGTTCAGTGTTTAACTGTTTATTTGCTTATTTATTTCCAATTCAAAATTCTTAATTATCTTCACTCCTCACTCCTAATTTCTAATTTCTCACTCTTATTAGTATTTTCTATTCAAAATTTCGCTATAAATGATGGCGCGTTTCATTTCTTCGGCATCTTGCAAATTGTATTCCTGATGTTGTTCTTCAGTACGAATGTCGCTTTCAATTTTTGTGTCGGTACCTATATTGGAAGTTCTTCTGCCAATTTTTTCTTCTTCGTTAAGGAAAATGTTGTTTTTCTTTGGCTTGGGTTTTGCAGTTTCTACACTTTGAATAGGTTCTGCCGTGGGCGCATTATAAGTGCCTTTTTTCGTTTCTTTTTGCGCCGACTTACTGCCGACTATTGATTTGACGACGAGTATGCCGATTACGATTATGAAGACGGTAATGTTTCCCATTTTTCTTTTGTTTAAGATGCAATCAAAGGTAAAGATTATTTTGCAAATTTGAAATAGCACATTATTTTGTTGCTCTTAATATCTCTCTTTTGCCTGGAGGACCCTGCAGACGCTCCACTTTGAAACCTGCCTTTTGCATTGCACGGCGCACTATTCCTTTGGCACAATAAGTGGTGAGTACGGCACCATCGTTGCAAGCATTGTACAAGTTCTCAAAAATTTCTTCATTCCACATTTCGGGTTGTTTTTCGGGCGAAAATGCGTCGAAATAAATCACATCAAATTTTTGTGTAAAATGATGCTTTGTGAAGTCAGCCAAAATTTTTGTAATGGAAAAATGTGGCGTTATTTTGACTTTTTCGTTCCATTTGCATTGGTGCAAGTCACAAAATGTACTTTCCATTTCGGGTGCTGTCATTTTGGCAAAATTCAGTTGCTGTGCCGTTTCTGCCGAAATTGGATATAATTCGATAGTTGTAAAATGAACGTTTTTCTCCGTTTTTTCGACTTCCAAAAGTGTGAGAAACGCATTGAGTCCCGTACCAAAACCGATTTCGAGTATTTCTGCATTTTCGGCATTTCGATGACGTAAAGCGCGTTCTAAAAAAATGTATTCGCTTTCTTGTATGGCACCATTTGTAGAGTGGTAGCACTCGTCAATTTCTGGTACAAAAAGCGTGCTCGAACCATCTGCTGTTGTGGAAATTACGGAATTCATTTTCTTTTGTTTTTTACTCAAAACTCAAATAAGGTGCAATTTTCTGCAAAGTAGTGTCATCAATGTCGGGCAATCCTTGTAAATCGCTGGTTGATGTGAGTTTCTTTTTTGCTTTTCGTTTTTCGTAGATGGATTTTGCGATGTAAAAATTGATGTATGGGTGCGACATAAGTCGCTCAACGCTGGCGGTATTTACTTTTATTTTGCGAATGGCGTTAAGGTCAAATTCTAAGTAAGGTTTAATTTTCCCCAATTGCTCGTTGTCCAACACCTCTAGCAATTGATTTTCACTATAGAAACCTCCCAATTTGTTTCGTTTGTATACTATTTTCTTCGCATAATAACTGCCAATTCCTGGCAATAATTTTAACTCTGTGGTGTCCGCAGTGTTAATTTTTATTAAATATCCAGCAGGTAATTTTTCGCGCTTTTCGTATTTCACATACAGTTTGTCTTTCCTTGCTTCCTGTTTTGTTTGGGCAGTATCTGGTTTTTGATACTGCTTTTCTGTGTTTGTTTCTTTTATCGCAATGTATGGTTTCAACATCTCAAATTGTGATTCGCTGATGCCGTAAATCTTACCAAAATCGTTTGCAGTGCGGAATTTTCCGCCTTTTTCGCGATATTTGCAAATATTGTGAGCAATATATGGTTTCAACCCAAGCGACACAAAACTTGCTGAGTCTAATGTGTTGGGGTCAAATTTGAAGTATTCAATTTCGATGTTGGTTTTTTCGGTTGCAACCGATGTTTTGTCTTTTTCTTTGTCTTTCAAACTATTGCGAAAATTAGCAACTTCTTGTTCAAAAGCATCACTATTTTCACCGTCAGTAGCAACTTTTGGTGCGAATTTTATAATCAAAATACACGCCAAAATGATAACCAATAAGATGCAAATTCCAATTCGTTGAGACTTGGAGAAAAAGAACAAATCTTTCATTGCCTATTTATTCTTGTATCGTTGCGTAAACGATTTTTTGAATTTCGGCATATTGCGATACGGTCCCCACATAGTATAATTAAAAGGTACGAAAGCGATATTTTTCAGTGCGCTTGGCAAGTTGAACATTGTACGACTTTGAGCAATTTTTTCAAATCCTTTTATCGCTATTTTTTCTGCTGTAGGACGCAATCCTTTTTCGACTGATTTTCTGCGATTTTCGAGCATCAAATTGTTGAGCGGAATTTTTACAGGACAAACTGCCGCACAAGCGCCACACAAACTGCACGCCGACGAAAGATGTCCAAACTCTTTGAAACCTTTGTAGAAAGGAGTTATGACCGAACCGATTGGACCGCTATAAGTTGCATTGTAAGTATATCCACCAATAGTTTTGTACACAGGGCAAGCATTGAGACAAGCACCACATCGCATACACGAAAGTGCCTCGAAGCAATCATTGTCAGCATATAGTTCGGTACGTTTGTTGTCGAGCAAAATGACGTACATTTTTTCAGGACCATCTACCTCATTTCCTTTTCGTGGACCAGTGAAAATGGTGTTGTATGCTGTAATTTGTTGCCCAGTTCCCATACAAGCCAAAAGTGGCCAAAACATACCAAGATATTCCATCGAAGGAATTACTTTTTCAATGCCTGCAATGGCTATGTGAACCTTAGGAAAAGATGTTGACATCACACCATTTCCTTCGTTTTCGGTAACTGCTACGCCACCCACATCGGCTACTATAAAATTAGCGCCCGTCACACCGACATCGGCAGAAGTGTATTTTTTGCGAAGAACGCCACGCACATAAACGCTCATTTCTTGTGCAGAAGTATCTTCGGAAATGCCAAATTTCTCGTGGAAAAGTTTGCCAATATCAGCACGAGATTTGTGCATTGCTGGGGTAACAATATGGTATGGTCGTTCGCCAGCCAATTGTACGATAAATTCGCCCAAATCGGTTTCTACCGACTCACATCCGCAAGCGTTTGCTGCAGGATTGAGTTCTATTTCTTCGGTAGTCATCGATTTACTTTTCACCAAGAGTTTTGCTTCGTTCTCGCGCAAAATTTCAGACACATACTCAATGGCTTGCGTATTGTCTTTTGCCCAAAGAACTGTGATGCCGTTGGCAGTAGCCTTTTCTTCGAACATCTTAAGATATTCATCCCAATTGCTCAACATCAACCGTTTGAGATATGCTGCGCGCGAACGTGCTTCTTGCAAGTCGGCATATCTGGCACGACCTCGTGCTACAGCCGCATCGTATTTCGAGATGTTGAAATTGATTGTCTGTCGATGTTTGCGGTTGAAAGCAATTTTGTCGGCATCTTTGGTAAATTTCTTGTGAAAAGTCATTGTATCAATAGTTTAATTAACCAATTACCCAATCATTTAATCCTATATTATTAGAAATTAAACAATTAGGTAATTAAATAATTGTAATACTAACCTTCTTTTGTAAGGTTCATTTTGCGTGCTTGCGAAACGATTGCTCCTACCGGGCGACCAAGTGTTTCTGCAATTTCTTCTTCTGTTTTACCTTGTTCCCAAAGTTCACGGAGACGTTCAATTTCGTCAAACGACCAAGATGTACGGAAACTATCGCGGTTTTCGTAATTGTTATTTCCTCCGAATCTTTCGAAACTTGTACGTTCGTTTGAAAAACGGCGTGTTGGTTCTGGAGCAACTTTGCGAAGTTCTTCAAGTGTTCTTTGGAATGCTTCGGCAAATTTGTCGATGTCTTCATTGAAAATCATCAATTGGTGAGTTTCAATTGTTTCGCCCATTTTTCTTTTTTCAGAAATTTTGAAATAATAATCACCTTTTCTTGTTTGCTTTACATCAAAGAAGTAAGTGCGACTTCCGCACAATATTTTATTGCTGTAAATTTCTTCTTTTTTTTCGTTTTCCATTGTAATAAATGTTAAATATAGTTATAGATTTAAAGTTTAATTTTATCAATTCTGCGTTGATGACGACCGCCTTCAAAATCAGTTGTCAAAAACAATTCTACCAATTTCAATCCAAGTTCGTTTGGAATGAATCTGCCTGGCATTGCTATCACGTTAGCATTGTTGTGTTGGCGAGCAAGAGTTGCCAATTCCTCGCGCCAACATAGTGCCGAGCGAATGCCTTGATGCTTATTGGCAGTCATATTTATGCCGTTGCCTGTTCCGCAAATAGCAATTCCAAAATCGTAGTTTCCTTTTTCTACTTCGGCAGCCATTGCGTGCGCAAAGTCTGGGTAGTCGCAACTATCGGTCGAATAGCAACCAAAGTCTTTTACTTCGGCAACTTTAGGCGATAGATTTTCCACTACATAATTTTTCATTTCGAAACCTGCGTGGTCGTTGCAGATAGCGATTTTTAGTTCTGAAAGGTCTTTCATTTGTATGCGTATATTTTATTGTTAATTTGAATCATTTGCAATGTACCCAACCTTGTGCTTTGAGTGTAAATTCTTGTCCGTCGCGTGTAACGAGCAGTGTGCCGAATTTTGGTTCGGTAATGTGTCCAATAATTCTTATTTCGGGAATTTTTGAAACAGTTTCGTATTGGTCGAGTGGCACAGTGAAAAGTAATTCGTAATCTTCGCCTCCGTTGAGCGCCGCTGTGGCTAAATTCATATTAAATTCTTCTGCCATCGAAGCAGTTACGTAGTCAATTGGTAGTTTGTCTTCGTAAATGCGACAACCAACGTTGCTCTCTTTGCAGATGTGCATTATTTCCGACGAAAGTCCGTCAGAAATGTCAATCATTGAAGTTGGTAAGATATTTTTCTTTGCCAAAATCTCAATGATGTCTTTTCGTGCTTCGGGTTTCAGTTGGCGCTCAAGTATATATTCTTTTCCCGCAAAGTCGGGTTGAACATCGGACGATGTAGCCAAAACGCATTTTTCGCGTTCAAGCAGTTGCAGTCCCATATAAGCAGCACCAAGGTCGCCACTCACGCAAATTAAATCGGTATTTTTTGCGGTGTTTCTATAAACAATTTTCCCCTCTTCGCCTTCGCCAATGCAGGTGATGGAAATCATCAGTCCAGTGAGCGACGAAGTGGTGTCGCCACCTACAAGATCGACGCCATATTTGTCGCAAGCCAATTGAATGCCGCTATAAATTTCTTCGATATCTTCTACCGAAAAGCGTTTTGAAATGCCAAGCGAAACAGTTATTTGTTTCGGTTGCCCGTTCATAGCATAAACATCAGAAAAATTCACAATGGCTGATTTATATCCCAAGTGTTTTAGTGGCATATAAGTCAAATCGAAGTGAATGCCTTCGAGCAACAAATCTGTTGTAACCAATGTTTTTTTGCCAGAATAATCGAGAACGGCACAATCGTCGCCAATCCCTTTTTTCGTAGATGAGTTTTTTATTGAAATTTGTTTGGTAAGATGTTCAATAAGTCCAAATTCCCCTAAAGTTGCAATTTCGGTCCGCGCCATTTCCCTCTTTTTTTATTTGAGTTTTCAAATGTACAAAATTATTGAAAATAAAATACCAAGAAGAGTATAAAAGTTGCGAAAAAAATAATAATTTTGCAACGAAAAATAACGGGGTGCCTACTTTATGGCTGAGATTATACCCATTGAACCGGATACGGATAATGCTGACACCGGGAATTGAGATGACACCCTTTTGTATAACAATTGGGCGTTTTTTTATGCCCATAAAAAAACAAAAGTATGAAAAAAGAGATTTTTGCAACCTTGATGTTGTTTGTTGCATCACAAGGAATTACGGCACAAGAAGACGAAGTCGTTTCTGTTTATCAACTGTCGGAGGTCGAGGTGAATGCCAATCGTGCTACTTACCATACGCCTTTGGCTTACACCAATTTGTCATTAGAAGATTTACAAGAAAAAAGTGACGGGCAAGATGTTCCGTATCTTTTGCAAACTACTCCTTCTGTAGTGGCAACATCAGATGCTGGTGCAGGCATTGGTTATACCGATTTGCGTTTGCGTGGCTATGATGGCACTCGTATAAGTGTAACGATGAATGGCGTTCCGATGAACGAATCTGATAGTCATAAAATGTACTGGGTAGATACGCCCGACCTTATTTCTTCATCAGACGAAATACAAGTGCAACGCGGTGTGGGAACTTCTACCGTTGGAAGTGGTGCTTTTGGTGGTGCCATTCATATCAATTCTATTAGTTCGCCTATTAAATTTGGTGGTAATGCAAGTCTTTCGTATGGTTCGTTCAATACAAACAAAGAGTCGGTTGGACTTTCGTCGGGGTTGCTGAAAAACCATTGGACTATTGATGGTCGTTTGTCTCACATCTATTCCGATGGTTATATGGAGCGTGCAACAGCCGATATGGGTTCGTATATGTTGCAAACGAAATACCATTCTGGCAACACAAAGTTAACTCTGCTATCGTTTGGTGGAACAGAAAGCACTTACAATGCTTGGGATGGAATTTCTTCCGATGAAATGGCGAAAAATCGCAGATACAATCCTTGTGGCGAGATTCAAGATAAGGATGGAAATGTAGTAGGATTTTATGACGACCAAAAAGACCATTATTTGCAAATAAATAATCATCTTTCGATGAGCAATCGTCTTTCTGACGAATGGGAAATGACTACAACTCTGCATTATACCTACGGAAATGGTTATTACAATCAGTATAAAAACAACAAATCTCTTTACACTTATATGATTTCTGGACTTATCGACAAAGATGGTAACGCATTGAAAAAAAGTAATTTGGAACGACAGAAATCTATGTTAAGTCATTTTGGTGGAGTGATTTCGAGTGCTTCGTACAACACAAAAAACTTGTCGCTCAACTTGGGTTTGTCTTGGAATAGTTATGGAAGCGAGCATTTTGGCGATGTAATTGCAGTGAAAGATGCCGTTAATTTTTATGAAAATTTCGAGTATTATCGCAATAATTCGTACAAACACGAGGGCAGTGCGTTTGCGAAAATGAATTTGAAAGTGGTGAAAAAATTCTTTGTAAGTGCCGATTTGCAGTATCGTTTCGTAAATCAGCGTATTTTTGGCGAAGACGATGTTTATAATTATGCAACAGAAAAAATGCAACAACTTTCTTTCAATGAAAAATTTAATTTTTTGAATCCTAAAATTGGTTTTAATTGGCAGATAAATGTTCATAACGATGTTTATGCATCTCTTGCTTACGCAAATAACGAACCTACACGCAAAGATTTTGTGAATGCGGTAGAAGGCGAAGAACCATTGCCTGAACGTATGCTCGATTTTGAAATGGGCTATAAACTTAGAAATGAACACGTTTCGCTTGGTGCAAATTTGTATTATATGTGGTACAAAGACCAACTTATACTCACGGGAGCACAAAACCCTGACACTTACGAAGCACTTTATTGCAATGTTGACAAAAGTTTTCGTCGTGGTGCGGAACTGCAAACAGAAGTGCGTCCGCTTAAGTGGCTTTCGGTTGGCGGAAATATTACATTAAGTCAAAATCGCGTACTTGATTATACCGAACAAGTGTATAACGAAGATACGTACCTTACAGATGAAATTTTCATTGGGAATGCAGATTTGTCTTATTCGCCGTCATTATTGTGGCAAGCGTATGCCAATTTCCACACACACGGATTTTGTGGCATTTGGCGTACTCAATATGTTGGTGAACAATACATTACAAACAGTAGTAACGAAAATTTGAAAATGCCAAATTATTGCATTTCGCAGATAGAACTTTCTTACACGCTCAATTTAAAATCGGAAAGTAAAATTCGTTTTGGTGTGAGTGTAAACAATATTTTCAACACTAAATATTGCAGTAATGCCTTTGCAAGTTCGTACATTAAAAGTGGCAAAAGATACGATGAAATCTATTGGTTTCCGCAAGCGGGTATCTATGCTTTGAGTAATGTAACAATAAATTTTTAAGACATTTCGTGTAATCATAATTTGCTAATTTTCACATTTACTAATTGACTAATTATTATGCTTCTTCTTCAAATAATCGGTGTTGTTTTAGGTTTGCTTTATTTGTATTTGGAGTACAAGGCAAACATTTGGTTGTGGTTGGTTGGACTTATTATGCCCATTGTACACGGCGTGTTGTATTATAAATCAGGTCTTTATGCCGATTGCGCAATGAACGGATACTATGTTTTGGCAGGTCTTTATGGGTGGATAGTTTGGAAAAACAAAAAGTCTGATGGCAAAACCGTAAACATACAAAAAACACCGATGAAATGTGCCATTTTGTTAATTCCTATCTATGCAATTTTGCACGTAATTATTTATTGGTTGCTCATAACATTTACAAATAGTACAGTCCCTTTTGCCGATAGTTTTACTACCGCATTAAGCATCATAGCAATGTGGATGTTGGCACAAAAATTTGTGGAACAATGGCTCGTTTGGTTGGTGATAGATGTCGTTACGGTGGGTTTGTACATTTACAAAGGCATTCCCATTACCGCTACGCTTTATGCGCTATATAGCATTTTGGCAGTTGTAGGTTACAGAAAATGGTTGAAGGAAATTTAACTATTTTTCGATGATTATTTCTTTCAAATCATCACTTACAAATTCCGAAATATTCCCCATTTCATCGGTATAAATTAGGTATGCCATAACATTTGGCAACTTATTGAGCAAGGGCTTTGTTTGTTCCGTTCCCATTGTCATAAATGCGGTAGCAAGAGCATCGGCAGTCATACAATCTGGAGCGATTACGGTGGCGCTCAAAATGTTTTGCTCGGCAGGATATCCAGTTTTGGGATTGATGGTGTGCGCGTATTTTTTACCATTTTCACCATAATAGAAGTTACGATAATTGCCCGACGTTGCCATCGCCATATTTTCGAGTGGGAGTTTTGCCTGAAGTTCAGAAACAGTACCCGTGCTATCATCAATAGGTTTATTGATACCAATCATCCAAACTTCGCCTTGCGGATTTACGCCCTTTGTGCGAACTTCTCCACCAATTTCGCACATATAATTTTCAACGCCATTGCGTTCGAGCAAACGGCAAATTACATCCACTGCATAACCCTTTGCTATGGCAGACATATTTAGTTTCAATCGTGGGTCGTCTTTTTGAATGCGGTCGCCTGCAAGTCGAACTTTTTGATAACCAACAAATTTGCACAGACTATCGACGGTGGCACTATCAACCTTGCCAAGATTTTCAAATCCAAAGCCCCAAAGATTGACAAGCGGAGCACAAGTAATATCGAACATTCCTTCGGTGAAATGGGCGATTTCTTCACTTCGAGTAAAAACTTGAGTGAAAAAAGAATCCACCTCAACATCAATGTTATTATTCACATTGTAAATGACAGAATTTTCTTGAAAAGGATTGAGCGAAGCATTGAATTTGTTGAATTCAGACATAATTGCGTCGGACAAATTCTGTTCTGCCTCATATTTAATGTGATAATAGGTGTGAAATATCTCGCCCTCGTCAAAGTGATATTTCTTTTTGCTTGTACACGCCGATAATATAGGAACCAGCACGAATAAAAATACAATTGCCTTTTTCATTGAAAATCTTTAATTTGACATAAAAGTACGCAATAACTCAAAGCAATCCAATTTTTATCTGATTTTTCTATTATTGCGTACACTCAACTGAAGTAATTTAGCCAAATTCGTTCAACACAACTGAATGAATTTAGGTAAATTCTTTCAGTGCAACTGAAGGAATTTAGGTTTTTTGTTTGTTTGTAAAATAAAAAACTATACATTTGCAACTGATATACAATAAAATAACGATTATGGCAATAGAAAGAGCACTAAAACAACAGATAGTTGACAGAATAAAGCCACAAAAAGTGATGCTTATTTATGGAGCACGCCGAGTTGGAAAAACGTTGCTGTTGCACGAAATTCTTGATGAATATACGGGGAAAAAATTACTGTTGAACGGTGAAAGTGCCGATACCATACGTATGATTGCCGATAAATCTATTAGTAACTACAGAAGATTATTTTCTGGCATAGAATTGTTGGCGATAGATGAGGCACAACATATACCTGATATTGGTATGAAACTTAAATTGATGGTAGATGAAGTACCTAATTTGGCAATCATTGCTACAGGTTCTTCATCGTTCGACTTGCAAAATCAGGCGGGAGAACCATTAGTGGGACGTTGTACTCGATTTATGCTGACGCCATTATCTATTGCAGAGTTGAGTAAACAGCAAACAGTTTACGAAACCATCACGAATATTGATAAACATTTAGTTTATGGCTGTTACCCCGAATTAACAAGTATAGAGTCTGCCGCTGAGCAAGCTCGTTATTTGACGGATATTGTTGATTCCTATTTGTTGAAGGACATATTGGCAATTGACGGGGTAAAAAATGCACAAAAACTACACGATTTATTGCGCCTCATTGCCTATCAGGTAGGCAGCGAAGTTTCCATTGATGAACTCGGCAAACAACTTGCTCTGAGTAGAAATACCGTAGATCGTTATCTTGACCTCTTACAAAAGGTTTTTGTGCTGTATAGTATTGGTGGGTATTCTAAAAACTTACGCAAGGAAATAACCAAATCTTCTAAATGGTATTTTCAAGATACAGGAATACGTAATGCAGTAATCAACGATTTCCGTCCGTTTAGCGAGCGATCAAGCATAGAGCAAGGCGCATTGTGGGAGAATTTCATTATCAGCGAGCGAATGAAATTGAAACACAACTGCTTGAGCAATAGAAATCTATATTTTTGGCGTACTTACGACCAGCAAGAAATTGACTTGATAGAGGCAGAAAACGCACAACTTGTGGCATTCGAAATGAAATCGGGAAAGAAAAATCCTAAGGCTCCCAAAGCGTTTGCCGAAGCATATCCCGATGCAACTTTCAATATCGTAAATAGAGACAATTTCTTAGATTTCATCGAATAAAATTGGCAAAGTTAACAACTACAACTCTGCTGCGCAAGGTAATTGTGTTGACGTCTCAAAGTTTACTGCAGGCTCTGTGGCAGTTTTTTTATTATTGATATAATCTTTTGTCAATTGATTTTCGCCAATTATTTCTTCTAATCGTTTACTCAGGGTATAATATATAGGTTTATAGTTATTGTTAAAATATTTTAATAACATATTTAAAACTTTCTTTTGAGGAAATAAAATAGGGAAGATTTGATCAATAATATCTTTGTTTTCAAATAGATTTCTGTAAATTTTAGGTGCTAAATTCTTAATCTCATCAAATACATCTTCTGCATGTAAATCAAAGTTTATTTCAGGCATATCAGGTAATGTCTCTTTCCATTTTTCAAGGTATTCTATAGTTTCTTGCCATATTTCTTTTCTAAAATCCTTAATACCTCCATATCCATCAAACATTTGTTCTCCATAAAACAAATAAGGTGTACATTGATAATCAACTCCCATTCGATTCATTTGTTCTTGATAGTATTTTTTATTTTTAACAAGTGAATCATCTATAAACCACATGATCGGAATAATTTCTTTACTTGGATATATATTTGTTAAAGCATAATATTTTACCTCAAAATTTCCAAATTGACCAACTTTTTTAGTACTATCATGGTCATCACGCACTTTTTGCTCAATCATGTAGATAGTGTTTCCTTTGGAAAATAATTGGTCAATACTTAATTCTTTATCTTTGTCGTATTTGAAACGTTTTGTTAACAGGGTGAATTTTTCAGCTTCAAAATAACGCTCAAAAATATATTCCAATGCATCTCCAAAACGAATTTCATGCGATTGTGTAATATTTTGGATCAATTTTGTCTTGGGTTTTGTTGGTCTGAATATGCCAATAAATCGGTCTGGATTCTCTGCGATTTTTTTTATCAAATCGCTATAGCTTTCCTCAAACAACTTATTATTTAGGCTTTTTTGGAAGTATGAATAATCAAGAATCATAAGTTGCCTCCTTTCTCCTTTGCCAAGTATCTTAAAGAGTCAATTGATACAAAATTACCTTGATATTCGCACCAAAAATAATCCCATCCATTATTGTTTGATCGATTTAGAAACTTAGCGGACATTTTATGTATGGACAATATTGAATTCTCCTCATCTTTAACATATCCGTTTTCACAAATGATGGCATAGTGTTTTTTGTCTTTGCTGAATAATTTCTGATTAACGGAAAGGAATCCTAATGAAATAAGTTCCCTTATTGAAAATTTTGGAGGTTTTACATCAAAAGCATTTTCTGATAAGTCAGAAGTTTCTGTTTGAATATTGGCTATACGTTTTTCTGCAGCTTTTATGTATTTTATTTCTCTCTCAATACCAATGTAATGGCGACCTAATCTTTTTGCGACAGCTCCAGTTGTCCCTGTTCCAAAGAAAGGGTCTAAAACCAAATCTCCTTTAGATGATGAAGAAATAATGATATTATAAAGTAAATGCTCTGGCTTTTGTGTCGAATGAACCTTCTTACCATCTTCACCTTTAAGTCGTTCATTCCCAATACAAATGCTTATATCCCAAACACTTTTCATTTGTTTGTCTCCGTTGAGATGTTTCATCGTTTTGTAGTTAAAACAATACTTACTACCTTTCTTTTTAGAACACCAAATTAAAGTTTCGTGTGAATTTTGAAACCTTGTGCCACTAAAATTCGGGACAGCATTCGGTTTAGACCAGATTACATCATTAAGAATCCAAAAACCAAGATCTTGCATAATGTATCCCAACCTATAGATGTTTTGAAAAGAACCAATAACCCAGATGGATCCATCATCTTTAAGTATTCGCTTACACTCGGATAGCCATTTCTTGCAGAAATTGTCATAATCTGCGAGAGAATCGAATTTGTCCCAATGGTCTGTCACTCCGTCAAATGCAGTTCCATTGGTTCTTAGCAATTCACCCTCTGTTTGCATGTTATACGGAGGATCTGCAAAAATTAAATCGATTGACTTTTCTGGCAAGGAAGATAGTATTTCTATCGAATCCCCTTGCAAAACAATGTCTTGTGGAATTTGTACCATACGCATTTGACTTTTCTGCGTCTGTCACTTGTTCCCTACGAACACAGAATGTGGGCAAACTTGCCCAAAACTGCGGTCGTAGGAAACCGATACATACAGACAAGAATGCCCACATTGTGAACATCCACAATCTGTTCTCGGTATGTATTTGAAATTTCCTACGTTTCAGTTTACTCGAACAAATAGCAAACGCTATGATTAATATGTTAATTAAATGTTATTTCTTATATGTAAATCTGTTAATGAAATTATAAATATGATTTATCTCTAAGTCTTTCCCTTTACTTCTTTTGCGAAATGCGTGCCCCTTTAGCAACATCTTC
>DCHK01000018.1 GCA_002315615.1 Bacteroidales bacterium UBA1754 | reverse complement strand
AAATCTACAGATTCTACAGCATATCTTCGTTTGGCTGATGCACAACGTAGAAATAAAAAATATGCCGAAGCCAAAAAGAATTACGAGATTTACGCGCAATTGGCACCTAACGATATTCGTGGAAAGAATGGTGTAGAGTCGTGCGACAGTCTGCAAGAGTGGAACAAAGGGCGTCAGTATTACACAGCAAAGAAATGTGACGAATTGAATACCAAAAAGTCGTCGGAATTTTGTCCAGCATTCCCTGCCGATGCCGATGTGGTCTATTTTAACTCGACGCGCGAAAATGAAGATACGGGTGGAAAATCGAGTGCAGTAACAGGTTTGCGCAACAACGATATTTTTATGGCACGCAAAAATGTGTCGGGCAAATGGGAGACTGCCGAACCTGTAGAGGGTGATATGAATACCAACCACGATGAAGGAACTGTTTCTTTTTCTGCCGACGGAAAATCAATGTATTTCACACGTTGCCAATCGGCTGTAGAGACCGACAAAAATGCCGAAATATATCTATCAAAACGCTCTGGTGCAAAATGGAGTGCTGGCGAAAGGGTGAAAGTGCTTTCAGATAGTACACTGATGGTGGCGCATCCTGCACTTTCTGCCGATGGGAAATACCTTTACTTTGTTTCCGATATGGAAGGTGGTTTTGGAGGAAAAGACATTTGGCGTGTAGAGGAAATAAATGGCAAATGGGCATTGCCAGAAAATCTTGGTGCAGAGATAAATACAGCGGGCGACGAGATGTTTCCTTTTGTACGCGACAATGGAGAATTGTATTTTTCGTCAAATGGTCATCTTGGTTATGGTGGATTGGATTTTTACAAAGCCACACTTTCTGACGATGGGAAATGGGAAGTTGAAAATATGAAGTTGCCGTTCAATTCTAATGGCGACGATTTTGGAATAGCATTTGTGCCAAATGGCAATTCTGGCTTTTTTACTTCAAATCGTGGCGAGTCAAAATCATACGACAAACTTTGGACATTCGACGAAATACAAGTTGTGTACGAAGTGATAGGCGTGGTAGTCGATTCTAAGCACGAACCAATTTCCGATGTTACCATTCGCATTGTGGGCAACGATGGTACAAACGTAAAAATGATATCGCAAAAGAACGGAACGTTCGACTATAAGTTGAAAGAAGGCGTAAAGTATGTGATGCTTGCTTCGTGTCGTGGATATTTGAACAGAAAAGAATCGTTCTCAACCGTAGGACTCGAAAACGGAAAGCAGTTTAAGCCGACCATTCAGTTGGCATCAATAAACAAACCAGTTCAGGTGAACAATATCTTTTACGAATTTGGAAAATGGACACTCACGCGTGATTCAGAAGCAGGACTGAAAGACCTTGTAAAGTTGCTCAACGACAATCCTAACGTAACAATGGAAATCAGTGCGCATACAGATATGGTAGGCACCAACGAGGCAAACAAATTACTATCTGAGCGTCGTGCGCAAGAAGTGGTGAAATACCTTATCAATGCAGGAATTGAAAAGGAGAGAATTACGCCTGTAGGTTATGGCGAGGAACAACCCGTAGTGGTTGATAAAAATCTTGCTAAGCAATATAACTTTTTGAAAGAGGGAGATGTACTTGATGAAAACTACGTTTTGAGCAAACCTCAAGACCAACAGGAAATCATCAACCAAATAAATCGCCGAACCGAGTTTCGCGTATTGAAAACAACGTACAATATGTATTAAGTGTTTAGCGTTAAATTGTTAAATTGTTAAATTGTTAAAAAAAGTCTCGCTTCTTGTTTCTTGCTTCTCACATCTAATTCAAAATTCAAAATTCATAATTATCAAATATGCGTCAATATTTAGATCTTTGTAAAACGATTCTTGATTTCGGTACAAAAAAAGATGACCGTACAGGAACGGGCACAACATCATATTTTGGTTATCAAATGCGATTCAATTTGGAAGACGGATTTCCGTTGCTCACTACCAAAAAGTTGCACTTGAAAAGTATTATCTACGAGTTGCTTTGGTTTATCAAAGGCGATACGAATATCAAATATTTGGTTGATAATGGTGTGCGTATTTGGAACGATTGGCCATACGCCGCATACAAAAAGTCTGCTGACTATCAAGGCGAGACAATAGAAGAGTTTGCCGAAAAAATAAAAGCGAGTGATGCTTTTGCCGAGAAATGGGGAAAACTCGGACCTGTGTATGGCAAGCAATGGCGCAATTTTGGTGGTGTCGATCAACTATCAGAACTGATAGATCAAATAAAGAACAACCCCACAAGTCGCCGACTCATTATTTCTGCGTGGAACGCAGGCGAAATTGATGCTATGGCATTGCCCCCTTGCCATTGTTTTATGCAGTTTTATGTGAACGATGGCAAACTTTCGTGCCAGTTGTATCAACGCAGTGCCGATGTGTTTTTGGGCGTTCCGTTCAATATAGCAAGTTACGCACTTTTCACTATGATGATTGCACAAGTAACTGGATTGAAACCTGGCGTGTTTGTACATACCCTTGGCGATGCGCACATCTACTCTAACCATATGGAACAAGTGAATTTGCAACTCACGCGCGAACCTCGCCATTTACCGAAAATGAACATCAATCCGAATGTGAAGAGCATATTCGATTTCAAATACGAAGATTTTGAACTGACAGATTACGACCCACATCCGCATATTAAAGGTGCTGTGGCAGTATAAAATTAACATTAATAATAGAGAAATCAAAGTTTGCTCATTTACTAATCTGCTAATTCATTATTAAGATGATAACATTAGTGTCCACTAAAAAA
>DCHK01000026.1 GCA_002315615.1 Bacteroidales bacterium UBA1754 | reverse complement strand
AATTTGAAAGATTTGGCTGGAATGATTCCTGGAATCGGTAAAATGATGAAAGACATTGATGTTGATGACAACGCATTCAAAGGCATCGAAGCAATCATTTATTCAATGACACCTGCCGAGCGCTCAAATCCATCGTTGCTCAACGGAAAACGACGCGAAAGAATTGCCAAAGGTAGCGGAACTTCTATGCAAGAAGTCAACCGATTGATAAAACAATTCGACCAAACACGCAAAATGATGAAGATGGTAACCCAACACAAAAATCCGTTTGGAAATATGGGGAATCTCGGCAATTTGGCGAAAATGAGATAAACCAACCTTCTTTATACAAATAATCAAATAAACAAAAACTACAGAATCAACGATATGCAACTAATTGACGGAAAATTTATTGCCGACACTATTAAATCGGAAATAGCAGAAGAAGTTAAAAATATGATGGCAAATGGTGCTAAACAACCGCACCTTGCAGTCATCATTGTAGGACACGATGGCGGTAGCGAAACATACGTGGCACACAAAGTAAAATCTTGTGCTCAAGTAGGTTTTAAATCTACTAAATTGGCTTTTGAAACAAGCATCACCGAAGATGAATTGCTAAAAGAAATTGACAAACTCAACAATGATGACGACATTGATGGTTTCATTGTGCAACTTCCATTGCCAAAACACATTTCCGAGCAAAAAGTTATAGAGGCTATCAACTACAAGAAAGATGTTGACGGATTTCACCCTATCAATGTAGGTCGTATGTCAATAGGATTGCCGTGCTACGTTTCTGCCACACCTTCGGGAATTGTAGAACTCATCAAACGATATAAAATTGAAACTGCTGGCAAAAAATGCGTTGTCATCGGACGAAGCAACATCGTAGGCAAACCCGTGGCATCTCTTATGATGCAAAAAGGACTTGACGCGACAGTAACTGTTTGCCATAGTCGCACTCGAAACTTGAAAGAAATTTGTCGCGAAGCCGATATCATCATCGCAGCACTTGGAAAACCAGAATTTCTCACTGCCGATATGGTGAAAGATGGTGTTACAATTATTGACGTAGGTACTACACGCGTTCCTTCGGACAAAACGAAAACTGGTTTCAAACTCACTGGCGACGTAAAATTTGATGAAGTATCGCCAAAATGTTCATACATCACTCCTGTTCCAGGCGGTGTTGGTCCAATGACGATTGTTTCGTTACTTAAAAACACACTACTTGCCGCGAAAAAAGATGTGTATAGATAGTGAAGAGTTAAGAGTGAATAGTTTAGAGATTAGAGTTTAGAGTTTAGAGATTTTGTTTTACGTCCCAGACATAGACACAAGCAATTATTTGCCCGAAGAAGAAGCGCAACACGCCACAAAAGTGCTACGCTTAAAAGTCGGTGACGAAATTCGTTTGACCGACGGAAAAGGCAATTTTTACGACGCAAAAATATCTGAAATTCACAATAAAGTTTGTGGTTTTTCTATCATTAAGAAAACAGAAATTCCTCAAAAAAATTTTCGCATTCACATTGCCATTGCACCTACCAAAAATATCGATAGAATAGAATGGTTTGTCGAAAAAGCGGTAGAAATTGGTATTGACGAAATCACACCCGTTATTTGCCAATGTTCCGAACGAAAAGTGCTAAAAGAAGAACGACTTGAGAAAATTATTGTTTCGGCAATGAAACAGTCGTTAAAGGCATACAACACAAAACTAAATCCTCTTTGCTCTGTTCGCGACGTCATTACACAAAGCGACTACACGCAAAAATTCATTGCTCATTGTGACGACGACAACGAAAAAAATGAGTTGAAAGACATTTGCAAAACCAATACAGACACACTTATTCTTATCGGTCCAGAAGGCGATTTCAGTGCCGAGGAAATTTCATTGGCAAAAAAAAATGGATTTAGAACTATAGCATTAGGCAAAAGTCGCTTACGTACCGAGACTGCGGGCATTGTGGCTTGCCATACGGTGAATTTAGTGAATAGTTAAGAGTGAAAAGTTAAGAGTGAAGAATTTAGTGTGAAGAGTGTATTGATAATTGATAAATTTCTTTTTTTAAACTCTTTGAGTATCTTTAATTTATAACAATTATGTTAAACATTGGTTGTCATCTTTCATTGTCCGACGGATACGAAGCAATGGGCAAAACTGCTTTAAGTATCAATGCAAACACATTTCAGTTTTTCACAAGAAATCCTCGTGGAGGAAGTGCAAAAGCAATTGATGCCAAAGATGTCGAAATTTTATCGAACTTATTGAAACAAAACAATTTTGCTCCACTTTTGGCACACGCACCATACACGCTTAATCTCTGTTCTTCGGCACCCGAAACAAGACTTTTTGCCAAAGAAATGATGGCTGACGATTTGAAACGATTAGAGAAATTGCCTTGTAATTTATATAACTTTCACCCAGGCAGTCATACAGGACAAGGTGCAGAAACGGGAATTGAACAAATTGCAACCGCACTAAACGAAATTATGACACCAAATCAATCTACCATCATTTTGTTAGAAACAATGGCTGGCAAAGGCAGTGAAGTGGGTCGCTCGTTCTACGAACTGCGTGCCATAATTGACCGAATAAAATTAAATGATAAAATTAGCGTATGTCTCGACACTTGTCACGTTTCAGATGCAGGTTACGACATCATCAACGACCTTGATGGCGTGCTTACAGAATTTGACAATGTAATTGGACTTGACAAACTAAAAGCCATTCACCTTAATGACAGTTTGAACGAAAGGGGTGCTCATAAAGACCGACACGCAAAAATTGGCGAAGGAAAAATTGGACTTGATGCCATTGTTCGCATCATCAATCACCCTGCGCTCAAACATCTGCCGTTTTTTCTTGAAACACCTAACGAAATTGACGGTTATGCAAACGAAATAAAACTTCTGAGAGATTTGGCAAAATAAAACCACCAAATAACACCAATAAAAAATGCTCGACAAATTTTGCCGAGCATTTTTCGTATTGATATAGAGTGTTTATTACATCATTCCACCCATTCCACCGCCCATAGGAGGCATTGCTGGAGCAGGATTTTCTTCTTTCTTATCTGCAATAATACATTCCGTTGTCAAAAGCATTCCTGCAATTGAAGCAGCATTTTCTAAAGCAACACGAGTTACTTTAGCAGGGTCAATCACACCTGCACTAAAGAAGTTTTCAAATTCATCTTTGCGAGCATTGTAACCAAAATCGCCTTTGCCTTCTTTAACTTTTTGTACATAAACAGCACCTTCTTTACCTGCGTTGAACACGATTTGACGAAGAGGTTCTTCAATTGCACGTTTAATAATTTCGATACCAGTAGTTTCATCTTCGTTCTCGCCTTTCAAACCTTCGAGAGCAGAAATAGCACGAATATATGCTACACCACCACCAGGAACAATACCTTCTTCAACTGCGGCACGAGTTGCACTCAAAGCATCATCAACACGGTCTTTTTTCTCTTTCATCTCAACTTCGGATGCAGCACCTACATAAAGAACAGCCACACCACCAGCCAATTTAGCCAAACGCTCTTGCAATTTTTCTTTGTCGTATTGAGATGTTGTAGTTTCTATTTGCGCTTTGATTTGGTTTACGCGTGCAGCGATTGCTTCTTTATCTCCTGCGCCATTCACAATAGTGGTATTGTCTTTGTTTACTGTAACTTTTTCTGCAGTACCAAGCATATCCAAAGTAGTAGCATCGAGTTTCAAACCTTTTTCCTCAGAAATTACTACACCACCCGTCAACGTAGCAATGTCTTCGAGCA
>DCHK01000070.1:63572-102709 GCA_002315615.1 Bacteroidales bacterium UBA1754 | reverse complement strand
TGAAACAAGAATACATTTCGGGCAATCGTATAGAATTGATTTACGATATGCCACTTGGCGAAATAGTGTTCGACTTTTACGACCGCTTGAAAAGTATTTCGAAAGGTTACGCTTCTTTTGATTATCATCCACACGGATTTAGAGAATCGAAATTGATAAAACTCGACATTTTGCTGAATGGAGAGCCCGTAGATGCACTCTCTACCCTCACCCATATAGACAACGCCTACACATTGGGCAAACGTATGTGCGAGAAACTGAAAGAACTCATTCCACGTCAGCAGTTCGAGGTAGCAATACAAGCAGCCATAGGCGCAAAAATTATTGCGCGCGAAACTATTAAAGCAGTGCGTAAAGACGTAACAGCCAAATGTTATGGTGGCGACATTTCGCGTAAGCGAAAACTGCTTGAGAAACAAAAGCGAGGTAAAAAGCGTATGAAACAAATTGGTACCGTAGAAGTGCCACAAAAAGCATTCCTCGAAGTATTGAAACTTGACTAAGTTACAATTAACAA
The DNA here is from genome assembly GCA_002315615.1 of Bacteroidales bacterium UBA1754. Lineage (GTDB taxonomy): Bacteria > Bacteroidota > Bacteroidia > Bacteroidales > Paludibacteraceae > UBA1754. The sequence continues at coordinate 102,192 of DCHK01000070.1, read as the reverse complement.
TGAACAATGAATAATGAATAATTACTTTCGCTTCGCTCAATAATTCAAAATTCAAAATTCAAAATTCTTAATTAACCGATGTTCGAAGATATAAAGAAACTATTTGGTAACGATCGCTACGCGAAGCAAAGCGAGATACAAATTGTTGAAATAGCCGAAGGTTATGCAAAATGCACGATGCCCGTTACAGAAAACCACCTAAATGGCAATAACTCCATTATGGGTGGAGCGTTATTCACTTTGGGCGATTTCTGCTTTTCGATAGCAGCCAATAGTTATGGAACGCAAGCAGTATCGCTCAATGCAAATATATCGTACATCCGTCCTTGCTCACTTGGCGACGAGATAACCGCCGAAGCAACCGAAATATCACGCACTCGTAAAATTGGCATTTACAAAGTGTCGATGCACAACAAAGAAGGAAAACTCATTGCCGAAATGAACGGCACATCGTTTTTCAAAGATTGAGGAAAATACAAAAAAAAACTTTGTACAATCGCCATCGTACAGACGAAAAATGTACAAATATTATTTTTCTCATTATTTTTTCCTTTTTTCCAAAAGAAATTCATACATTTACGGAAAATAGGAATTTGCCGAAAATCCTTGAAGAAAGTAGGCGTAACTTAAATCTTAAATCTATTATGGCATACAAAATTGACCAAATTGAAGGCGTAGGCGCTGCTTACGCAGAAAAACTAATTGCAGCAGGCGTAAAAACTACTGAAAATTTATTGGAGAAATGTGCAAAACCTGCAGGTCGTAAAAAATTGGCTGAAGAAACAGGAATCAGCGAAAAACTTATTCTAAAATGGACAAACCACGCAGATTTGTTTCGCATCAACGGAATTGCAGGACAGTTTGCAGAATTGCTTGAAGCAGCAGGTGTAGATACAGTAAAAGAATTTCGTAACCGTGTGGCTGCCAACTTACAACCAAAAATGGAAGAAGTAAACGCCGCTAAAAACCTTTGCAACAGAGTTCCATCTGTAACTGAATTAGAAAAAATGATTGCTCAAGCAAAAGAACTTGAACCAATTATTACATACTAATGGTTTTTACACACACCAAAAAGGCGAGCAATGTAACACGTTGTTCGCTTTTTTTTTATTCGTGATGATAACTCTCGCCTTTCATTATGGTGAAGGCACGATAAAGTTGCTCGGCAAATACAGCACGAATCAACTGATGTGAAAACGTCATTTTCGAGAGCGATATTTTGCCATCGGCACGGGCATAAACATCGGACGAAAAGCCAAACGGACCACCAATGACAAAAACTATGCGTTTTGATTTTTCTATTTCTTTGTTCAAATAATTGGAAAAATCAACAGAATTGAACTCTTTGCCTTTTTCGTCGAGCAAAATGACATTGTCGGCAGACGATAGTTTTTTCAGTATCATTTCGCCTTCTTTCTGCTTCTGAACAGCAACGGGAATATTTTTAGTGTCTTTCAGTTCGGGAATCACTATCAACTCAAAGTCCACATTGTAGTATTTCAGTCTGCCAGTGTACTCTGCCGTGGCTTCTTCCACAAACTTTTTTGTTGTTTTTCCTACTACTAATAAAGCAATTTTCATACCAAATATTACAAGTATTATTGTCGCAAAAATACCTATTTATTTAGTAAGATTCGTAATTTTGCAGAAGATTTTCCGCTTAACAATATGCTACCTACTGTACACATAGGCATTCCTGCAATGGACGAAAACGACTATTTATTCGATACACTTAAATGTATTGAACGACAAAACTATGCAGGAAAAATACAAACGTATATATGTGTAAATCAACCAGAATGGTGGCACGACGATGACAACAAACGCGACATTTGTAAGCGAAATGCCGAACTGCTCGAAAAATTACGAGAACGCAAGAAAGGACTTATAGTAATAGACAAAACCACAAAAGGAAATGGTTGGGCAACAAAGAAGAAATCTGGCGTCGGCGTAGCACGTCAAACACTTTTGAACGAAATTCTGGAGCGAGCAACGGAAAAAGACATTTTTGTAAGTATGGATGCCGACTGCACTTTTGGCAACAATTACATCAATTCCGTTGTTTGTAATTTAGAGAAAAACAAACAATTCTCTGCTTTTAATTCGCCTTATTATCATAGACTTACCAGCAACGAAAACGCCGACCGAGGAATACTGCGCTACGAAATTTATATGCGAATTTTTCTACTGAATATGCTTCGCATAAAAAGTCCTTTTGCTTTTACGGCATTCGGTTCTGCCATTGCTTGCAGAATAAAAACTTGCAAATCATTGGGTAATTTTGATGCACACCAAGCGGGCGAAGATTTCTATTTTTTACAAAAAATAGTCAAACACGAAAAAATTTCGCTCTATGGCGATGAAATCATCACACCATCGAGCAGAATGTCAGACCGCGTTCCGTTCGGCACAGGAAAAGCAATTGCTACAATGGAAAAAGAAGAACGAACTTATCCCATTTTTCACCATTCGTTTTTCGACAAAATTGCCGAAGCGTACCAAATTTTAGACTCACTTTACAAAAAAGATATTCATAGCGAACTATTTGATTTTCTGCAATCCACATCAAAAGAAAAGGAATCAATATGGACATCTATCAGAGAAAATTCATCGTCGTTACAACAATTCAAACGAATGTTTCATCAAAAATGTGACGGATTGAAGATTTTTCAGTTTTTGCGACAACAAGCCGAGCAAAATCCCTTTTGCGACGAAGTTTCGCTCATTGATTTCTTTTCGACATTCTTTCCTGATTTTTCGATAGACAAAAATTTTTCATTCAAAAATTCATCTACTGAAATTTTGTCTGAAATACGCGATTTTCTTTTTGCCGAAGAACAAAAAGCACGTGCCGAACACGACAAAATATTATCGCAATTTTAGAATTTTACAATTTAATAATTTGAAGAAGAGCAAAAATTTTTCGCTTTTTTTTATCTTTGCAAAAACTATTTTTTCGATGGAAAACAAAGGATTGGTACTCCGTACCGATAATTTAGTAAAAAAATACAAGCAACGTACAGTTGTCAATCACGTATCAATAGAAGTTAATCAAGGAGAAATCGTAGGATTGCTAGGTCCAAACGGTGCCGGAAAAACCACCACTTTCTATATGACAACGGGACTGATTACGCCAAACGAAGGTCGTATTTTCTTGAACAACGAAGACATTACACAATATCCCGTTTACAAACGCGCCCAAAATGGCATTGGTTATCTTGCACAAGAGGCATCGGTTTTCCGCAAAATGACGGTAGAAGACAACATCAAATCGGTGTTGGAAATGACCAAATTCAGCAAAGAATATCAAAAGGAAAAACTCGAAACACTTATTTCGGAATTCAACCTCGAACACGTGCGTAAAAACTATGGCGACCGCCTTTCTGGTGGCGAACGACGCCGAACCGAAATAGCACGTTGCCTTGCCATCGAACCTAATTTTATTATGCTCGATGAACCTTTTGCTGGCGTTGACCCTATTGCTGTGCAAGACATTCAAGACATTGTGTGGAAACTGAAAGATAAAAACATCGGCATCCTTATTACCGACCACAATGTGGACGAAACACTTGCCATTACCGACCGCGCATACATACTTGTAGAAGGAAAAATTCTTTTCCAAGGTTCTGCCGAAGAATTGGCAAACAACGAGCGTGTGAAAAAAGTCTATTTAGGAAACAACTTCGTGCTACGCCGAAAAACCGAATTAAACTCCTAAGTTCACACAATTTTTAGACCATATCAGAACGCATTGCACAAAGCAGTGCGTTCTTTTTGTTTTCGCAAAATAACTCACTTAAAGAATACATTTTAACTTATTTTTTATAACTTTGTAAATTCTAAAAAGAGGATATTTTTTGACAAAAATTAAAATTTAGTATAGTAATGAACAAAAAACTTTTATTGGGCGACCAAGCAATTGCCGAAGGAGCAATAAATGCAGGATTGAGCGGTGTTTACGCCTATCCAGGTACGCCTTCGACCGAAATTACTGAATACATTCAGGATTCGGCACAAGGACGCAACGGCGAGATTCATTGCCGTTGGTGTACGAACGAGAAAACCGCTATGGAAGCGGCTTTGGGTATGTCATACGCAGGCAAACGTGCATTGGTTTGTATGAAACACGTGGGTATGAATGTTTGTGCCGATGCATTTATCAACGCTGCTATGACAGGTGTAAATGGTGGTATTGTTGTTTTGGCAGCAGACGACCCCTCGATGCACTCTTCGCAAAACGAACAAGACTCTCGTTTCTACGGAAAATTTGCTATGATTCCCGTTTTGGAACCATCAAACCAACAAGAAGCGTATGATATGATGGCATTCGCCTACGAAATGTCAGAAACACTGAAAGAACCCGTTTTGATGCGTGTCGTTACACGTATGGCACACTCTCGCGCCGTAGTAGAAATTGGCGATGCAAAAAAGCAAAATGCTTTGAATGCTCCAGAACGCTCACAAAACTGGGTATTGCTTCCTGCCATTGCACGTCGCAGATACAACGACCTTATCGCTTTGCAGCCCACAATGCTCGACAACTCAGAAAAAAGCAAGTTCAATGTTTACACAGATGGTAAGAACAAAGATATGGGCGTAATTGCCTGCGGTATTGGCTACAACTACTATATGGAAAATTATCCACAAGGTTCGCCATATCCAGTATTGAAAATATCTCAATACCCTATTCCATCAGGTACTATTCGCAAAATGGCAAAAGAATGCAAGTCATTGTTGATAATAGAAGATGGTCAACCATTTGTAGAAGAACAAGTAAGAGGTATTCTTCCTGTTGAATGCGAAATAAAAGGACGTCTATCAGGCGAACTTCCTCGTGCAGGAGAATTAACACCAGACAATGTAAAAGCGGCTCTTGGATTCAAATCTTCACAATGTTTTGAGGTAAGCGAAAATGTAGTTGCTCGTCCACCTGCACTTTGTCAAGGATGCGGACACCGCAGCGTTTACGAAGCACTGAACAAAATAGTAGAGAAATACCCAACTGCACGTGTTTTTGGTGATATTGGTTGCTACACACTTGGTGCACTTCCTCCGTACAAAGCAATAAATTGTTGCGTAGATATGGGTGCTTCTATCACAATGGCAAAAGGTGCTGCAGATGCTGGCGTTTTTCCTGCCATTGCTGTGATTGGCGACTCAACTTTCACACACTCTGGTATGACTGGTTTGCTCGATGCCATCAATGCAAAAGCACCTATCACCGTTATTATTTCCGACAACTTGACCACTGCAATGACTGGTGGACAAGATTCTGCCGGAACTAACAAATTCGAAGATATTTGCTTCGGACTTGGTGTAGAAAGAGAACACCTACACGTAGTAACACCACTTCCACAAAATATGGAAGAAATTACACGCGTAATGGAACAAGAATTTAATTATAAAGGCGTTTCGGTCATCATTCCTCGCAGAGAATGCATCCAAACACTTGCACGTAAAGCTAAAGCAAAAAAGAAATGAAAACAGACATCATACTTTCGGGCGTTGGCGGACAAGGTATTCTGTCAATTGCCACAATAATAGGACACGCAGCCCTTACTAACGGTCTTTACATCAAACAAGCCGAAGTACACGGAATGAGTCAGCGAGGCGGTGATGTACAATCTAACTTGCGTATTTCGAGCGACCCTATCGCATCTGATTTGATTCCACTTGGCGGTGCCGACGTTATCATAGCAATGGAACCAATGGAAGCATTGAGATACCTTCCTTACTTATCAAAAGACGGTTGGATTATCACTTCTTCAACTCCATTTATCAATATTCCAAATTACCCCGAAACAGAAAAGATTTTGGCAGAATTGCGTGGTCGCAAAAACGTAAAACTCATCGACATTGAAGGAATTGCAAAAGAAAACAACATTCCACGTTCGATGAATATGATTTTGCTTGGTGCTACCGCAGAATTTCTTGGACTTGGAATGGAAAAAATCAAAGAAAGCGTGAAGACTGTATTCGCATCAAAAGGCGATGCCGTAGTAGAAATGAACATCAAGGCATTGGAACTTGGACAAGCTTTCAAATAAAAACACCATAATTACAGGGACTAAACAATATGAATACAAACACTCCCATCAATTACGATAAAGCAAAAGCGGCAATAGATAGTTTTCATATTCCAAACTTTGGAAACGCCACAATACGCGATATTGTGAACATTGCCAACAAGATAGAAAAAGAAACTGGCGAAAAGTTTGTTCGCTTAGAAATGGGTTCTCCTGGTTTTCCTCCAGAGAAAATTGGAGTTGATGCTGAAATTAAAGCGATGCAAAACGGAATTGCATCAAAATATCCTCCTTTGCAAGGTATTCCAGAACTTAAAGAAGCCGCTTCTAAATTTATCAAAGCCTTTATCAACATTGATGTGCCAGAAAATTGCTGCATTCCTACATCTGGCTCAATGCAAGGTTGCTATGCCGCATTTTTGGTGAGTGGGCAATGTGACAAGAAGAAAAATAAAATTCTTTTTATCGACCCAGGATTTCCTGTGCAAAAAACACAATTGAAAGTGCTTGGAATGGAGTACGATTCTTTCGACACTTTCAGTTATCGTGGCGAAAAATTGGCTACCAAAATTGAAGAATATCTAAAGACAGGCGAATACTGCGCAATGCTCTATTCTAATCCAAACAACCCCGCTTGGACTTGTTTAACCGATAGCGAATTGAAAAGCATTGGCACTTTAGCCACAAAATACGATGTCATTGTGATTGAAGACCTTGCTTATTTTGGAATGGACTTTCGCCAAGACATCACAAAACCTTACGAACCACCATATCAACCATCGGTAGCAAATTATACCGACAATTACATTATGATGATTTCAGGTTCGAAAGCATTCAGTTATGCAGGTCAACGAATTGCTGTGGTGGCTATATCTGAAAAGATTTTCTGCCGGGAATACGAAGGTTTGAAAAATCGCTATGGAATTGGCGAATTTGGAATTGTTTATGTAAATCGCGTTCTTTATACACTTTCGTCGGGAACTGCACACACTCCACAATACGCTTTGGCAGCAATGCTAAATGCCGCTGTGAACAACGAATATAACTTCTTGCACGATGTGTATGAATACGGAAGACGTGCCGAGAAACTAAAGGAAATTTTCTTACGCAATGGTTTTTATATTGTTTACGAAAAAGACATTGACCAACCCGTAGGAAACGGATTTTACTTTACAATAGGATATAAAGGAAAGACGGGTGTGGAACTAATGTATGAATTATTATTCTACGGCGTCAGTGCAATTTCGCTGAACTCTACGGGAAGCGCACAAGAAGGTCTTAGAATTTGTACTTCTTTCGTTCGAGACGACCAATACGAAACTTTGAACGAAAGAATGAAAATTTTCCACACAAATAATTAATATAAATTAACAAATCGATATATTATTATGATTTGGAATCAAAGTAAAGAATGTATGAGTCGCGACGAAATGCGCGAACTACAAGGAAAAAGGCTCAATAAATTAGTTTGTTACGTTTATCATAACACACCTTTCTACCGAAACAAAATGCAAGAATTAGGACTTGTTCCTGACGACATTCGCACCATCGATGACATTGTAAAACTTCCTTTCACTACAAAGAAAGACTTACGAGACAATTATCCAACGGGACTTTTTGCCGCCGATAAATCAGAAATTGTTCGAATACACGCTTCTACAGGTACAACTGGTTCGCCAACAATTGTGGGTTACACCAGAAAAGACCTTGCTGTTTGGGCAGAGAGCGTAGCACGTTGTTTGAGCGCATACGGAATAGGCAAAAACGACATTGTATCTGTAGCATACGGATACGGACTTTTCACTGGTGGTTTGGGACTTCACTACGGCGTAGAAAACCTTGGTGCAACAGTAGTTCCTACCTCGACTGGTAGTACCGAAAAACATATCAGATTATTGCACGACCTTGGTATAACAGCATTGGCTTGCACACCATCATACGCTCTTTATTTGGCAGAAACCATTGAAAAAATGGGACTTTCGATAAAAGACCTAAACCTAAAAACTGGTATTTTTGGAGGTGAACCTTGGACAAACGAAATGCGAAAACAAATAGAACAACGTTTGGGTATAAAATGCTATAACATTTACGGATTGAGCGAGATAATGGGACCTGGCGTTTCGTACGAATGTGATTGCCAATGTGGTTCGCACATCAGCGAAGACCACTTCTACCCAGAAATTATCGACCCTGTAACGTGCGAATCGCTTGGATACGGCAAACAAGGTGAACTTGTATTCACTACACTCACCAAAGAAGGTATGCCTTTGCTTCGTTATCGCACACGAGACCTCACCTCACTTATCGATGGTAAATGCGAATGTGGTCGTACTGAAGTACGTATGACACCAATCGTGGGTCGTAGCGACGATATGCTTATCATTCGTGGAATCAATGTATTCCCATCGCAAATAGAAAGCGTGATAATGGAAATGCCCGAATTTGAGCCACTTTATATGCTCGTTGTGAATAGAATAAATAACCTTGATACACTTGAAGTACAAGTTGAAGTAAAAGATGGTTGCTACTCCGACGACCTTAACGCAATGATTGCATTGAAAAACAAACTCGCCAACAAAATTAAGAGTGTCATTTCCATCAAAGCAGAAATTAAATTCGTAGAAAAAGGACAATTGGAACGCAACGAAGGAAAATCCAAACACGTAATTGATAATAGAAATTTTAACAATTAATTGTTTAGCATTATGACAACAAAACAAATCTCAATATTTTTGGAAAACCGCATCGGTCGTACAAAAGAAGTGATTGAAACACTTTCGAAAGAAGGCATTAACATTTATGCATTCACTATTGCAGACAGTGCAGAATTCGGCATACTTCGCTTAATTGTTTCTGACATTGACAAAGCAATGGCAACATTGAAACAGGCTCATATTTCTGCCATTTTGACCGATGTACTTTGGTTAGAAATTGAAGATAAAATCGGTTCTTTAGCAGAAGTACTTGCCAAATTAGAAAAGAACAATATTTCGTTGGAATATATGTACGTTTGCCATTGCCAAGGACGTCCGTACATCGTTGTTCGTCCGATGAATATGGAACAATGCAAAAACCTTTTTTAAGGATAATTGCTTTATAATATGAGGGCGTTGCTATTTTTTAGAGCATCGCCTTTATTTTTTAACTTCAACAAAAAAACAATTTTGAGTACCACCGACAGAACAAAAGAATTAGAAACCAGGCCCATAAAGTCGCTTTTGTGGACATACGCATTGCCTGCCGTCATCAGTCAGGTAATAGCATCGCTCTACAATATTGCCGACCGTATTTTTATTGGTCAGGGAGTGGGGGCACTCGCCATTGCTGGACTTGCCATCACAATGCCACTGATGAACATCATACACGCATTTGGAGCACTTATTGGCGTTGGTTCGGCTTCGCGAATGTCTATTGTTCTTGGTAAAAAAGATGTCGATTGGGCTGAAAATATTTTGGGAAATAGCACCATTTTTACATTCATTTTGGGCGGAATAGTAATGACATTCTGCTATACATTTATGAACAAAATACTGATGCTGTTTGGAGCAACTGCAGAGACTATCAGTTACGCAAGAGAATATATGCTCATTGTTTTGCCAGGAATGTTCCTCACCACACTGACATTTAACCTAACTGGACTTATACGAGCAACTGGTTATCCACAAAAGTCGATGTACATTCTTGCAGGTGGTGCGATACTCAACGTGATACTCGACCCAATTTTTATTTTTGTATTTGACTGGGGCATAAAAGGTGCTGCACTTGCCACTACACTTTCTATGACTTCCACCGCCATTATAGCAGTACTTCATTTCATCAATCCTAAGTCATTTATCAGATACAAAGCGCACGCTTGGAAACTGCGACTTTATATATTCCGAAACATTATGATGATAGGATTGAGTCCTTTCCTAATGAATTTTGCAGCAGCCGCTGTGGTGGCTATACTTAACAAGCAACTGATAACATACGGTGGCGACCTTGCAGTAGGCGCTTACGGCATCGTCAATACATTCGGAAACTTTATGGTATTGTTCATTTTGGGCATTTGTCAAGGAATGCAACCAATAGCGGGCTACAATTACGGCGCAGGTCGTAAAGAACGTCTAAAAGAAGTTTACTTCCTTACAATGAAACTATGCGTTTCAATAGGTTTGATTGGGGCTGTTGTAAGTTGCGTTTTCCCACGATATATGACGATGATTTTCACCACCGACACACAATTGATAAACATCAGTGCAAACGCAATGACTTTCTTGATGATAATGTTTCCACTAATAGGATTTACCATAACGAACTCAAACTTTTTTATGTCGATAGACAAACCTTGGATTGCCATTGTAACAAGTCTATCGCGCCAAATTTTATTCCTAATACCTTTGGTTTACATTGTACCTAAAGTATTCATTTATTTTGGACAAGAAGGACTGAATGGCGTATGGTGCGCAGGCACAATAGGCGACGTGATGGGCGCCACTTTGGCAGCGGTGCTACTATACAACCAACGGCACGTATTTGGTAAATGGAGATAATTTCCGAGAAATTCTACTCTTTTTTCTTGTTTAGCAAATCTTTTATTTCGTCGAGTTCTTTAGACATTTCGTTAAGTTTTGCCTTTACATCATCATTATTGTCGCTCACCATTGCATCTACAAAAATTGAATTGAGCAATGACATTCCAATGATGCCACCAAAAATCAATATCAACGAGAAATAAAGTTTCACGAAGTGCCCCCAGTTAGGACCCATCGTAGCCGAAATAGTATCTGGGATTTCATTCCAACCCTCGCCCGTAAACAAGCGGAATGTGGAATAGATAGCATCGAGCGGTGTGGAAAAATAATCTGGTGCAGCATCTCTAAATATTGCGCAACTAAGCAAAGCAAATGTAAAAATAGTGATGAGCAGTCCAAGCAGCACTGCGTAAGACTCCCTCATTGCCAAACCAAAATTTTTGGCTATTTGCGAGAAATTAGGGAAAGCGTGTATCAAGCGGAAGAAACGGAACACGCGGAAAACTCTCAATACGAGCAAGAACGAAAGATTAAGCATTCCCGTAGGCATAAAGAATGCCACAGCCGACGGCAACGAGAGCAACACCAAAATTCCATCCATACAGTTCCATCCAGAACGCCAATATTTTCTAAAACCAAAACTGATATGCTTCACCACCATCTCTATGAGAAAAATTATGGTACACAGCACATCCAATGCATCTATTACCTTCGACTCTGCACCACTTTCTTGTAAAAATATGGTAAGTGCATTGATAACAATAACAACAAGTATAAACTTCTCGTTTAGGAAAATATTAAAAATTTTATTTTTCATATTCGTTTTTTTTTATAATTGCAAAGGTAACAAAAAATCATCTGCATAGCAATATTGCATTTTTCTCTTTTTTTACGTTAATTTTGCCATTAAAGATTTTTTTGAAATGGAAATGCACAACCTACTGAATGCAAAAAACCGACAAGAATTGCGCGAATGGTTAACACTCAACCACGACAACGAACGCGAGTGTTGGGTGATAACAAAACGTGGAAAACCTTGCGACGACACTCATTTTTGGTACATAGACGCAGTAGAAGAAGCGCTTTGTTTCGGGTGGATTGATAGTACACAAAAACGGTTGAACGGTGGGAGAACGGCGCAACGATTCACTCCACGAAAACGCAACAGCACTTGGACAGAACTGAACAAAGAAAGATGTAGAAAACTGATTCGCAATGAACAAATGACCGATGCAGGCAAAAGCGTTCTGCCCGACCTCGACATTAAGAACTTCACGATTGACAGCGATGTACTTGCACAACTGCAAGCAGATAAAATTGTATGGCAAAACTTCTGCCAATTTCACCCATTGTACCAAAGAGTGAGAATAGGCAACATACAAAACTACAAAGAAAAAAATCCAATGCTCTACCAAAGCAGATTGCAAAAATTCATAGACTTCACTCGCCAAAACAAAATGTTCGGCGAATGGAACGACTACGGAAGACTTACAGAATAACATTATTGATTTTTTCGTCAAAAATTCTCTTCTTTTTTGTATCTTTGCAAATCATTATTAATCAGTAACAAATGGGAAATTCGCCGAATGCGAATTGAATGAAAGTTACACAAAACCACTTTTTATGGGAAATCTTGTAGCCATCGTGGGGCGTCCTAACGTAGGAAAATCCACCCTTTTCAACCGACTCACTCAAAGTCGTAGAGCAATCGTAAACGAACAATCGGGTACCACTCGCGACCGCCAATACGGAAAAGTAAATTGGAACGGCGAGGAATTTTCAATTATCGACACAGGAGGTTGGATTGTCAATTCTGAAGATGTTTTTGAAGACGAAATTCGCAAACAGGTTACAATAGCCATCGACGAAGCAGACGTAATTCTTTTTGTTGTGGACGTGCTAAATGGTATTACCGATTTGGACACCGAAATAGCACAAATTTTACGCCGTTCTAAAAAAAACGTAATGGTGATTGCCAACAAAGCCGATACTTTTGATTTACAATACAATGCCGCAGAATTTTACGCATTCGGATTAGGCGACCCTCTTGTTATTTCTGCCGTAAACGGACTTGGCACTGGCGATTTGCTCGATGAAATAATGAAGCACTTTGCCCCAAAGGAAAACGACGACAAAGAACAATACGAAGAAAATTTGCCACGTTTTGCGGTTGTTGGTCGTCCTAATGCAGGAAAATCTTCTATCATCAACGCTTTTATAGGCGAAGACCGAAACATTGTAACCGACATTGCTGGCACAACGCGCGACTCTATTTACACACGATACAACAAATTCAACCACGACTTCTATTTAGTTGATACTGCGGGAATTAGAAAAAAAGCAAAAGTAAGCGAAGATCTTGAATATTACTCTGTAATTCGCTCTATTCGCGCCATAGAAAACTCTGACGTCTGCATACTGATGATTGATGCAACACGTGGTATTGAAAGTCAGGATTTGAATATTTTCTCGTTGATACAGAAAAACAAGAAAGCAATGTTGGTTTGCGTCAACAAATGGGATTTGGTTTCGACAGAACAAAAAACTGCAAAAGGACAAAAAGAATTTGAACGCGCCATTCGCGAACGCTTGGCTCCATTCACAGATTTTCCAATCATATTCACTTCTGCACTTACCAAACAACGAATTTTCAAAGTAGTAGAAACTGCAACTGAAATTTTTGAAAACAAGCAAAGAAAAGTCAGCACACGCGAATTGATGGATTATATGATGCCACTCATCGAGAATTATCCACCACCAGCAACAAAAGGCAAATACATTAAAATAAAATATATCACACAATTGCCGACAGCGCAAATTCCAACATTTTTGTTTTTTGCCAATTTGCCACAATATGTGAAAGAACCATATCGTCGTTTCCTCGAAAACAAAATTCGCGACAATTGGAATTTCACAGGAACTCCAATTCAAATATTCTTGAGAGATAAGAATAAATGAGATAGAAGACAGATACGAGATACAAGATACGAGATACGAGAAGCGAGTATATAGATGAGAGATAAAAGTTAAAAGTTAAAAGTTAAAAGACAAAAGACAATTGACATTTGACTTTAGACTTTAGACTTTAGACAAATAAGCCTTAATCAAATAAGCACTAAACGATTAAACACCGAATGCGTTCTATGCAAATTATTCAAAAATATTTCCCTGAACTTACAGAAAAGCAAACTGAGCAAATTGCCGCACTGTTCGACTTATACGTCGATTGGAATAGCAAAATAAATGTAATTTCGCGCAAAGACATTGATAATTTGTACGAGCACCACGTTTTGCACTCGCTTGCCATTGCCAAAATCATTCATTTCAAACCAAACACAAGCATTATTGACGTTGGAACGGGTGGTGGTTTTCCTGGCATTCCGTTGGCTATAATGTTTCCCGAAACTAAATTTCATCTTGTGGATTCTATCGGCAAAAAAATTCGCGTAGCAACAGAAATTGCCAATGCTATTGGATTGAAAAACTGCACTTTCACACACTCGCGCATAGAAGACATAAAAACAACCTACGACTTTGTTGTAAGTCGTGCTGTGATGCCACTCAACGATTTGATAAAACTCACACGCAAAAACATTTCTACCAAGCAACAAAATGCACTGCCAAACGGACTTATCTGCCTAAAAGGCGGCGAGCTGGAAGAAGAAATTAAACAATATAAAAACATTGCCACACTTTACAACATTTCCGATTTTTTCGACGAAGAATTTTTCGAAACGAAAAAGGCGGTGTATGTGCCGATGAAATAAAAAAAACTTTTTTTACTAATGACCATAGAAGAACGTAAAAATAAGGCAGTTGATTATTTTATGAACGGATACAACTGCGCACAATCTGTACTTTTGGCATACGCCGATGTTTTTGAAATGGACGAAACACTTGCTGCAAAAATTTCATCGTCTTTTGGTGGCGGTATGGGACGTATGCGCGAAGTTTGTGGTGCTGTAAGTGGTATGGCAATGGTTCTTGGACTTGCAGGTAAAGCAGATAACCCCAACGACCATATTGCAAAGACAGAAAATTACACTTCGGTGCAACAATGCGCCAACACTTTCAAGGAAAAATTCGGTTCTATTATTTGTGCAGATTTACTTACTAAAAAACGCGAAGTAGAAATGCCCGAACCATCGGATAGAAACGCAGAATATTATGCCAAACGTCCGTGTGCAAAAGCAGTTGCATACGCTGCCGAAACCGTAGGAAAATATCTGCAAGAGAATAATCTTTACAAAGAATAGCACACAATTATTGCAAAAATTTCAAAAAAAAATCTATAGGAGGCAGTTTTGGAACTTTAACCTATTAATCGATTAAACACTAACCGATTAAACAATCTATTATGGAACTGAATTTAGAATTAGAGTCAATATCATTGCCAGGAATTGATGCCAAAAGACCAATAGTTATTTCGGGGCCTTGCAGTGCCGAAACCGAAGAACAAGTAATGGAAACCGCCAAACAACTTTCATCAAAAGGCATAAAAATATTCCGTGCGGGGATTTGGAAACCGCGAACAAAACCAGGAGGATTTGAAGGAATTGGCATAGAAGGTCTTGTATGGTTAAAACGTGTTAAAAAAGAATTCGGGATGTATGTAGCAACAGAAGTAGCCACTGCACAACACGTTCGCGAAGCATTAGCGTTGGACATTGATATACTTTGGATTGGTGCTCGCACTGCGGCAAATCCTTTTGCAGTGCAAGAAATAGCAGATGCGTTGGAAGGTGTCGATATTCCCGTACTGATTAAAAATCCCGTGAATCCTGATTTGGAATTATGGATTGGCGCTATACAACGAATCTACAATGCAGGAATTAGAAAAATTGGTGCTATTCATCGTGGTTTCAGTTCTTTCGACAAAAAAATTTACCGTAACCTTCCACAATGGCACATTCCAATGGAACTTCACCGACGTATTCCAAATATGCCTATTTTTTGCGACCCAAGTCATATTGGTGGAAAACGAGAATTGATTGCGCCTATCAGTCAGCAAGCAATGGATTTGGCTTTCGATGGTTTGATAATAGAATCTCACTGCAACCCCGACAAAGCGTGGAGCGACGCTGCACAACAAATTACACCAGAAGTGCTTGAATGTATTCTTGATACACTTGTCATTCGCGACGAGAAACAAACGACCGAAAGTTTATCAAAACTGCGTAAACAAATTGACGAACTCGACAATAGCATTTTGGAAACAATCGCTACACGTATGCGAGTTTGCGAAGAAATTGGCACATACAAAAAAGAGCATAACCTGTCTGTTTTGCAAACTGCTCGCTACGATGAACTTTTACAAGACCGCATAGCAAAATCGTTGCCACTCGGTTTGAGCGAAGATTTCTTACGTACACTGTTTGTTGCTATTCACGAAGAGAGTGTAAGACATCAAATGGAAATAATGAATAAATAGAAGACAGAAGCGAGAAACAAGAAACAAGAAACAAGAAGCAAGATACGAGTGAAGAGTGTATAGATGAGAGATTTTTGACCAACAAAACGCATAAACAATTAAACGATATTTGACTGATAAATTGTCGGTGGTAAAAATTTTGCAAAGAAAAAAGGGGTTAACAATAAAAAAAAACTATAACTTTGCCAATTCAAAAATAAGAAATAATTAAAATCACAAATAAAAATGACAGACAGAAATGAACAATGGCGCGAAGATTTGCGTAAATCGATGCCTGCAAAAGAACGCACAGCCATCCCTCGTGCTAAAATGAACGAACTTGACGCCGAATATCGTAGCCACAGTTACGACGAAGTAAACCAAGGTCTTACAGAAGAACAAGCACTTACAGAAGCAAAACGCTGTTTGGACTGCCCAAATCCTTCGTGTATGCAAGGATGTCCCGTGAGCATATCTATACCAGATTTCATCAAAAATGTAGAGCGTGGCGAATACCTCGAGGCTGCCAAAGTTTTGAAAAAAACAAGTTTGCTTCCTGCTGTCTGCGGTCGTGTATGTCCACAAGAAAAACAATGTGAATCTAAATGTATTCATTTGAAAATGGGCAAACCCGCCGTTGCTATTGGATATTTGGAACGCTTTGTAGCCGACTACGAACGCAAATCTGGCAACATTGCCATTCCTGAAGTAGAAAAACCAAACGGAAAGAAAATTGCCGTTGTAGGTTCTGGTCCTGCAGGTTTGTCGTTTGCTGGCGATATGGCAAAAAAAGGATATGATGTAACCGTTTTTGAAGCATTGCACGAAATTGGTGGTGTGCTTAAATATGGTATTCCAGAATTCCGTTTGCCAAACGAAATAGTAGATGTAGAAATTGAGAATTTACAAAAAATGGGCGTAAAATTCTTGCGCGACTGCATTGTAGGAAAAACAATTTCGGTAGAAGAACTTGAAAAAGACGGATTCAAAGGCATTTTCGTAGCAAGTGGTGCAGGTCTTCCACGTTTTATGAACATTCCTGGCGAAAATCTTATCAACATTATGTCGAGCAACGAATACCTAACTCGCGTAAACTTGATGAAAGCAACCGACAAAAACTACGACACTCCTATCGTTATCGGCAAAAGTGTAGCAGTAGTCGGTGGTGGTAACACTGCTATGGACTCTGTACGTACTGCAAAACGTCTTGGCGCAGAACGTGCAATGATTATCTATCGTCGTTCAGAAGAAGAAATGCCAGCACGTTTGGAAGAAGTTAAACACGCCAAAGAAGAAGGTGTAGAATTTCTCACACTTTGCAATCCTATTGAATACATTGGCGATGAGAAAGGATTTGTAAAACAAGTTCGCATACAAAAAATGGAACTTGGCGAACCAGATGCAAGCGGACGTCGCTCGCCAGTTGCTATTGAGGGCGCTACAGAATTGATTGACGTAGATACAGTTGTAGTAAGTGTAGGTGTTTCGCCTAACCCAATTGTGCCACGCTCAGTAGAAGGACTTGACGTATCGCCAAAAGGTACTATTGTTGTAGGCGAAAATATGCAATCTTCAATTCCTTGCATTTTTGCAGGTGGCGACATTGTTCGTGGTGGTGCAACCGTTATCCTTGCTATGGGCGACGGACGAAAAGCCGCAAAAGAAATGGACGAATACCTTTCTAAATAATTAGAAATTAAAATTTTGGAGTTAGGAATGAAGTCAATTTCATTCCTAATTTCTTTAATAAGAATAGTGTAATATTCAAAAAAAATGGGTTACAATTTATTAAAGGGAAAACGCGGAATTATTTTCGGTGCGTTAAACGACAAATCAATTGCTTGGAAAGTAGCAGAACGCGCAGTAGAAGAAGGCGCACAAATTACTTTGTCTAATGCTCCTATCGCTTTGCGAATGGGACAAATAAACGCATTGGGCGAAAAACTTAATGCTAAAGTAATTGCTGCCGACGCTACATCTGTAGAAGACTTAGAAAAAGTATTTTCTGAATCGACCGAAGCATTAGGTGGAAAAATTGACTTTGTACTCCACTCTATTGGTATGTCGCCAAACGTACGCAAAAACAAACCTTACGACGACATCGACTATAAGTTATTGGACACAACTTTGAATATTTCTGCCATTTCGTTCCACAAAATGCTACAAGTGGCAAAAAAACAAGATGCTATTGCAGAATATGGTTCTATCGTAGCGCTCACATATATTGCTTCGCAACGTGCTATTTTTGGATATAATGATATGGCTGATGCCAAAGCACTTTTGGAATCAATCGCGCGCAGTTTTGGTTATATTTACGGCACCGAAAAGCACGTAAGAATTAACACAATTTCACAATCGCCAACAATGACTACTGCAGGTTCGGGCATAAAAGGTTTCGATAGTTTTGTAGATTTTGCAGAAAAAATGTCGCCTCTTGGCAACGCCACTGCCGAAGATTGCGCCAACTATTGTATGGCAATGTTCAGCGACTTGACACGCAAAGTAACTATGCAAAACCTATACCACGATGGAGGTTTCTCGAGTATGGGAATCAGCGCAGAAGTAATGGAAAAATACAACAGTGGAAAGTAAAAAAGACCGATGATATTAAAGATATATCCAGAGAATCCTAACGAACGCGACATTCGCCGTATTGCCGAAATACTGCGCAATGGTGGAGTTATAATTTTTCCTACCGATACCATTTACGGCATCGGTTGCGACATATTTAGCACCAAAGCAGTAGAGAAAGTTTGTCGCATAAAAGGCATCGACCCCGACAAAAACCGCCTTTCGTTCATTTGCCACGACTTAAGTCAGTTGAGCGAATTCGCCAAGGTGGATAATCGTACTTTCAAACTTATGAAAAGTTCGCTACCTGGTCCGTACACATTCATTTTGAACGGAAGCACAAATTTGCCACGACTTTTCAAAAACAAGCGTACTGTGGGTATTCGTATCCCCGACAATAACATCATTCGCGAATTGGCAAAAGAACTCGGACACCCTATTATGACGACTTCCGTAAAAAACGACGAAGACGATGTGATAGAATATATTTCCGACCCTGAATTGATTCACGAAAAATATCAAAAACTCGTTGATATCGTAATCGATGGAGGATATGGAGGCGTAGAACCATCTACCGTAATAGACTGCACAGAAGAAGAGCCAACTTTAGTACGTCAAGGTTTGGGCAAAGTAGATTTTTAACAATAATGAAGCAATTCGGTCTTATAGGCGAAACATTAGTACACTCTTTTTCTGCCGATTTTTTCACAAAAAAATTCAAAGCAGAAAACATTGATGCTAATTATAAGTTATACGAACTAAAAAACTTAGAGACCGAATTCCCACTATTATTAAAAAACACATCCAATCTTTGTGGACTGAACGTTACTATTCCGTACAAACAAAGAATTTTTCCTTTCCTCGACAAAATAGATGCCGACGCTGAAGAAATTGGTGCAGTAAACGTCATAAAATTCAGCAACGGAAAACTCATTGGATACAATACTGATGTCGTTGGTTTTGAAATGTCGCTCACAAAACACTTGCTACCACACCACACAAAAGCACTTATTTTAGGCACAGGAGGCGCATCAAAAGCAGTGGCATTTGTACTTCAGAAACTCGGCATTGAATTTACTTTTGTATCGAGAACAAAAGCGAACGACAATTACACCTACAATGAATTAAACGAAGAAACCATCAAAGAGCATTTGCTCATAATAAATGCTTCGCCCGTAGGCACATACCCAAGAACTGAAGATGCACCAAATATTCCTTACTTACATTTATCTACCAAGCATTATTTATTCGACTTAATATACAATCCAAATCAAACTTTATTCCTAAAACGTGGCGCTGAACGAGGTTGCATTACGCAAAACGGATTAGAAATGCTACACGGTCAAGCCATTGCCGCTTGGAAAATTTGGCAAGATTAATCAGAAAAAAGTAAAAATACCACACACTTCTTTTGTTTATTAAATAAAAAGTCGTAAATTTGCAACCTAATTTTTCGTACAGGTAAGAAAAAGTAGCACTGCCACGAAGGCAACTCACCTCGTATGAGTTAACTTAATTTTTATTAAAGTTTATGTACGCAATCGTAGAAATTGCAGGACAACAATTCAAAGCAGAAAAAGGCAAAAGATTGTTCGTTCATCGTTTGAATGCAGATGTAGATGCTGCAGTAGAGTTCGACAAAGTGTTGTTGATTGACAACGAAGGTGATGTTAAAGTTGGAGCACCAACTATCGACGGAGCTAAAGTAAGTTGCAAAGTTCTTTCGCACCCACGTGGTGAAAAAGTTCTCGTTTTCCACAAAAAACGCAGAAAAGGATTCCGCAAACTTAACGGACACCGTCAAAACTTCACAGAAGTTTTAATTAACGACATCGCATTTTAACCTAAAAAACTAACAAGAAATGGCACACAAAAAAGGAGTCGGTTCTTCAAAGAACGGTCGCGAGTCAGAAAGTAAACGACTTGGCGTTAAAATTTTCGGCGGACAAATAGCAAAAGCTGGTAACATTCTTGTTCGTCAACGTGGTACAGTTCACAATGCAGGTGAAAACGTAGGTATGGGAAAAGACCATACTCTTTTTGCATTGGTAACAGGTAAAGTGGTTTTCAGAAAAAGAAAAGATGACAAATCTTTCATTTCTATTGAGCCAATCGCTGAAAACTAATATTCAGTTCAAACAAAATAAAAAACTTCATCTTTTCGATGAAGTTTTTTTTTGCTTCTATAAAGAACAAATTGTAAATTTGTACGATATTTCAAACATAACATTATGTTAACATTAAAACTTATTACAGAAAATAAAGAGGAAGTCATCAAAAAATTGGCAAAAAAATGTTTTGATGGCAAAGAACTAATCGAAAAAGTGCTGACTTTAGACACCGAACGTCGTGCTACACAACAGAAACTCGACTCCGAACTTGCCGAAATGAATAAATTATCGAAAGAAATTGGAGACTTATTCAAAGCAGGAAAAGCAGCCGAAGCAAATGCAGCAAAAGACAAAACTTCTGCATTGAAAGAAGATACAAAAGCACTTTCTGACAAACTTACCGAAATTGAAAATAGCATTACTTCCATATTGCTCACAATTCCTAACATTCCTTACGATGAAGTTCCCGAAGGAAAAGTTGCCGAAGACAACCTTGTTGTAAAAAGTAGTTTGCGCGAATGCAAAGAAGGCGACACGGTAGGAAATTGGACAACCGTTCCAGGAAACAACGAAGCAAAACTTCCACATTGGGAATTGGCAAAAAAATACAACTTGATTGATTTTGACCTTGGCGTTAAAATTTCGGGTGCAGGTTTCCCTGTTTATAGAGGATACGGAGCACGTCTGCAACGTGCACTGATAAACTTCTTCCTTGACGAAGCTCGTGCTGCAGGATACGAAGAAATTATGCCACCAACAGTTGTTAATCAAGCGTCGGGTTACGGAACAGGTCAATTGCCTGACAAAGACGGACAAATGTATCACTGCGAAGTTGATGATTTATACTTAATTCCAACTGCCGAAGTGCCAGTTACAAACATCTATCGCGATGTAATTTTGGACGAGAAACAATTACCTATCAAAAATTGTGCATACACACAATGTTTCCGTCGCGAAGCAGGTTCATACGGAAAAGACGTACGTGGTTTGAATAGACTTCACGAGTTTTCAAAAATTGAAATTGTACGCATCGACACTCCAGAACATAGCAAAGAATCTCACAAAGAAATGCTTGCACACGTAGAAGGATTGTTGAAAAAACTCGAACTTCCTTATCGTATTCTTCGCCTTTGTGGTGGCGATATGAGTTTCACTGCTGCCATTTGCTACGACTTTGAAGTATATAGCGAAGCACAAAAACGTTGGTTGGAAGTAAGTTCTGTTTCAAATTTTGATACATATCAAGCAAACCGTTTGAAATGCCGTTACAAAGGCGAAAACGACAAAAAAGCACAACTATGTCACACGCTTAACGGAAGTGCACTTGCATTGCCACGTATAGTAGCCGCATTGCTCGAAAACAACCAAACTGCCGAAGGCATTCGCATACCTAAAGCATTGGTTCCATATATGGGTTGCGACATTATTAAGTAAAAGTTAGACACAAACATCTTTTTACAAAATTGAACAGACATTGTTTTTACAGTGTCTGTTTTTTTGCACCGACAATCGCTTTTATGTTTAGTTAGAATTAACTATCTTTGAAGTTTGAAGATTTATCTATAAGATTATGTTGAAAGATAAAAACATTCTTTTAGGCGTGACGGGAAGCATTGCCGCATACAAATCGGCGACATTGATTCGCGAACTTAAAAAACGTGGCGCCAATGTACAAGTAGTGATGACACCTTTAGCAAAAGAATTCATCACGCCTTTGACACTTGCCACATTATCAAAAAATCCGATACTTGTTGATTTTTTCGACCCAACAAACGGAAATTGGAATAGTCACGTCAATCTCGGCATTTGGGCTGATGCTTATCTTATTGCACCCGCCACAGCCAACACTATAGGCAAAATGGCAAACGGAATTGCCGACAATTTGTTACTAACATCATATTTGTCGGCAAAATGTCCAGTATTCATTGCTCCAGCAATGGATTTGGATATGTACAAACACCCTACTACGCAAGACAATCTAAAAAAACTCGCCACTTTTGGCAACCATATTATTGAACCAACATCGGGCGAATTGGCAAGCGGACTTGACGGAAAAGGTAGAATGGAAGAACCCGAAAAAATTGCAAAAGTTTTAGACGATTTCTTCAATAAAAAGCAAACTTTGAAAGGCAAAAAAATACTAATAACCGCAGGTCCGACATACGAAAAAATAGACCCAGTTCGTTTTATTGGTAATCATTCTACAGGGAAAATGGGATTTGCCATTGCAGAAGAATGTGCCAACAGAGGTGCTGATGTAACTTTAGTTTCGGGTCCCGTACAAATAAGTACACAACACCAAAACATCAATAGAATTGACGTAGAAAGTGCAGAAGAAATGTTTTCGCAAGTAAAAAAAGCGTTCAGCAAAACAGATATTGTCATTTCGTGTGCGGCAGTTGCAGATTTTACGCCAAAAACAATTGCAAACAGTAAAATTAAAAGAGGCAAAGACGATTTAACCATTGAATTAAAACCGACAACCGACATTGCAGGCTTTTTGGGCGAACACAAAACAAAACAAAAATTGATAGGTTTTGCTCTCGAAACAGACAACGAAGAAACGAATGCACTTGGAAAACTAAAAAAGAAAAATTTAGATTTTATCGTGCTAAATTCTTTGAAAGATAAAAATGCGGGATTTGGATATGACACCAATAAAATAACCATCATTTCGGCAAACGGAGAAAAAAAATCTTTTGACTTAAAGCCAAAAACCGAAGTCGCAAAAGATATTATTGAACAATTAGAAAACATTTTATGAAATTAAAAGCAATAGTTGTATTTTTCGCATTCTTGCTATGCAACACACTTTCGGCTCAAGAATTAAATTGTTCTGTCAGCGTAAACAGCAATCAAATTGAGGGAACAAACGAGGAAGTTTACAAAACGCTCCAAAAATCGCTCAACGAATATATGAACGACAGACATTGGACAGGTATGGTTTTTGCACAAAACGAAAGAATTGAATGTTCGATAAACATTACAATTACAGAAAGACCAACAACCGAAACTTTTAAGGGTTATCTGCAAATTCAGGCTCGCCGTCCGGTGTACGGAACTTCGTACAACACTACCCTTTTGAACTTCAAAGATGAGAAATTTGAGTTTACATACAAAGATTTTGACCCTTTGGAATTTAACGAAAATTCTTTCGATAGCAATCTGACTGCTGTGATGGCGTATTACGCATATTTGATTATTGGACTTGACAGCGATAGTTTTTCACCTTTCGGCGGAACTGCTTGCTTTCAAAAAGCCGAAAACATTGTAAACTTGGCTCAAAGCACATCAGAAAAAGGTTGGAAAGCATTTGAAGACCGCAAAAATCGCTATGAAATTATCAACGATTTACTTGACGACCGATTGAGAAAATTTCGTGAGTTTTCATACCAATATCATCGCCTTGGACTTGATGCAA
This sequence comes from Bacteroidales bacterium UBA1754, assembly GCA_002315615.1. Classification (GTDB taxonomy): domain Bacteria; phylum Bacteroidota; class Bacteroidia; order Bacteroidales; family Paludibacteraceae; genus UBA1754. Next base: position 78,139 of record DCHK01000070.1, on the reverse strand, counting down.
TGATAACAAGCACATCGAACGCACGAGCAAAAATTGCACAAGCACTTAAAGGTTTGGAAGAAGTGAAAAACAACAAATCTAATTCCGTTATACTCCAGTTGTTTGTCGATTCTAAAGACGAAGAATTGATTAACATTTTCAAAAAAGAAGGATTGGATACAGAAAAGAAAGATGTTGTTGAAATACTTACAAAATTAAACCCTACAAAATCAAGCAAATACGAAGAAATTTTGAAATAAAATTTTCACTTTTAGAATTTAGATTATTGACATAAAACGCCCATAATTATGGAAAAATGGATTAAACTTTTTCGTTCATCGATATTGGCAGGATTTTGCATAGGAATTGCAGGTTTCGGATATTTGGCAGAAAAAAGCATTATCGGTGCAGTTCTTTTCGCATTCGGACTGCTTGCTGTTGTACATTACAAACTAAAACTTTACACAGGAACTGCTGGCTTCATTAAAAAAGGAGAAATTGGTGATTTATTTTTCATCCTTTTCGGGAATATTATTGGATGCTTATTGGTAGCACTCATTGCCCGTTGCAGTCCATTCACTTTGCAAGAAACGGCACAAGGAATTTTATCAGGCAGACTTGCTGTAGGTGCACTTAGAGGTGGAGTTCTTGCCATTGGTTGCGGTTTCATTATGACTACTGCCGTTACATTTGCAAGAAAAGACAAAAATTTGCCGTTGCTATTCGGCGTTCCACTCTTTATTATGTGCGGATTTCCACACTGCGTGGCTGACGCATTTTATTACCTTTGCGTTCCACTCAACTTTTGGGCAGAAAATTTAGGTGAAATCTTGATTTTCTACGTCAGCATCGTAGCAGGAAACTTTGTTGGATGCAATTTATTTCGTGCAATTTACGGAGCAACAGAATAAAACAACCCTATAGACAATCACTTTATTTTGGAAACGGAACAAGCGAACGAACGATTATGGAATAGCAATTACTTCAAAGTATGGATTGCTAATTTTATGATTTTCTTTTCGTTTATGCTGTTAATGCCACTTTTGCCAATTTACCTAACCGACACATTCGGCACCGACAAACACACTATTGGCGTAGTGCTTTCGGGCTACACAGTAATGGCACTGATCACGCGCGTTTTTAGTGGTTACATAGTAGATAGTTTTCCACGAAAAATCGTACTTTTAGTCAGTTATTTTTTATTCTTCGTTTTTTTTGCGGGATACATCGTAGCAGGTTCATTGTTAATATTTGCAATCGTCAGAACACTACACGGCGCACCTTTTGGAGCAGTTACGGTGGCAAATAGCACCGTCGGCATAGATGTTTTGCACCCTTCAAGAAGAACAGAAGGCATTGGTTACTACGGACTTAGTAATAATATTGCCACTGCCATAAGTCCATCTGTCGCACTTTTAATTTATCAATTTACAGAAAATTACAATTTGATATTTGGCACTGCCCTATTTTTCGCTTTCATTGGATTTTGCATCAATAGCACAGTAAAAATTCCAAAATCAGAAGAAAATATTGAGAAAAAGCCACTTTCGCTTAATCAATTGTTTTTGATGAAAGGTTGGAGCGAAGCCATCTGCTTGATTTTCTTTGGGTTTTCGTACGGAGTTCTTTCTACATACGTGGCAATATTCGGCAGAGAAGAATATGGCATTACAGGCGGAACTGGATTTTTCTTCACATTGCTTGCTGTGGGTTTGATACTTTCAAGACTTGTTGGAGGACGCAATTTACGACAAGGGAAAATTGCCAATAATGCAAGCATCGGCATCCTTATTTCAATGGTTGGCTATTTTGTATTTTCTGCTTTTCACAATGAATTTGGATACTATTGTGCTGCATTTATTATAGGTTTCGGAAACGGACACATGTTTCCCGCATTTCAAAATATGTTTGTCGATCTTGCCCCACATACACAACGTGGCACTGCCAGTTCTTCACTGCTCGTTTCGTGGGACATTGGTGTGGGAATTGGAATTTTGCTCGGTGGAACGCTATCAGAATACTTTGGTTACGGAACTGCATTTTGGACGGCACTAATTGTAAACATCATCGGCGCAATCGGATTTTTCGCATACGTCAGAAACCATTTTTTACGGAATAAATTGAGATAAATGTTTTTTGCAAAATACACAAAACACAAAAATTTGTTTTTTATAAAAAACACAATGGCAAAAATATGATGAATGTAACAAACACTGTTGCGACATTTACGAAAAAACACTAATTTTACGGAGTAAAACAAAATTCAAATATGCTTCAATCGCTCCATATAGAGAACTTTGCGTTGATTAGCCAACTCAACATCAATTTTGATGCAGGTTTTTCCGTTATTACAGGCGAAACGGGTTCTGGAAAGTCAATTATTCTTGGAGCGTTGGCACTTCTTTTAGGTGAAAGAGCCGATACAAAATCGTTAAGAAACGCAGATAAAAAATGCGTAATTGAAGGAACTTTCAATGTAGCAAACTATCAACTACAACTTTTTTTTGACGAAAACGACCTTGATTTTGAAGATGTTTGCATTGTTAGGCGCGAGATTTTGCCAAATGGAAAATCGCGTGCGTTCATCAACGACACTCCCGTAAACATTACAGCATTGAAAGAACTTGGCGAGCAACTGATTGACATTCACTCGCAACACAAAAATTTGCTGCTTTCAAACAAAAATTTTCAGTTTAACGTGGTTGATACTATTGCCGAAAGCAAAAATACTTTGGCTGATTATCAAAAATCATTTGCTGAACTGAAAAAAACTGAGCGAGAAATTGAAGAACTAAAAAACTTCATTGAGCAAGAAAATTCAAACAAAGATTATCTACAATTTCAGTTCGACCAACTTTCTGAAGCAAAGTTAGTTGATGAAAACGAGCAAAACGATTTGGAAGCAGAAAACCAAACTTTGTCGCACGCCGAAGAAATAAAAACTGCACTTTGCAAATGCGAAAGCAATTTTTCCGCCGAAGACAATGGTCTTGTATTGCAACTGAAAGACACACGACGCACGTTGGAAAATATTGCGAACGTTTTTCCTCAAATAAATGAAATTGTTGAACGCCTAAATTCTTGTTGCATCGAAGTTGACGACATTGCCAACGAACTACAAAACCTCAACGGCAACCTTGAATTTGACCAAGATCGTCTTGGTTTTGTTACCTCTCGACTAAATACCATTTACGATTTAGAGCAAAAGCATCGCGCCAATAGTGTTGCAGACCTTATCTCTATTCGCAATGAAATTGGCAAGAAACTGCAAAATATAGAAAATTTCGACGAGCAACTTTCTGCACTTGAAAAGCAACTGACTGCACAACAAAATATTGTAGAGAAATTTGCAGAAAAATTAACAAAACTCCGAAAAAACACCATTCCACAAATAGAAAAAACTATTTGCCAAAACCTTGTTTCGCTTGGCATTCCAAACGCACAATTTTGCGTACTTCTTGCCACTTGCGATTTCAATTTGATGGGTAAAGATACAGTAGAATTTCAATTTTCTGCCAACAAAAATATGTCACCACTCGACATTACGAAAATTGCATCAGGTGGAGAAATTGCACGCGTTATGCTTTGCATAAAATCTTTATTATCAACGCAATCGGGCATAGCAACCATTATTTTTGACGAAATTGATACGGGCGTATCTGGCGAAATTGCCAACAAAATGGGAAATATTATGCAAGAAATGGGCAAAAATATACAGGTAATTAGCATCACCCACTTGCCACAAATTGCATCGAAAGGAAGAATGCACTACAAAGTTTCAAAATTTGACACCGACCAAGCAACTCAAACAAAAATTGAATTGCTTAACGAACAAGAACGCATTGTAGAAATAGCACAAATGCTAAGCGGAAATCCACCTTCAGAAGCTGCAATTAGCAATGCAAAAGAACTTTTGAAAAAGTAAGAAAGATGAAAGAACAACACACCACATTCAGATTATCTTTCAAATACATATTATGCTTACACTGCGTAGGTGTGCTTACTTTAGGATTAATTCGCATTGGTTTACTTTTATCTAACATTCTTAGTGGCAACGTACTTTTCGACTTCGCAATTGTTATGAGTGCGATGCTAAAAGGATTAATTTTTGACAACTTTGTAGCCACATTTATCACTGCACCACTATTACTTGTAGCATCTATCACTTCTATTTACGGAAAGCATCCCAAACAACTCAAAACTTTGGTTAGAATATGGAATTTTACTTTCTATTCAATAATAATTGCCTTGTCTATCGCAAATATTAGATACTATTTTTTCTTTGACAATCATCTAACAATCAGTTCTTTCAAATGGTTTGCATTTCCTACCGAAACTGCAGGTTTACTATTTGGAGATTCTCACAATTATATTTATTTAATTTTCATTGCCATTACGATATATATATACATAAAATCGCATCTTATTGTAGAAAAAAAAATATTAAACCACAATTCTTACAAAACTGAAAATATATACATCGCTATACCAGTTATAATCGTTATTTACGGATGTGTTTTTCTTGGAATGCGAGGAAGCATACAACGCTATCCTTTACGAATAAGTTCTGCCTATTTTTGCGACAATGCTTTTTACAACAGAATGGGCATAAATCCCGTCTTCAATATCATTAAAAGCATCAAAAAAGACAAAAACAATGGCAACGAACTTGTTTGTGATGAAAAAAAGGCTTTGTCTTATGTCAAAAACAAATTGAACATCAATAATTATAACGAAGAATTCCCTCTAAATAGAGATTTTACATTTGTAGAGGCTCCAAACAAAATGAATGTTGTTTTAATACTGATGGAATCTATGAAAGACGAAAATCTTGAACGAAAGTACAACGGAGAATATTTAACGCCTTTTTTGTCTGGTTTAAGAGATTCTTCTTATTATTTTAGCAATTGCTATTCTGCAGCCATACACACCAACAACGGAATAGTGGCAAGCAGTTATGGTTATACTCCCATTTTTGCAGAACCTTCTATGAGTGCAGAAACAACACCATACACAGGACTACCCTATTTTCTGAAAAAAAATGGTTATCAAACTCACTTTTTCACCACAAGTAATCCTAACTATGACTATATGAATTCTTTTTTAAGAGACAACCATTATGAACGAATTCATTCATTGTACGACTACCCTAAAGAAAAAATTGTGAATAATTTTGGAGTTGCTGATGACTATCTTTTTGAGTATGGAATAAAAACATTGGATAAAATACACGAAACGGGGAAACCATTTCTTGCCACATTCTTGACTGTGAGCAACCATTCACCTTTTATTATTCCAGAAGAATTCAAAAATAAAGGTGCTGACGAAAGCGAACAAATGATAGCATTTGCAGACAATTGCATCAAAAACTTTATCGATGGTGCAAAAAAATCAGGATGGTACCATAACACCATATTTGTATTAGTTGGCGACCACGGAAGTCCAACGGGTGAGAAAATTTACGATATGACACTTCAATACAATCATATTCCATTATTCATTTTCTCCCCTTGTTTTAACGAGACAAAAAAAGTTGAAGAAATGGCATGCCAAATTGATATTTTCCCTACTATTATGGGATTTTTAAAAATTCCATACACAAATAATACTTTAGGTATAAATTTATTTAATGAGAAAAGAGATTTTTCTTTTTTCGTTTCTGACAATCACCTTGGTTGCACAAATAAAGACTATTTCTATTGTATAAACATTTCAACTAAACAAGAATTTTTATACAAAATTGGTAGTTCAAACAATATAATTAACGAAAATCCATCTTTAGCCAATGATATGAAAGAATACGCAATATCAATGGAGTGTATTACTAAAAATGCCATTAAAAAAGGATGGACAAAACCTCTAAATAGTAAAAGATGAGAATAGCATTCGACGCAAAAAGGGCGTTTCATAATAATAGAGGTTTAGGAAACTATAGTCGCGATGTAATCAGACTGATGAAAACATTTGCGCCCGAAAACGACTATTATCTTGCAGGATTTCCTACCGACAAATACGCATTTGTTGCAGAAAACGCACATATAATTCAACCAAAATCTTTCTTTTATACAAAATTTCCAAGTTTGTGGCGCAGTAAAGGTTGCGTAAAACAACTTGTCGAAAATAGCATTGACATTTATCACGGAATGAGTCAAGAATTGCCTTGTGGCATTGAGAATACAAACATAAAGACAATAGTTACCATTCACGACACCATTTGGATTCGATACCCTGAGCTTTACAGTTTCACATACAGGAAAATTTTTACTGCAAAAAACAAATTTGCTTGCAAAATTGCCGATAAAATTATCGCTATAAGTGAACAAACAAAGCGAGACGCCATTGAATTTCTTGGTGCAGATGAAAGTAAAATTGAAGTAGTATATCAAGGTTGCAATAACATTTTCAGACAAGTTATCACAAACGAACAAATTGCAGAAGTAAAAAAGAAATACAATCTGCCTCAAGATTTTTTACTTGATGTAGGTGCAATTGAAAAGAGGAAAAACCTTGAAAATCTTATTCGTGCAATTGCTATTGGCAAAATTGATATGCCTCTTATAGTAGTAGGAGGAAAATCAAAATATGCTGACGAAATGCAAGTCTTAGCAAACAATTTAGGCGTTTCAGAGCAGATTATTTACAAACATAATATCGCACACGAAGATATGCCTGCTTTATACAAAGCCGCAAAACTTTTTGTGTATCCTTCTATTTTCGAAGGTTTCGGTATTCCTATTATTGAAGCGCAATGCGTAGGCACGCCAGTGCTCACATCAACGGGCAGTTGTTTTGCCGAAACGGGAGGAGAAGCCGCGCTATATGCCAATCCGCTTGACCCCGAAGACATTGCAGAAAAAATAAACAAGATATTGACCGACTGCAACATAGCACAAAAAATGTCGCAACTCGGCATAACAAATAGCATGCGTTTCTCCGACGAAAACGTAGCCAACAACCTAATCAAAACATTCCATTCACTATGAAAGAAAAAAGTATTCTCATCGACCTTTCTATACTAAAAAACGTGAATTGTGGACTGGGGCAAGTTGCCTTGAACTACGGCTACTACTTTCGCGACATATACGAAAAGAAAGACAACGAGCAAATATATTTATTACTGCCGAAACGCTTTGTTGGTCAATTTGGCAACAAAGTGAAATATATAACAGCAAAAAAATTATATCGAGTTTTTCCTTGGCTTATATTTAAAAAGTTTGATGTTTGGCACGCCATTCATCAATTATCAAGATATACACCATATTGTAGGAAATATTTGCTCACTATACACGATTTCAATTTCTGCTACGAAAAGAAAGGAAATAAAATAAAGAAATACTTGAGCAAAATACAAGAAAAGGTAAATCGCGCAGATAAAATTGTGTGCATCTCTAAATTTGCAAAACAAGACACAGAAAAGTTTATTCAAACCAAAGGAAAAGAAATTTCCGTAATATACAACGGAGTGGAAAGAATCGACCTTCAACCGTCCGCAAAGCCAAAGCAAGAAATATTAGAACCCTATTTTTTCTCTATCGGAGAAATCAAAGAGAAAAAGAATTTCCACGTATTGTTGGACATTATGAAACTTATGCCAGAAAAGCATTTGTACATAGCAGGAAATTACAATACTGAATATGCCAACAAAATACGCAAAACCATAGAACAAGAATCTATCAAGAACGTTACATTGCTTGGTATTATATCGCAAGAGGAAAAGGTTTGGCTATACCAACACTGCGAGGCGTTTGTATTCCCCTCTCTATTTGAAGGTTTCGGGTTGCCTGTGGTAGAAGCTATGCTTTTCAAAAAACCAGTGATATCATCGTCAAATACCAGTCTTAAAGAAATATGTGACCAACATGCCACCTTTTTCCCAGAAGACTTCAATCCTGAAGAAAGCAAAAAACGCATTCTCAACACCATAGCAACACACAACACAAATCGCGAAGTATCAGAAAACGCCTATCAGTACGCACTATCATTCAGCTATAAAAAGCACATGGAAGAATATTTGGAAATCTATGATTCTCTATTATGAGGAGCAATAGAGAACAATAATAGAAAGAAAACAAACATAGTAGAACCCCCTAAAAACCGAAACGGCATCTCTATTTGCATAAACAACAACATTGAAAAAGCAAAAGAAAACATAAGAAAATTTTTCTTCTTTATACTTTCAAATATGATACAAACGTATGCAATAAGCAATATAATTACACAAAATACACCAGACTGAATCCAATCACCCAAAAATTGATTGTGTGGATAAAAATCCCATGGAAAATTTACACTTCTTCCTATCACTTGACTTATCTCAACCGAATTCATTCCTCCCACTCCACTACCCAACAACATTTTTTGTTGAATGTAATCAATAGAAATCTTGTACAAATCAATTCGTATTGGATCAAAAAAATAAATACATAAAGCACTAAACTTTGTATATATTATAAATATCATCAACAATAAAAAAGATGATAGAATTCCATACCTCCATTTTTTACTCTCATTGATGTATAATAATCCCAAAAAAAGTACAAGAACAAGCATCACTATGCCTATACGACTTTGCATTGCAGTCAACAATATAAAAAACAATACCGTTGTAAATAGTAAACTAAATAATCCAATACATTTTTTTTTGAATAAAAAAAACGAAATAACTAAAGATGCTATTATCCATATAGCATTATATGACGGATGGTTAGTTCCACTCCAAGAAAAAATATAATTATATACAGGTATTTCATTTATCGCTTTTTTCTGTATTGACACAAATTCAATAACAGAAATACCCATTCTTGAACATTCATAAAAAATGGACAAAAAAGACAATAAACAAGCTATAATGGATACTTGCCAAAATATTTTTAGCATTTTGACATACAATCTGTCATCCAATCTAAAAAACAAAAAGAAAATAGGAAAAGAAATAAACGGGACCAACCTGTTTATCAACTGAAAGGATGTAGATTTTTCAGCAGACCAAAAAACTGCCGTCAAATTCCATAAAAAATAAACAACAAACAACAAAGAAAATACAGAAGGTTTGTATATCTGTCGTTTTGATTTATAAAAATAAATCAACGATGCTACAAAAAAGAAAAATTGTGCATCAATATACAAACGAGGTTTGTGAACTATCGAGCACAAAAACAACGATAACGAAAGCCATAAAAATTTCTCAAAACCTTTACCTTCTTTGAAATCTTTACTGAACACAAAAAAAAATATCGGGATTACAAGAAATGACAACGATAAAATCCAATGAAATATGGTATATTCCTCATTCGTATTTATCGCTACAGATGGCTTTATTAGTAAAAATATAACATATAGCAAGAATATCAGCGATAGTATTCCTATGCTGAAATAAAAATCCTTTTTTATCTGCAATCCTCTAAATGCCATAATTCATTTTCTATTTCTCCAAAATTTCTGCCAATAATGAATTATTTTCTGCGTACACTTTTCCACATCCCAACCACGTGCTTCGGCATATTTTTTTGCTAATAGTTCAAAGTAATCACGATTTCCCCACAAACGCATAAAGTTTTTACACGAAGCATTTAGGCCTAACTCTTTACCAAATGACATACGGTTTATGTCAACAAGCGAAAAATATGATTTGCCATCAACTACATCAAAAAGTATGTTTCCTGGCGAGAAATCACGGTGAAGTACACCTTTTTTATGAACATCTGCCACAAAACGAGCAAAATCAGTCACCACATCTTCGTAACCTTGTACCGAATGCTCACGAAACTCATAAAAGTTTCGTCGCAGTGGCGATTGTATCGTTATCAGATAACTATACGAAAGCAGACCACACTTCATTTCCGTGATACAAGCTATCGGTTCTGGAGTAGGAATACCCATTTCCAACAACTTGAACGCATACTGATAAGCACGCAATGCCTTGGGTTTTCTAATGAAAGTATATATTATTCTATTCAAAAAGAACGGTTTATGATATCGCTTCACATTCACCTTTTGTCCATCAGGTAATGTAAATACACGTATCTGATTACGAGCATCGTAAATAATCTCACCAGACTGTGTAAACTCAGTCGGTACATTCTCAACAAATTGTTGATATTTTATGTATTTAGGATTTATCTTAATTCCCTTCATTTGTACTTATCAAACTATTCAAAGATAAGAAAAAAACTCTTTCACTTTCGCTTTTCTGTAAAAATTCTACTGAAATATATACTTTGAAGTGCCTTTCGTGCTTGTTCTTGGCGTTGCAACTTAGCGGTATCTGCATTTTCAGAAAATATTGTGTACTCATCATTTGTGCCTACCGATCCACTCGGCAACGAATCGGCAAACAAATTTTGTCCGGAATTATAGTATTCACCATCGGCAATCGTAAGATTTGCCAACGTAGGAAAAATATCCAAATGACTACCACAACGCTCCTTTTCAACATTCACTTTACTTCTCACATTTTCTGGAAGATACACGTACAAGGGAACTGAATATCGCCATTTTTCATCAACACCTTCGTATGGCAAAATAGAACGGATATTGTGGTCGCCTGTAATTACAACAATGGTATTTTCGGCAAATTTTGTCTTTTTCAAGGCTGTCAAAAATTCGCCTAACGCTTGCGTTTCGTACTGAAAACCACGCACATAGTTGTAGGCAATATCTTTATCAACTGCAAAAGCACTACCATCAACCTTATCCAAATTCAACTCTGGCAAAACATAATTATCAGGAAACTGAAATGGTGTGTGGCTTGTTGACGTTAAGCAAAAGAAAAATTGTGGCTTTTCTGATTTCTGTAACTTCTGCAACACAAAACGCAACATTTCGTGGTCATACACTCCCCAAGTATGATTGCATTCTGCCGAAGGATTTTCTTTAAGAATTTCAAATTTCCCTATTACATTGTCAAATTTTTGCAGAGGCAACACCTCCATCAGATTGCGCCAAGAAATTTCTATGCCCGAAACAAATGAAGTTTCGTAACCCGCATCGTGAAAGATTTTTGCATTGGAGGTTTTATACTCAATGTTTCGATATTTTGAAGTGAACAAACGTGGAAATACAGAATTAACTGTCAAACATTCTACCGCATCAATCGTTCCATTTTTTGCAGAAAGAAAATTACGAAAAACTATATCATCATTGTAATGTTGACGAAATTCGCCCAACAAATTCAACCCATATTGCTCGTAATCAATCAGTCTATTACTCCAACTTTCAGTAAGTACAAACACCACATTATAGTTTTGAGCAACAGGACTTTGCGATGTTTTGGAAAATAAAATTTTATTCAAATCTTTATTTTCGGCACTACCACAATAAGCAACAAGAGCATCGTCAAACGTACTGAATCCGTATTCGTTCAAAATTTCCGTTTCGGTTTTAATCTTAAATTGAGATTTTTTCTCTTTCGATGCTTTAATAAGCATAAAAAACGCATTCGGCACACTATTATTTATTTCGGCAGAAGGCGAAACGTACATATCCTCGGCACGCAAAGTAAAAACACCCAAACTACCACGTGCGCCAATCACCCAAAGCAAAATAGTGGCAATCAACATCCACCAAACACCTCGCTGTTTGACGTTTGTATTTTTTTTGTAAAAAAAACGTAATGAATAATACAAAAAAGCACCACAACAAAGTGCAAACAAAAAAATGAGCAACAATGGTGCTTCGTCTAAAATTCCTTTTATCAACACTTTAGGATTTTCATCGAACAAATCGAACGTAACAACATTATAATGCTGATGAAAATTATTATAAAACTGAATATCGCACACGCATAGTAACGATAGCAACAACAAGACAACAAAAGTGTACCAAAATGAGAATTTACTACGAAAGTTTGATATTTTTTCGTTTCCGAAAAATTCAGTCAAAGCAAATACAAACAACGGAGCAACACCAAAAGCAGCAACTTGATAATCGTAACGAAATACATTAAGGAGCATTAAAGGCAAAAACTGCAAATTGTTGCCCAACTCTCTTAATCCAACAAATTGAAAAATAAAAATCAGTCGAACGAAAAACAACACAAGTAATGTGAGTAACACAAAAATCCAGCACTCACGCAATACTTGTTTTAGACTGATTTTCGTTTGAAGTTTCATTCTATAATTTCAAGAATTTTATCAACTATTTGCTGTGGTTCAATTTGTTGCATACAAGCATAGTCGCCACGCAAACAAGGTTTGTTGCCAAACACCGAACAGGGTCGGCAAGGTATATCTAACTGCACGCAATTTTCTGGTTTCTGATTCCAACCCAAAAATCCAGCATACGGATGCGTAGCACCCCAAACACTCACCACAGGAACTGCCACGAGCGATGCCAAATGCATATTGGCAGAATCCATCGAAAACATCACATCCAATTGACTCATCAAATCTAAATCGGCGGCAAGACCTTTCAACTCTGGAATCGAAACATTTCTATAACCACCTACCCAAGTTTTCATTATACTTTCTTCGTACTCGCTTGCTCCAAATAGAAAAATTTTTGTATTCGCACGCTCCGACAAAATTTCTATTACCTTTTCGGTTTTTTCGAGTGGATAAATTTTGCCTTTGTGTTTTGCAAACGCAGCCACACCAATCCATTTTTCTCCTTCTTTCTTCTGCTCTTTTATAGGATTCGACGAAAGCGAAACAAAATCAACTTTCACGGGGAAACCTAATTTCTTGAGCACATCGGCATATCGTTCAAAAGATGTTTTTTGTTGAACTTTTTGCTTATTTTTTTCACGTGTTAATGCTTTTTTGCCAGCACGACCTTTGTCAATTTTTGCAGTTTTCTTTCCTACCAATGCAAACCTAAAACGCAACCATTTTGTACGCAAAACATCGTGAAAATCAGCCAAATAATCGAATGATTTGTAATCTATTTCGCTCAAAAGTGCATTCAGTTCACCAATGCCTTTGTGTTTGCCTGCCAAATCGGCAGAAACAAAGTGTACATTCTGTGGCAAACGCTCGAACAACGGACGACAAAAACCCCGACTTAGCATTGTTATGTCCAAATCGGGATATTGTTTTGCAAGGGCTTCTATCACAGGCACAGTCATTGCCACATCGCCCAATGCTGAAAATCTTATTATAAGTAACTTTTTCAATTATTTGAAATCAAAATTTGATTAATTGTAAATTAAATAATTGGGAATTTAATAATTGAAAATTGGATAATTATTTTTGACCGTAAAGAACTGGATTGAGTTCAGGGTCGTTGTACATTTTCATTTGTTTGTACACTTTCATCACTTTCTTTCCTGCCTCAAAATCTGCCAAAAGTTGGTCGATAGCAGATGACAAATCTTTTTTCTGTTCCATCAAAACGTCCAATTTTTTCTGACATTGTGCTTTGTGCTCTGCCGAAACATCGGTGCGAACAACTTCAGCATTCATGTGGAAAATTTTCAAGTGAAGAATGGACAAACGGTCGATAGCCCAAGCGGGACTTTCTGTATTGATAGAAGCATCGGCAGACGCATTTACGGTATGATATTTATCCCAAAAATAACTATCAATCAACTCCACCAAATCTGTACGATCTTGATTCGATTTATCAATGCGACGTTTGAGAGCCAAAGCATCAACAGGATTGATATTTGGGTCGCGAATAATATCTTCCAAGTGCCATTGTACCGTATCAATCCAATTTTTCAAATAAAGATAAAATTCTATTGATTTTTCTTTATAAGGATTTTTTATTGGCGCATCTACATTGTCGGTTTTATGATAATCGAGCACCGATTCGTTGAAAATTTTGTTGCTAAGTTCTGTGAAAGTCATCTCTTTTAATTCTAAATTTATTTACAAAGATACTTATTTAATTTTGAAATATGAATTATCATCAACAATTATCAGCACAAGTCATTTTTTTCGCAATATCGTCAGACCATCGCGCAAAGGAATAATAACGGTTTCTACCCTACTATCAGTCGCCACAAAATCGTTAAATTCCATAATGCCACGTGTTTGTTCGTCGTTGTGTTCGAGGGGTTCTATTACTTTTCCGTCCCAAAGTGTATTGTCTGCCAAAATAAAACCACCCTTTCGCACTTTTGGCAAAACTGCCTCGAAATATGCCAAATATTCGCGTTTATCTGCATCTACAAACACCATATCAAAGTCATCAACTTCAAGTTTTTTTATTTCCTGTAGTGCGTTGCCTATGATGTAATGAATTTTATCCGTCAAGCCCGATTCTTCAAAATATTTCGTTGTAAATTCCTCTAATTCATCGTTGTTGTCTATGGTATAAATCACGCCATCATTTGCCATTCCTTCGGCAAAACATTGTGCCGAATATCCAGTAAATGTACCGAGTTCAAGAATTTTTTTTGCGCCTATCATTTGCGTAAACATTTTCAGCATCCGTCCTTGCAAATGACCTGACATCATTCGTGGACGAAGTACATTCACATTCGTGTCACGATAGAGTTTTTTCAGCACTTTCGGTTCTTCTTCAATATGTGCGAGAATATATTTTTCGAGTTCGTCTGACATCTTTTATGTTTAATCGTTTATTTGGTTAAAGTTTAATTGTCTAAGGTCTAAGGTCTAAGGTCTAATCACCTAATGTTTATTTGG
>DCHK01000070.1:0-63542 GCA_002315615.1 Bacteroidales bacterium UBA1754 | reverse complement strand
GGTTATTTGGTTATTTGGTTATTTGATGATTTACTTTGCTTCTCGTTTCTAATTTCTCGTTTCTCTCAACTATATGCTCAATCATAAATCAAGGTTGTGAGTTTTTCGGGCAAAATAATTTCTTGTGCCACTTGACGAATTTCTTCAGCCGAAATGCTTTCCAAAATATCCATCGCTTCCTTTGTACCTGCGTACTTGCCAAAATACAAAATACTTTTACCTATGCTTTGAATAAGATTTTCTTTATTTTCGGCAGCAATCGACATTTGACCTAAAATTTGTCGTTTCATTTTCTGCAATTGCAACGACGTAAGTGGTTTTTCGCACATCTCGGTCAGTTCGGCATTCATCAAGTCTTTGCAACGCTGCACATTTTGTTTGTCGCAACCAAAATAAACGCTCCAAACACCAGTGTCGGAATACGATGTCATATTCGACTCTACAGTGTAAGCCAAACCATTTCGCTCGCGCAAACTCACATTTAGGCGACTGTTCATTCCTGGACCACCAAGAATATTGTTCAGTAAATAAAGCGTCATTCTTTTGCGTTCATCACTCAGACTATATGCCCTTGCACCAGCCATAAAATGGCACTGATGCGTATGTTTTTTTATTAGTTTCTGCTGAACGCGATAATTTTCTTCGGTTTGAAATCTCACTTTCGGCTCTGTACAAAAATGCGACTGCATATATTTTTCAGCCCAACGCACAATTTTGTCAAAATTCACATTACCAATGGAATAAAACACAATTTCGGAATTGCGATAATTTGCATCTACAAACTTATGCAACGAGGCAGAATTGTACTTCAAAAGCATTTTCTTTTTACCCAAGATATTTCTGCCTATTGGTTGATTTTCGAAAAGCAAGTTTTCAATGTCATCGTAAATCAATTCTGAAGGAGAATCTTCGTACGAATTTATTTCATCAAGCACCACTTCCACTTCTTTTTCCAATTCAGAATCGGGGAAAGTTGAATTGAACAAAATGTCGGACATTAACTCTACAGCACGCTCAAAATCATTTTTTAGCACTGTAGCATAAACATACGTTTCCTCTTTTGTAGTATAGGCATTCAACTCGCCACCTACGCTGTCTAACCTATTGAGTATGTGCCACGCCTTGCGGTGCGCAGTGCCTTTGAACAACATATGTTCGACCAAATGCGCCATCCCAGACTCATTGTCCTGCTCGTCGCGCGTACCAGTTTTCACCACGAAACCCAAATACGCCACTTCGGAACAGTCGTTCAAATGAACCAAACGAATGCCGTTGGCTAATGTGGCTATTTGATAATCTTCAGACATACTTCTTTTCTAAATCATACAAAGGTAGAAAGAAGTTACGAGTAAAAAAAATGCAAACAAAGTCTAAAAATGAAAATTGACGCCTAAAGCAATCACCTTGTTGGTACGCGAGAAATCATCGCTTGTAGGCAACTGCAAAGTATCGCTCACTTGATAAGTGTAATCTTTCTTGTAATGTTCGTACAGCGTAATGAACGCTCCAAGGTTTATGTCCATCCACTCCGTAGCACGAAATCCTACACCGCAACCAATGGTATTTGAGCTTGTAGTAAAACTCATATCACTCAAATATTCATCGGTAATTCCGTACTTTGTACGCTGATAACCAGCACTCACTTGTAACCATTTTAGGGCATCGTATTCCACACCAAACGAATATTCATTTGTGCCCTTGTCGAGCAAATCTTGCTTATTGATTTTTACATCATTTTTCACGGTTTCTATCTTCGCCTGCTTGTCAAAAAAATGATGATAACCGCCCGCGACCCTAAATTTTTCACTTATGCCGACTTGCAAACCAACCGACAAAAATCCTGGTATATCGTTTCTAAACTCATCGCCGTCATTAAACATTCCAAGTCCAGTATTGTCTGCCTTTGTATCGTTTTTCAACGTCAACTTTGTACGATGCTCGTATTTTACTGCCAAATTAAACATCTTATACTTAACGTCAATACCCACAACTGGTGTCAGTCCAAATCCACTCTGACTGCAATCAAGTTCCCTATCTGCCGCAACAGCCGACATATTTTTCAAATCAATAATTTTACCTCCAAAAGAAGTTTGAATATTGCGAATATGTCCATCGTAATGATATTTTGCAATATTTCCACGCAAACCTACAAATACATTTAACCAATCGGCAGGTTTGTACGAACCACCAAGTTGCAAACCATAAATATATTGCTCGCCATTGAGATAACTTTTTACGGCATAACCTTTTGCACCAAGAATAGCATTAGGAATGAGCGAAATTGGTCTTTCAAACGAACCAAGACCATCGGCAAATTCCACACTACCGCCACCACCCGTAATGGCGAAATAGCCCGAAACTGTCCATTTCTCTTTTTTGTAAGTCGCCATCAAACTTGGTATAACGGGAACGTATGTTTTTCCCACATATTCCAATTCTCCATTGTTTTTTTCGTTCAAATTTCCCGCAAAAGGAGCAAAAGTCGATTTCACGGTACGAGTTTGCCATACCATTTGCGAACTTGACGAAATGTGCATTCCGTCTTTTTTCAAAAATCCCATACCTGCAGGATTTGAATAAAGATTATCATCATCAATCGTAGCGTCAGCCGAAATTCTGCGTGCCCACGATGCACTCTGGTTTGTGTTTGTCATTAAACCTCCTGCCCATACAGAAACAGAGCAAGAAACCACTAAAAGTGTTGTTACAATTTTACGTTTCATTGTTTTAATGTTTTAAAAATTAACGATGCAAAATTGCACACTTTTATTTATTTGAGCAATTTTTTAAAATTATTTTTGCACATATATTGTGTTTTGTGCAATTTATTCTTACAATGAGAAGTCGGCACACAAAAAAAATCGGAAGCCAAATGACTCCCGATTTTCTATCATTTTCATTGTAAGAATTAACCACCAAAGTTATCGTAGTGAATCATATTTGGTTCAACTCCTAAACTATAAAGCAAATCGTTTACAGTTTTAGACATCATAGGAGGTCCACACAAGTAGTACTCAATATCTTCTGGTGCTTCGTGAGCCTTAAGATAAGTATCGCCAAGCACAGGAGCAATGAATCCTGCTGTATATTTAACACCTTTTTCGTCGGCTTTAGGGTCAGGACGATCGAGTGCCAAATGGAAATGGAAATTAGAATATTCTTTTTCCAAAGCAAGGAAGTCGTCCAAGAAGAAAACTTCGTCCAAAGCACGTGCACCATAGAAATAGTGCATTTCGCGGTCGCGTGTATGCAATGTTTTGAGCATGTGCATAATTTGTGCACGCAAAGGAGCCATACCGGCACCACCACCTACCCAAATCATTTCGCGTTTTGAGTCGAAAATTGGGTGGAAATCGCCGTAAGGACCACTCATTGTAACAGTATCGCCTGGTTTCAACGAGAAGATGTAAGTAGATGCAATACCACAAGGTACATCCATAAAACCAACCTCAGGTTTTGGTTTGAAAGGAGGTGTAGCAATACGCACAGTCAAAGTGATAATGTCGCCTTCGTCAGGATAGTTAGCCATAGAGTATGCACGTATTGTTTCTTCTTCATTCTTCTGATGAAGTCCGAACAAACCGAATTTTTCCCAAGCAGGAACGAAGATTTTTCCTTCTTCCTCATTGTTAATCAAATCACGGTCGAAATCGTTATAATTGATATCGTATTTAGGAATTTTGATTTGAGCATACGAACCAGGAACAAAGTTCATGTGTTCGCCTGGAGGCAACTGAACCTTAAACTCTTTGATAAATGTAGCAACGTTTTTGTTACTGATAACTTTACATTCCCATTCCTTAACGCCCATAACAGACTCTGGAACAACGATTTTCATATCGTTTTTAACTTTTGCTTGGCAACCCAAACGCCAGTTATTTTTCTGTTCTTTACGAGAGAAATGTCCTTTTTCTGAATCGAGAATTTCGCCACCGCCTTCTACAATTTGGCAACGGCACTGTCCGCAAGAACCTTTACCGCCACAAGCCGAAGGCAAGTATATTTTTTGAGCTGCCAAAGTAGAGAGCAAGCTTGAACCACCTTCTACTTCTATCTCGTTTTCGCCATTGATGTTTATTTTTACAGGTCCCGATGAAGCCAAATACTTTTTAGCGACAAGCAAAATCACCACTAAAAGCAGTATGACTGCAAGAAACACACAAACACTTGCTATAATTAAATTTGCCATATTTCTTATCTCCTCATTAAATTTTTAAACCTGAAAAACACATAAATGCCATTGCCATCAAACCTACAGTGATGAATGTAATACCAAGTCCTTTAAGCGGAGCAGGCACATCAGAGTAAGCCATTTTTTCGCGAATAGCAGCCAAACCTACAATAGCCAAAAGCCAACCAATACCCGAACCAAGTGCATAAACCAAAGCATCGGTTACATTTTTAATGGCTTGTGTATTTGTAGGGTCCATTTCGATGCGTTGTTGCATAAACAGCGAAGCACCCATAATAGCACAGTTCACAGCAATAAGTGGCAAGAAAATACCCAACGAAGCATACAATGCTGGAGCGTATCTTTCTACAACCATTTCAACCAATTGCACAATACCTGCAATAACTGCAATGAACAAAATAAAACTCAAGAAACTTAAATCTACGCCTTCGGAAATAGCATCGGGAGCAAGAACTTTTGTTTGTAGTAAATAGTTGACAGGCAACGTAACTACCAACACAAAAGTAACAGCAAGACCTAAACCAACCGCAGTTTTTACATTCTTAGAAACAGCGAGGTACGAGCACATACCCAAAAAGAATGCAAATATCATATTGTCGATAAAAATCGACCTAACGAACAAACTCAACAAATTATTATCCATATTATTGTCTTATTTTTCTGTTATTATTTTTCTTGCAAATCTTTGTTTCTTGAACGCTGTACCCAAATAATACAAGCCAAGATAATCAACGCCATTGGAGGCATAAGCATCAAGCCATTGTTAAGATAACCTGCTTCGTAAAAGCACTGTGGCAAAACTTTGAAACCAAGTAAAGTTCCAGAGCCAAGCAACTCGCGTACAAAACCTACAATAACCAAGATTTTAGCATAACCAAGTCCGTTTCCTACACCATCGAGGAACGATTCCCAAGGACCGTTCTGCATAGCAAACGCTTCGAGGCGACCCATCAAAATACAGTTTGTAATAATCAAACCGACATATACCGAAAGTTGAACACTTACATCGTATGCAAATGCTTTCAAAACTTCGCTCACTACAGTTACCAATGCAGCCACTACAACCAATTGAACAATAATTCTTATTCGGTTAGGAATAGTGTTTCGCATAAGCGAAATAATAACATTGGCGAACGCTACGATAATCGTAACAGAAATACCCATCACAATGGCAGGCTCTAATTTTGCCGTTACTGCCAAAGCCGAGCAAATACCCAACACCTGCACTGTTACAGGATTGTTTATTCCTATCGGGTTAAGAAATGTTTCTTTATTTTTCTTTGCCATATCTAATTTATTTATTTGTTCAAGAATTTAGTGTACTGACCAAGAACACCGTGCAACATATTACTTACACCAGTAGAAGTAATTGTACCACCAGAAATTCCATCAACTTCATATTCAGGATTTTGAACTTTTCCGTTTTTCACTACACTCAACTTCACCTCATTGCCATCTGACACTTTTTTGCTTTCAAATTTTTGTTGAAAATCAGAAGTTGCAATTTCGGCACCAAGACCTGGAGTTTCGCTTGCGTGTGAGAAATAAGTTCCGTACACTGTATTTTTATCGTCGTTCAAAGAAACATATCCCCAAATAGCACCCCAAAGTCCAGCACCATAAACAGGAATAACATATTTTGTTTGACCATCGACTTCGGCAACATACACTACCAACGCTTCGGAACCCTTATCGAATCCACCGTTTTCGGCAATTACGTTTCCTTCGGCATCAATAATCATATCATTTTTAATGTACTGCTCGTACAATGTAGCAGGGTCGCCTGCTTTGGCATCAATTTTCAAGGAAGAAAGAATTTGTTTCTTCTTGTCGAGACGAACATTTTCTTCTTGGAAACTCTTAAGCAATGACGAAGTCAAAGCAAGAACTAAAGCAACGATAATAACCAAAACGGTTGCATAAATCAATGTATAATTATTGCTATTGGTATCGAAACCTTTTTTGTCGCTAATTTCCTCAAACTCTGAAGCAGGAGCACCACATACAGGACACACATCAGGCGCCTTGTCTCCTTCGTGGACATAGCCACATACTTTACATCTAAACTTTTTTGTAGCCATTTCCTTATTATTTATTAGTTACACGTTTCATTCTTTTCTTGATATTGCTTTGTACCACGCAGTAGTCGATAAGTGGTGCAAAGATATTCATCAACAAGATGGCAAGCATCATACCTTCTGGGTAACCTGGATTCAAAACTCTGATAACGATTGCCATTACACCGATAAGGAATCCAAAAATATACTTACCACATTCGGTGCGAGCCGAAGTTACAGGGTCGGTAGCCATAAACACAGCACCGAAGCAGAAACCACCAAGTACAAGGTGTTCGTACCAAGGCATTTGTGCCATTGGATTTTCTCCATATGGTTGTACAAGTTCACCAGTTAACAATTTTTCAAAACACTCGTACCACGTCATATGAGATGTATAATCTCCCCATTCAATACTACAAGCATTAAACGTAAGTGCCATTGCAATACCACCTACAAACACAGACAACATAGTCTTCCAACTTGCTACGCCAGTCCACAAAAGGATTATTGCACCAAGTGCAATTGCTATCACACTTGTTTCGCCTATTGAACCAGGTATCAAACCGTAAACCATATCCATATTAAATGAAGGAACAGCAGATGTAGCAGCCTGTCCAAGTGGTGTAGCAGCTGTAAGTCCATCTACAGATTGACCTATTCCAAAAATACTATCTTGTGCCACCCAAACAGATTCGCCCGACATTTTGGTAGGATAAGCGAAGAAAAGGAATGCACGAGCTATCAAAGCCACGTTGAACACATTCATACCCGTACCACCAAAAACTTCTTTTGCGAAGATAACAGAAAAGGCAGTAGCTACAGCGAGCAACCAAAGCGGACAACCCACGGGAACAATCATTGGGATAAGAATACCTGAAACGAGGAATCCTTCGTGAATTTCTTCGCCTTTCCACTGAGCAACGATAAACTCAATACCCAAACCTACAACGTAAGAAACGATGATTTTAGGAAGTACAGCCAAAAATCCGTATCCGAAAAGTTCCCAAAAAGAACCATCTAAACCCACGGCTTTGAAATGTTGGTAACCAACATTGTACATACCAAACAAAAGAGCAGGCATCAAAGCAATCACAACGATTGACATAATGCGTTTGCTATCGATAGAATCGTGAATATGCGTACCTTTTTTTGATGTTGTGTTAGGTACGAACAAGAATGTCTCGAAACCATCAAAAACCGAGCGGAAAGCGTGTAATTTACCACCTTCTTCGAAATTTGGTTTTATCTTGTTAAGATAATTTCTTAAAGCTTTCAATGTTCTATATATTTAATGTATTAATACTCCGTTATTATGCCATTTCTCCACGCAAATCATCAAGTCCCTTACGAACGATGTTTTGCAATTCAAGTTTTGAAGAATCGACAAACTCACACAATGCAAAATCTTCGGGAGCAACTTCGTAGATTCCCAAAGCTTCCATCTTATCAATATCCCAAGCGATAATTGCTTTAATAAGGAATTCTGGAAGAATATCCATCGGCAACACGCTATCATACTCGCCAGACATAATCATGTGGCGCTCACCACCCTTCACACGAGCATCGAGTGTGTAGCCTTGTTTGCAGAACAAGCAACGCAACCAAGAGAAATATGAACGGCTAACGCTGAACTGACTGAAACGAGGAGCAATCCAACCGAGCATTTCATCGGTATCGTCGCCTTCGGGGATAATTGTAATTTGATGAGCAACTGCCGAAAGATAACCTTCAGCAGAAGTTTTTACGCCAGTCAACGGATTTCCATTGATATAACGCAAAGTGCGATTGCTTTTGATATTGCCATTTACCACCGAAGAAACTGGTGCTCCAAGAATTGTTTTTACATAACAAGGTGCTTTCACTTCGGAACCTACAACAGCAACTACACGGGTGAAATCGAGTTTGCCCGTAGCAAAATATTTACCAATAATTGCAACATCGGCAGGATTTACAACCCAAACGATTTCGCCTTTGTTGATAGGATTTACGTGATTGATTTGCACACCGACGTTTCCTGCTGGATGAGGACCATCGAATGCTGTAACTTTTGCATTTTTCACATCAGCAAAAATTGAATTTGCACGCACACCGACATTCACTTCTGCCAATTTTGCCAATTCGTCTATACCACGTTGGAAATACTCTTTTTCGTCAGCCAACACAAAATCATAATTTGGTGCCAACGGAGCAGAATCAAATGCCGAAATGAAAATTGCCTTTGGCATATCGTCGGGATTAGCAACAATGTCGTAAGGACGTTGTTTGAAGAAGGCAAAAAGACCAGTTTCCAATAATACTTTGAAAACATCATCTTTCGATACCGAAACTTCTGCTTGTTCCTGACTATCGGAAACTGCAATTTCGATTGACATAATTATACGACGCTCGCCACGATTGACTGCTTTTACTGAGCCACAAACTGGCGAAACCACTTTTACATCCTGATGATTTTTATCGAAGAAAATTGGAGTACCAATTTTTACAGCATCACCTTCGCGAACTGCAAGTTTTGGCACAATTCCGTAAAAATCATCGGGTACAAGAGCCACAACATCGCACGCTTTTGCTTCCGCAATTTTCTGCTCTGCTTGCCCTTTCAACTTAATGTCTAAGCCACGCTTTAATTTTACTTGGTTCATATTATTTTATAAAAGATTTTACTCCATAAAAAACGCACGAAGTTACGATTTTTTTGCGAATAAATTATTACCCAAAGTAAAAAAATGCTATCTCAAGCACATTTTTTATCATTGCGAGATTTTTATACAAAATGCCACAAGCAAATCAATCTTTGTCTCTTGAAAAATCTTTCATTATCTTTGCAGAAACAATCACACTAAATGAAACATTTTTTCTTCATATTTTTTGCTATTGTCTCATGCAACATTGTTGCCCAAACCCAATACACACAAATATTTGACGACAATTACAAGACATTAGAAATAAAAGCCAAAACATCGGCCTACTCCTACCCTGTTTTGAACATAAACGAGATGAACTTCCCGCTGACGATAAGTTTCGACGAACTATCGCACAATACAAAAAACTTAACTTACGCAGTAAAACACTGCAACGCAGATTGGACAATCGATAATCTTTCGCGCTTTGAATACATAGAAGGCGTTGATTATGCCAGCATTGAAGATTATGAAACTTCGATAAACACATACGTAGAATACACTCACTATTGGTTTCAATTTCCGAGTGAATATATGTACCCCACAGTTACGGGCAATTTCCTTATACAAGTGTACGAAGATTCCGACCCCGAAAAAATTATATTACAAACACGCTGTTACGTTTACGATAGTCAAGCAAGCATCGTAGCAAACATCCGTTCAAATACAAACATTGACCTTATTGGCAAACACCAACAAGTTGATTTTGATGTTTATACAAATCGCCTAAAACTATTCGACCCAACAAGCGATATAAAAGTAGTTTTACGGCAAAATGGCAGAACCGACAATGAAATTTCGTCAATAAAACCAACAGCACTTTATGCAGACAAAATATCGTTCACAAACAACAAAGACTGCATTTTTGAAGCGGGCAACGAATATCACACACTCGACATTTCAAATAAATACATCAAGGACTTTGAAGTGGGCGACATTAAATTTATTGATGAAATTTTTCACGTGGAAATGCTCAATGCCTTGCCACGCAACGAAAAATACGAATTTTACACCGACGCCAACGGAAAATTCATTGTAAATCTGCAACGTAACTACGAAAACGATCAAACCGAAGCCGACTACTTTTGGGTGCATTTTTTTATACCAACAGAAGCACCTGCATTCGACGGAAGGTTTTTCGTAGTGGGCGATTTCAATTCGCAATTATTGAATAGCGACAGCGAAATGATTTACGATAGCAAACTAAATGGATACAGAGCATCTTTCCTATTGAAACAAGGAGGTTATAATTATTTATATCTTTTTCGTAAAAAAGGCGAAACTAAAGGCACTTGCGAACCTTTTGAAGGAAGTTTTTGGCAAACAAGCAACGAATACGAAATTTTTGTCTATTACCGTACGCCACAAAACCACTTCGACCAACTTGTAGGTTACAAATTGTTGAATAATTAAGGTATTTTATCTAAAAAATCACTATTTTTGTATTCTATACTAATATTTATATAGAAATGAACAAAATTAAAGTTTTATTTTTCTGTGTTGTAGCCATCACACTCTCGGCGTGCAAAGTTCAAAAAGAAATTCCATATTTTCAAGACATTACAAACGAAACAAACATAAACAATACACCCGTATTGGCAGAAACCACCATTGGTCCAAACGATATGCTGACAATTTTGGTATCAACCATCGACCCAATTTCGTCAGCGCCATTTAACCTACCACTTACATCGTACACTTCTCCAGGTTCCGACTTAGTTTCTACACAAAACACTTTACAAAGTTACTTAGTCGATAAAAACGGAAATATTCAATTCCCCGTATTGGGTGAAGTAACTTTAGGTGGAAAGACAAAAACCGAAGCCGTTGCTTATTTGCAAGGTTTGCTTTCGAGTTATTTGAAATACCCCATCGTAAACATTAACGTAATCAATTTCCGTATTTCCGTTATTGGCGAGGTAAACAAACCTGGACAATTCAAAATAGAAAACGAGCGCGTTACAGTTATTGACGCATTGGCAATGGCTGGCGACCTTACCATTTATGGTAAGCGCAACAATATACTAATTTTCCGTACAGACACACAAGGAAACAAAACTGCACACCGAGTTGATTTGACAAAAAAGGAAATTTTTGATTCTCCTTATTTTTATTTGCAACAAAATGATGTGGTTTATGTAGAACCAAACAAAACTAAATCGCGAGAGTCGAAATACAGTCCAAATCTTTCGATACTCATTGCAGCCATCTCTACGGCAATATCGGCAGCAACGCTTATTTACACACTTACAAAATAGTTTTGATTCAACGAAAATCTTCAATTTTTCAAATTTATGAACCACAAAGAACAAGAAGAAAACGAAGTAATTGATTTAACACAATTTTTCGAACTCATACGCAAAAACTGGAAATGGATAGCACTTTCGGTTTTTCTTTGTTTGGCAATCGCTTTTGCTTTTATCAAAATAAATGCTCCTTCATATTCTGTTTCAGCTAAAATTTTGATAAAAAATGACGAGAGCAATCGAATGGAAAACTTTTTCAGTCAGATGGCTGCCTCTACATTCATTTCAAGTTCCGATATGGAGACCGAAGATAATGTAGAAATTATCCGTTCTCGCTCGTTAATCAGCGAAATGGTGCGCGAACTTGGACTTTACATTTCTTATCGCGATGTCAATTCTTTCATTCCAAAAGATTTATATAAAAATTGTCCAATAAAACTTTCGTGCGGCCCACTACTGCCCGATACTATCAAATATTCTATATCGACAATTGTATCGAAAAACGAAATAGAACTTTACGATGAAAAAGATGAATTGATAGAAACGTACAAAGACATTAAATTTCCTTACGCAGTTAATACTAAATTCGGCGTACTGACATTTACTCAAACCGATTCGTTGCCAGAAAATTTCAAGTACGAAATAAAAGTACACAACATTTCTGCTTTGGCTATCGATTATCTTAGTTTTCTGAATGTAAAAGTAATTGAAAAAGGTTCGCACATTCTTTCGCTCGAAATAAAAGATATTATTCCACAACGAGGAATTGATGTAATTAACAAAACCATAGAACTTTACAACACCGACGATATTATTTACAAAAGCATCAAACACAAAAGTATGCTCGAATTTACCGAAAGTCGTTTGAACATTTTGGAAAACGAATTGCGCGATGTAGAGTCAAATGTTGAGCAATACAAAAAAGCAAATAATATCACCGATATAGATTCGCAAGCAGAATTGCTTATTTCAACTTCGGGCGAATACGAAAAACAATTACTCGAAACCGAAACGCAACTCGGATTAGTTTCTTTTATAGAAGATTACCTTAACGACGAAAAACAAGATTACAAGGTAATTCCAGCAAACCTCGGTATTAGCGACAAAGCACTGGTTGACCAAATTGTAAAATACAACGAAATAGCCATACTTCGCCAAAAAACTTTACAATTTTCTAATGCAGAAAACCCGATTGTAAAACAATACGAAAGCGAATTGCTCATTGGACAAGACAACATTTTGAAAAGCATCAGAAATATCAAATCGAGCATCGAAATCACACGTCAAAGCATTAAGCAAAAATACAACCAATATCTTTCAGAAATAAAAGGCATTCCTACAAAAGAAAAAGAATACGTAGAAATAAAACGCCTACAACAAATTAAGGAAACTTTGTATGTGTTTTTGTTGCAAAAGCGCGAAGAATCAGCCATTTCGCTTTCTATCACAGCACCAATTTCGCGTACGATTGACAAACCAGCCGCATCACTAAAACCTGTTTCTTATTCAAAGAAAATGATTTTGGTTATCGCCTTTTTACTGGGACTTTGCATTCCTTTAGGCATTTTTGCGCTCATTGTTTATTTCAATAATAAAATCACCAATCGTGCTGAACTTGAGAAAAAATTAAGCAAAGACATTCCTTTCATCGGCGAAATTTGCGAATATCACGCAAAAGAGAACGAAAATAGTCATATCGTAATCCACTCAAGCAATGTGATTTCCGAAATGTTCCGTATAGTTCGTACAAACTTGTCGTTTATGATGGTGAACAATAAAAAAGTAATTTTGCTCACATCTACTATAAGTGGCGAAGGAAAAACATTTAACGCATTAAATATTGCATCTTCATTTTCGTTATTAGACAAAAAAGTTGTGTTGGTTGGTTTAGACATACGTAACCCAAAAGTTGGCACCTATCTCAACGTAAGCAATAAAGTAGGTGTAACCAACTATATCACAGACAACAAACTTACCGAAAAGGACATTATCAAATCTTCGGGCATAAACGAAAATTTTGATATTATCACATCAGGAACCATACCACCAAATCCTTCGGAATTATTGTTGAGCGAACGCTTAGCACAACTTTTTGAGTATCTGCGTGGCGAGTACGACTACATTTTCGTCGATTCAGCTCCAATTGGCGTTGTTACCGACACACTGCTAATCCAAAAGTATGCAGATTTAGTAGTTTACGTTTGCAAACAGAATTATTCAGAAAAATCGTACATTACGTATATAAACAAACTGAACGAAGAGAAAAAAGTTGACCACCTTTGCGTTTTACTTAACGGCACATCTGCACGTCATTCCGGTTACGGATACAGTTACGGTTACCATCATCACAACAAGAAATAAAAATTATTATAGCAAACGAGTGGTATGAAATTCGCTTTTCATACCACTCGTTGTACTTTATCGCTGTGCAGTTCTTGAATTATCTGAACTTCTTGTTGACGTACTGCGCGATGTTGAACTTATTGACGTTGTTCTTGTTGTGCTTTGCCTATCAGAACTTTTAGAAACTGATTGTGTTCTAACCGTTTCGTTCTTCTCAACCTTATTCGTAACAGTAGTTGCAGTTGAACCGATTTTGGTTGAAAACGAAGGCACTGTTGTTCTGCTCGTACTTGTACTACCACTACCCGTGGTACGTCCACCACTTTGTACCACTACAACTTTAGTTTGCGGTTGCTGTTTCACGGGCTGTTTCTTTTCTACTTTGCGTTTAGGCTCTTTGTAGTATTTTGGTTTCGGTGGTTCTGGTTTAGGTTGTGGATTATTTGCAACATAAACAGGTTGTTCGTGATAAACCACTTTTGTCGTACTGCCTGTTGTATAAACAGCGCAAGATGAAAGCGAGAAAACGCTTACCATCATTATAAAAACTACTCTTTTCATGGCCTTTAGTTTTTTGTTTATATCTCTTTGACCAAAGAGCTTAAAAAGTTTAAAAGAATTGTTTGAATACAAAAAAAGACCACTCTTTCGAATGGTCTCTCTAACTTTATAAACAAAAAATTTATTTTACTTTGTTTACGATAGCTTTGAATGCTTCAGGATGATTCATTGCTAAATCAGCCAATACTTTGCGGTTCATTTCGATACCTGCTTTGTGCAAAGCACCCATCAATTTTGAATAAGACATTCCTTCCAAACGTGCAGCAGCATTGATACGTTGAATCCACAATGCGCGGAAATTACGTTTTTTGTTACGACGATCGCGGAATGCGTATGTCAAACCTTTTTCCCAAGTATTTTTAGCAACAGTCCAAACATTTTTTCTTGCACCAAAATAACCTCTGGTTAAACTTAAAACTCTTTTTCTTCTAGCTCTTGAAGCTACGTGATTTACTGATCTTGGCATAATTTTTTTCTTTTTGATTGTTAGCGCTACTCTATTTTAGTAGTCTTTTTGCTAAACATTCGGTTAATAAAAATTTTTCTAATTACACGCTTATTTCATGCAAAGCAATTTCTTAACGCTGCTTGTATCAACACCAGAAACCAATGCTGGATGAGTCAAAGCACGTTTTTGTTTTGTTGTTTTCTTAGTCAAGATGTGACTTTTGAATGCATGTTTTCTCTTAATTTTTCCTGATCCGGTAAGAGTGAATCTTTTTTTAGCACCGGAATTAGTCTTTAATTTTGGCATTTTGTTAATATTTTAAATTAAAAAAAATTATTTCTTTTTCTTTGGCGAAAGAACGATTATCATTCTCTTTCCTTCGAGCACTGGCATTGAATCTACTTTCGCATATTCTTCCAAATCGTTTGCAAAACGAAGCAAAAGCACTTCACCTTGCTGTTTGAAAAGAATTGAACGACCTTTAAAGAACACGTATGCTTTTACTTTTGCACCTTCTTGCAAGAAACCTATTGCGTGTTTCAACTTAAAGTTATAGTCGTGATCATCAGTTTGAGGTCCGAAACGGATTTCCTTCACAACTATTTTAGTTGCTTTGGCTTTAAGTTCTTTCTCTTTTTTCTTTTGTTGATAAAGAAATTTTTGGTAATCAATTACTTTACATACAGGTGGAACTGCATTCGGTGAAATTTCGACCAAATCAAGTCCTTGTTCTTCTGCGATACGCAACGCTTCTTCTCTCGAATAAACGCCTTGTTCTTTGATGTTTTCACCTACCAAACGAACTTCTTTTGCTCTAATGTGTTCGTTTAATTTATGAGCAGTTTCTTTGCTCTTGTCAAGTGTTCCTATTGTAGTACCCTCCAAAAAAAGTTAGTAAAAATGATTACAAACCAACCATACGGATTCACCGTAAAAATTAGCGTGCAAATATACAGATTTTTATGTTATCAGCAAAATATCAGATTATTTTTATATAGATTTTCTTTAAAAATATCATTCATAAACGCATTTACACAAAAAAAGACATCCTTTTTTAGAATGTCTTTTTTATCAATTGAGATTCAAAGATTTACTTTTTTCTCCAACTATTCATCATAGTCTCCACTTCTGACGTAATTTTGGTTGCAAAATCTTCAATTTTCAACGAGCCCATATCACCTTCGCCTTGTTTTCTGACAGAGACTTCGTTGTTCTCTGCTTCTTTTTCTCCAACAATAAGCATATATGGAATACGTTTCACTTCATTGTCGCGGATTTTACGACCAATTTTTTCATTTCTATCGTCAACTGTAACACGAATATCATTTTCTTCGAGATATTGTGCAACTTTATTTGCATAGTCGTTAAATTTCTCGCTGATTGGCAAAATAACTGCTTGCTCTGGCGTCAACCACAATGGGAATTTACCACCAGTGTGTTCAATAAGCACAGCCACGAAACGCTCCATTGAGCCAAATGGTGCACGGTGGATCATCACAGGACGATGTTTTTGATTGTCAGTTCCCATATATTCCAATTGGAAACGTTCTGGCAAGTTGTAATCCACTTGAATTGTACCCAATTGCCAACGACGACCAATAGCATCTTTCACCATAAAGTCAAGTTTTGGACCATAGAAAGCCGCTTCGCCATACTCAACTTTTGCTTGCAATCCTTTTTCTTGACACGCTTCAATAATGGCATTTTCGGCTTTTTCCCAAACTTCGTCAGAACCTACATATTTTTCGTGATTATTTTTATCGCGAAGAGAAATTTGAACTTCATAATTTTTGAAATCCAAAGCGGTGAAAATAATATTGATAATTTCCATCACTTTCACAAATTCCTCTTTTACTTGATCTGGACGGCAGAAAATATGCGCATCATCTTGCGTGAACGAACGAACACGCGTCAATCCGTGCAACTCACCCGATTGCTCGTAACGATACACAGTACCAAACTCAGCCACTCGCATTGGAAGATCTTTGTACGAGCGAGGAGAATTTTTGAAAATCATACAGTGATGAGGGCAGTTCATTGGTTTCAGCAAATACACTTCGCCCTCTTCTGGAGTAGTAATAGGTTGAAAACTATCTTTTCCGTAATGATCCCAGTGACCTGATGTTACATACAATTGTTTATTTCCAATATGTGGTGTCATCACTTGAAGATAACCATAGTGTTTTTGGATTTTCTTCAAGTAATCTTCTAAACGCAAGCGAAGAGCAGTTCCTTTTGGCAACCAAATAGGAAGACCTTTGCCAACCATATCGGAGAACATAAACAAATCAAGTTCTTTTCCAATTTTTCTATGGTCACGTTTTTTTGCTTCTTCAAGCAAAAGCAAATGTTCGTCAAGCATTTTCTTTTTAGGGAAAGAAATACCATAGATACGAGTCAATTGCTTATTCTTTTCGTTTCCACGCCAATATGCACCAGCAACACTCAACAACTTCACTGCTTTGATGTATGATGTATTAGGCAAATGTGGACCACGACACAAATCGATAAAATCGCCTTGTTTGTAAATAGTAATATTACCATCCTCAAGTTCGCTTATCAATTCAGTCTTGTAAGTCTCGTTGCGTTCCCCAAACATATCAAGTGCTTCTTTTTTAGAAATATCCATACGGACAATATCTTCTTTTTTAGCAAGCAACTCAGTCATTTTGGCTTCGATAGCAGGAAGATCACTTTCTTTTATAGGATTTTCGCCATTATCTACATCGTAATAGAATCCACTTTCGATAGCAGGACCGATACCAAATTTAATATTTGGGAAAAGTGATTGTAACGCTTCTGCCAAAAGGTGAGCTGTAGAATGCCAATAGGTATGCTTACCTTCTTCATCGTCCCATTTGAACAACTTAATAGAAGCATCGGTTGTAATTGGGCGACTCAAATCCCAAACTTGACCATTAACACTTATCGAAAGCACCTCTTGCGCAAGTCGAGAACTGATACTTTCTGCTATTTGTAAACCTGTAATACCATCGGCATATTCGCGTACCGAATTATCAGGAAATGTGATTTTAACCATAATTTTTCTAATTATTTTCGCAAAGTTACTGTTTTAACGCAAGAAAATCAAACGTTTTTCAACAAAAAAAGCCAAGTTCTAAGAACCTGGCTTTTGAATATTTATCAGTTTTTATTCTTCGTCAACTTTCATATTGTGATATACGTTCTGAACGTCCTCATCATCTTCAATTTTTTCGATGAGTTTCATCACAGATTCACGCTGATCGGTAGGCAATTCCTTATATTCTGTTGGAATACGAACAAATTCACTGCTATTGATTTCAAAATTATTATCTTCCAAATATTTTTGAACGGCAGAATTTTGAGCAAAATCGGCAAAAATAACCAATTCGTTATCTTCTACATCAATTCCGTCAATTCCACAATCAATCAATTCAAGTTCCAAATCATCGAGCGAAATGCCTTCTTTTGACTCAACGCGGAAAATACATTTGTGTTCAAACATAAACTCAACACAACCCGAAGTTCCAAGCGAACCACCATTCTTTGTAAAATAACTACGAATATTAGCCACTGTACGAGTTGTATTATCTGTTGTAGTTTCGATAAACAAAGCGATTCCGTGAGGTGCATAACCTTCGTAATTCATTTCTTTATAATCAGACTCATCTTTAGAAAACGCACGTTTAATAGCACGTTCGACGTTTTCTTTAGGCATATTTTCTTTTTTTGCTTGCAACATCAACACACGCAAACGTGGATTTGTATCAGGGTCGCCACCACCATCTTTTGCAGCAATAGTGATTTGTTTACCAAGTTTTGTAAACACGCGAGCCATATTCCCCCAACGTTTTAGTTTGGTTGCTTTACGATATTCAAACGCTCTTCCCATTTTATAATGTTTTAATGAATGCTAAATTAAAAAAAGCCCCGAAAGAAATCCATTCGAGGCCTTGTTTTTGATTTTCAAAAGAATTATTCAGCTGCTGGTGCTGCTTCTTCTGCTGCAGGGGCTTCTGGAGCGGCTTCAGCTGCGGCTTCTTTTGCTGCTGCTTCGGCTGCCGCCAATGCTTCAGCTTTTTTCTGAGCCAATGCTTCTTCTTTTACTTTGTTTGCTGCAATTTCAGCATCAATTTTAGCTTTAGCTTTAGCTTTTGAATCTTGAGCTAATTTACCTTTCAATTGAGCAACTTTTGCATCTTTTTCTTGTTTCCAAGCATTGAATTTTTCTTCTGCTTTTGCTTCGTCGAAAGCACCTTTTTGTACACCACCGAGCAAGTGTTTTTTCATATAAACACCTTCGTTTGACAAAATGTTGCGAACTGTGTCTGTAGGTTGTGCACCTTTCATTACCCAATCCAACGCTTTTTCGAAATTCAATTCTACTGTTGCAGGGTTTGTGTTTGGATTATACGAACCAATTCGTTCGATAAATTTACCATTTCTTGATACTCTGCTATCAGCAATAACAATGTGGTAGTACGCGTACCCCTTACGTCCGTTTCTTTGTAGTCTTACTTTTACGGCCATTTTTGTTGTTTTTTAATTTGTTAATAAATATTTTTTTGCGGTGCAAAGGTAATAGTTTGTTTTTTATCCCGCAAACTTTTCATCAATTATAAATGAAGATTTTTGATTTTTCGAGCAAAAAAAATATTGCTCTTACGAAATTTTAGTCTTGAGATTCTTCAAAGACCCAAGCCTCCGAAAACTCTTGACAATTTGCAGCAAAATTGGTAACGAACGATTCCGCTTCAGCATTAGAATCAAACGTAGCAACCGAAATTCTATATCTATTGTCGGCTTTTACTATTTGAGCATTTTCGAAATCATAAACCGAAATTTCCTTCAAATACTGATTTGCTTTCGACAATGAAGGAAGACTTGCAATAATAATGTGGTATATCGATTTCTCTTGTGACTTTTCAACATTTTCAACCAATGACACCTCTTCAGCTAAAGCATTTTCTACACTAATCAGCGAATCTTGCACCACTTCTATGTCAGTTGAAGCAAACTCCGAAACTGAATCTTGCACAAGAGTATCTACAACTGGTTTTGGCAAACTTTGAATTTGTTCAAATTTCGGCACAAAAGAAGCATCGTAGGATTGTTTTGGCGACTTGATGATATTAAACGGCAAAAGTAACAACAAGAAAATCGCAGCGACTGCAACAACCTTCTTCACCTC
Organism: Bacteroidales bacterium UBA1754; assembly: GCA_002315615.1. GTDB lineage: Bacteria > Bacteroidota > Bacteroidia > Bacteroidales > Paludibacteraceae > UBA1754. The sequence goes on along the minus strand of DCHK01000070.1, from coordinate 43,844 downwards.
AAAATGAGCATCTTGTTTGATAGGCGCAAAAAGCAAATTTTTAGCACCATAACTACAAGTGTCAATATCGGCATTCTTGTTATATGTAAAAATCACTTCTCCGTTTGCATCGAGTGAAAACATGCCAAGTTTGCCAAAGCAAGCATTACCTTTTTCTTTTATCAACAAATCTATTTGCGATACTGCATTTTCAATTTCAGACATTGCTTGTGCGAAAGAAATTTTATCTCTGCGCATATATTCTTGTGCCAAAAGTCCATCGTTATAAGTAAGCAACGGATTGAACAAAAGTATTCTTGACGAAGGCATCACATACCTTTCAGAAACTTTTGCCCCCACCCTATTGGCTACAAATCCACCATAATTAGGGATTATAACACAATCGTGGCGCAACAATAAATATTCAATATTTGAAATCAATTTTTGCATAGCGCAAAATTACCAATAATTTTCTTTTGTTTAAAATTGGGTTTTCAACAATTTCGATAGTAGTTGTTAATAACTTTTTCGCATACGATCCATTTCGCGATGATCATCTTTTTCCCTCAAAGTTTGTCGTTTGTCGTATTCCTTTTTACCTTTTGCCAAAGCAATTTCCATTTTAGCCAAACCTTTTTCATTGAAAAATATTTTTATTGGCACAATGGTGAGACCAGTTTCGAGCGAAGCACGTTGCAACTTCGATAATTCTTTTTTTGTAAGCAACAATTTCCTATCGCGACGCACTTCGTGATTATTGTAAGTCCCAAAGGCATATTCGGCGATATACATATTTCTTACCCAAAGTTCGTCGTTAAGAAATTGGCAAAACGTATCGACAAGCGATGCTTTTCCTGCACGAATTGACTTTATTTCAGTTCCATACAGTTGAATTCCTGCCACATATTTATCAAGGAATTCGTAATCGAAAGTCGCTCGCTTATTTTTTATTTGTATGTCAGTTTTTTGTCTCATTACACATATTTCATAACAAAAGATACCACCAAATCAGAGCAAGACATCAGTCCTCCCAAAATTTTTCGAAGCAAAAACGGCATCACAACAATGACCAACATAGTTACCGAAACATATTTTACCGTTTCCCATTTTCGACTATTAAAAATAGGTTCAGACTTGTACAGCAAAAACATTGCAACGACATAAAACAAAAATCGAATCAAATCTTCGTCATTGAGAAAAGCCGAAAAAACGTCAGTCAGTAACATTATTGAATACGAATACACCACAAGCACCGTACTTTTTTTTTCGTCCAAATTTGGCATTGCCATCTGCAACAAATGCTTTGAAATAAAATATCCGAACAGATAAGAGAAAACAAACTTAAAAGATTCGAAAGTCCATTTATGAACATCAAGTTCAGAAGACAATATCTGCCCAAGAAACATACAAAAAACTACTGCGCACAACAACGGAATAATCATTGTACGGATATAATTTTCTTCGTCTTCATTCGAGAATCTTTCCCACGCTTCGGATGGTTGCGTAAGTAAAAACTTCAACTTCAAATAAATATGTTTTGCTATCTCTTTCATAACTATTGAGCGCAAAAATAATACTAATAATGTGATTTTGCAAAGAAAAAGTCAAGGTCAAACAAAAATAAAAAAAACGTCAAACAATTTCATTCTTTACATCAAAAAGTATAACTTTGCGAAGTTTTATTCATTAAATTTTTAGAAAAGTGGATATATTTAAGAAAATTGAAGACAATCAGGGCCCATTAGGTCAATACTACAAAGAGGCTCACGGATACTTTATGTTCCCGAAATTGGAAGGTGAAATCGGCCCACACATGACTTTCCGTGGCAGAGAAGTACTTAACTGGAGTTTGAACAACTACATTGGTTTGGCCAATCATCCTGAAGTAAGAAAAGCCGACGCTGAAGGTGCTGCAAAATGGGGTCTTGGTTACCCTATGGGTGCCAGAATGATGTCTGGACAAACAAGTTTGCACGAAAAACTTGAAGGTCAATTAGCAGAATTTATGCAAAAAGAAGATGCATACCTTTTGAACTTCGGATACCAAGGTATGGTTTCTATCATTGATACACTTTGCCACCGCAACGATGTTATCGTATATGATTCAAACGCACACGCTTGTATTATTGATGGTATGCGACTCCATATTGGTAAACGTTTTGTTTATCAGCACAATGATATGGAAAGTCTTGAAAAACAATTGGCTCGCGCTTGCGCTTTGGCAGAAAAACAAAATGGTGGTGTTTTAGTTATCACCGAAGGTGTTTTTGGTATGTCTGGTGTTCTTGGTCAGTTGGACGAAATTGTTGCATTGAAAGACAAATACGAATTCCGTTTGTTGGTTGACGATGCTCACGGATTCGGTTCTATGGGTCCTAACGGAAGAGGTACTGCTGAACATTTTGGTGTACTTGACAAAGTTGACCTTTGCTTTGCAACATTTGCAAAATCAATGGCTTTGATTGGTGGCTTTATTGCTGGTAAAGAAACAATTATCAACTATTTGCGTTACAATATGCGTTCTCAAATCTACGCAAAATCACTTCCTATGCCAATAGTTGAAGGCGCTCTTAAACGTTTGGAACTTTTGAGAACTAAACCAGAGTTGCGCGAAAAACTTTGGACTATCGTCAATGCATTGCAAGGTGGTTTGAAAGAAAAAGGATTTAACCTTGGCAAAACAAAATCAATGGTTACACCTGTTTACTTGTCAGGAAACCCTGCAGAAGGCACAAACTTGGTTATGGATTTGCGTGAGAACTACAATTTGTTCTGCTCTATCGTTATTTATCCAGTTATTCCAAAAGGCGAACTTTTGTTGCGCTTGATTCCTACAGCAACACACACTTTGGAAGATGTAAATTACACAATTAAAGCATTCTCTGAAATTAAAGCAAACTTGGAATCTGGAAAATACAACACAGATGCTATTGCAAGTATTTCTATGTTGAAATAACACTATTAGAATTTAGTTTAATCTCAAAAGCAGGAGGGAGTTTTCAAAAAAAACTTTCTCCTACTTTTTTTTACATCGGGTCAACATCGTACAAAGTTTGCACGTATTGATATTCTTTTTGCGAAAGCATTTGTTCTATAGCAAACTTTATCTTTGTTTTCATATCTTCACTTTTTTGCCGAATATCCATTTTTATCAAAAAACGCTCGGTGTACATTAGTTTCACTCGCGAAACTGGAGGAATTTCTGGTCCAAGAATGAATTCAGGTGCGAAAGACTTTCGCAACAAATCATACAAAGACAGCGAGGCACGATGAAGCACATCTTTGTCGCGATGACGCAACGAAAGTGAAACCAAGCGAAAATAAGGTGGATAATGGAAATTGTATCTTTCAAGAAGTTGACTGTTAAGCATTTGCGAAAAATCAGCAGTCAAAACTTGCTTTATAATTGGATGTTCGGCTTGCGAAGTTTGCACAACGACAGTTCCTTTGCAATTTCTTCGACCAGCCCTGCCACTCACTTGCATCAACATTTGGAATGCTTGTTCATTAGCGCGAAAATCAGGAAGATTTAGCATAGAATCAGCATTTATAACACCAACCACGCTCACATTGTCAAAATCAAGTCCTTTGCTAACCATTTGAGTACCAACAAGAATATCCGTTTCGCCATTTTCGAAAGACGAAATAATTTCTTCATACGAATGTTTTTTTCGCGTAGTATCGAAATCCAAACGTGCCACACGAGCCGAAGGAAAAAGATTTTGAACCTCTTCTTCTACCCTTTCGGTTCCGAAACCCTTGTCGGTAAAATTTGATTTTCCACATTTTGGACAAACTTTGGGCAGAGTGTAATTACGTCCGCAATAATGGCACACCAACACTTTTGAATACTGATGAGACGTTAGGCTAACGTCGCAAACCCGACAATGTGGCACATAACCACAATCGGCACACTCGACTACCGACGCATATCCTCGATGATTTTGAAAAAGAATTATTTGCTCTTTTTTATTCAACGCTTCTTGCATTTTTTCAATTAGAATTGGCGAAAAAATGGGAGATTTCATCTGTTTTTTACGGCGCAATTCTTTTACATCTGCAACAATAATTTCGGGTAAACTCACATTTCCATAACGCTCATTAAGCAAAACTTTACCGTACTTTCCAGTTTTTACATTGTATTCGCTTTCGACAGAAGGCGTGGCAGTTCCCAACAATATTTTCGACCCATTTATTTTACCAAGCATAACTGCCACAGTTCGTGCGTGGTAGCGAGGCAACATTTCTTGTTGTTTGTACGATGTTTCTTGTTCCTCGTCAATAACAGTAAGTGCAATATTTTTGAACGGCAAAAAAATGGCAGAGCGTGTACCAAGCATTATTTTATAAGGATTGTCGCCAAGCATCCGTTTCCAAATTTCCACACGTTGATTATTGGAAAAACCAGAATGATAAATTCCCAAATCGTTTCCAAACACTTCTTGCAAACGCGATGTAAGCTGCGTTGTCAAAGCAATTTCAGGAACCAAATACAACACTTGCTTACCTTGCGAAATCAAATTTTGAATCAAGCGAATGTAAATTTCCGTTTTACCAGACGATGTAACTCCGTGAAGCAAAACAATATTTTTCTCTAAAAATTGTTTTTCAATTTCATCAAAGGCAGTTTGTTGTGCATCGCTCAAAGTAAACTCCCGTTGCGATTCGAACTTTTTTTCTGCTATTCTGCTTTTTTCCTTCTTTACAAGTTCTACAATTCCGTTCTTAACAGCAGTAGAAATTACAGCATCAGAAATATCTAATTCGTTTTTCAACTTTGCTTTTGGCAACTCCGTTATTTGATTTTCTTGAAAAAAATGCACAATTTTTTGCTGTTTTTCGGTCAATTTCTTTTGTGGTATAGACAAAAAACTGACATATGTTTCTTGCAAAGGTCGATAAGTTTCCACCACTTCTTCGTGAAGCGAAAGAATATTTTTATCAATTAGTTTTCGAACCGAAACAAAAGCATTTTTTACGCCCAATTCTTTTTGCAAAGATGACAATTCGTGTACTTTTCCATCTGCAAAAACATCCATTATCTTTTGCTCGTTTGAAGAAAGTTTGACAGAATCTAACGAACAATCTTCTGTCCTTTTCAAAACAGTTTCGCTCTCTAAACGAAATTCCGATGGCATCGCCATTTTGAACACATCACCAAGCGAGCAACAATAATACTTCGCTATCCACTGCCAAAGTTTCAACTGATTGGGCAAAAGAATAGGTTCTGCATCAAGAACATCAATCACTTCTTTGTACGAAAAATCAGCATTAGGTGCATCATTTCGCACTTCTGCCACAATGCCAGCATACACACGCCTTGCACCAAAAGGCACAAGCACACGCACACCAATTTTAGCACTTAAATTTTCGGGCAAAATGTAAGTGTAAAGATTTTCCAACGGGAAAGGCAATATGACATCTACGTAAAGCAAAACAAACTTCTAATTTTTAACAAATATAACCTATTTTTTCAATTTGCGACAAACAAAAAATAGGCATTTATCAACAGACAAACACCTATTTTTCAATTTTATATTCTAAGAATTATTTTTTAGAAGAAGGTTTTTCGCTTTCTTCTTTTTTCTTCAATTCTTCTTTCAATTGTTCAATTTTCAATTCTTGATTATTGATAATTTTCAAGAGCTCGTTCAATTCCTCGTTTTCAATAGATTCTGGGAACTGAGAATTAACACGTTGCAAGAAATCGGAAAGAACGTTCATATAATTGATAAACGCTTCGTAAGGACTTTCGTAATTCGTTCCCCAAGCATCTTTATGACTCATATAACGGAAATTGTCTGTTGACTGAAGATTCATCCAATCCCAAAGCAAAGGTTTATCAGAACACAAACGAACACGTTCGCTAACAGAATACAATTTTTCGAGCGCTTCTTGTTGCAAGTTGTTTCCCATCCAAACGCTGAGGTCTTTTTCCTCGCCACTCCAACCAATTGGAGTATTTACATTCAACTTATCGATAGGTTTATTCTTTTCAGTTGCCTCGCTTGGTGTAACAAATGACAAACCTTTAGCAATGGCTTGATACGGCAATGCTTTCAAAAATTCAAATATTCCCGACTCACGATTTTGGAACACACCGATAGATTCATATCCCATCCAAATGTTAAGCACTTGCTCCTCTGCAGGCATTGCAGCAATCCAATCGGTATATTTTTCCGCTGTCAATGGAAAATCTGACCAAGAACAATTTGAGAAACGGAACGAAATATCGTCGCTCATTTTGTAGTTTCTAACCAAAAGTCGCAATTTATTGTTGTACGAATGACTATAAACATAGTTTGGACTGCGCCAACCCAAAATGTGACGTGCACCTTCGACCAACATTGTTTTGTAGCCCATTTTGGCAACCATTGCACCAATTTCGTCAGAATAAATCAATTCTGCATTTCTGACGGCAGTCGGTTTTTTACCAAAAAGTTCGGTAATGCGTTCGGCGTGCATCTTTATTTGTTCGGCAAATTCATTTTCGTCGTAAAGCGAAGCCAACGAATGAGCGTATGGCTCTGCCAAAAATTCTACACAACCTGTTGCAGCCAACTCGCGGAAACTATCAATCAACTCTGGTGCGTGTTGTTCAATTTGTTCCAAAGCAGGACCAGATATAGAAAACGCGCATTTGAATTTCTTGTTAGAACTGCGAATCATTTCCAAAATTGCCTGATTTGCAGGAAGGTAAGAATTATTTACTATATACGAAATCTTTTCTTCATTCAGAAAATCATCGTAATAATAGTGGTCTGTTCCAATATTGAAAAAACGATACTTTTTCAAACGAAACGGTTGATGAATCTGAAAATAAAAGCAAATATTTTTCATAACTATAATGTTTATTTGTTTCTTAATAAATTATCGTAAATAGCACGAACTTTTTGTCCTGCATATTCCCATTTGATATTGTTCACCTCGTTGCGACCTTCTTCGCGCAAACTTTTATACATTGCAGGATATTTCACAATAGAATAAATTGCATCAGCCATTGCGTCAATGTCCCAATAATCAGTCTTTATAGCGTGTTCCAAAATTTCGGCACAACCTGACTGTTTAGATATTATAGAAGGCGTACCAACTTGCATTGCTTCCAAAGGCGAAATTCCGAAAGGTTCAGACACAGAAGGCATAATGTAAACATCACTTTCTGCCAACATTTGGTGCACTTGGTCGCCTTTCAAGAAACCTGTAAAATGAAAACGGTCGGCAATATTTCGGCGAGTTACCAAATCAATCATTTCGTTCATTTTGTCGCCACTACCTGCCATTACGAAACGAACATCTTTTGTGCGTTCCAATACTTTTGCAGCCGCTTCCACGAAATATTCAGGTCCTTTTTGCATAGTAATTCGTCCCAAAAATGTTACCACCTTATCTTCGCGAGGTGTTTTTTGAAAGCGTTCTACATTAGCCAATGGTTCCACTGCATTATGAACTGTAGTTACTTTGCGAGGGTCTTGATGATAACGCTCGATTACTGTATTTCTTGTAAGATTACTTACAGTAATAATATGATCTGCCATATCCATACCACGTTTTTCAATGTCGTAAACCACAGGATTTACCTGACCTCGAGAGCGGTCGAAATCGGTAGCATGAACATGAATTACTAAAGGTTTGCCAGAAATTTGTTTTGCAAAAATTCCAGCAGGATAAGTCAGCCAATCGTGCGAATGAATGATGTCAAAATCCAACTGATGAGCCAACACGCTTGCTACAGCCTCGTAGTTGTAAATTTCTTCCACCAAATTGTCTGGATAACGACCAGAAAAATCAACACATCCTAAATCATTGGTATAAATGCGCGAAAAATCGTAATGAATGCCATTTCTCAACCAAAAATATTCATCAGGATTCATTTGTTTCCCAATACGCCAATTGACGTGTTCCCAAGAATTTTCTCGCCAAACAATAGGCACATTGCAAGCACCAATTATTTTCAAGAAACTTTGGTCTTCGTCACCATGAGGTTTCGGTATCACAAAAGTAATTTCCATATCGTTTTGCAACGACATACCTTTTGTAAGCCCGTAGCTCGCCGTTCCCAAACCTCCAAGAATATGAGGAGGAAACTCCCAACCAAACATCAATGCTTTCATTTGCTATTGTATTTTTTTAACATAGTAAGTACTCGTAAAATAGCAGCCACACTTGTAGCGAACGACATTGCTCCGTGTCCTTTAAAAGGAGGATTACCATCGTTCAATTCGCTGATTGTACCTACGCAAAGTTCGCGCATAGAACCATCGAAACCAGCCATCATTCTTTCTATAAAAGAAACGCCACTATTTTTGTAAATTTTCAAATATGCTTCTGAATATGCTCCTATCAACCAAGGCCAAACTGGACCATTGTGGTAGTTGCGGTCGCGTTCAAGTTGACCACCGATATACATCGGTCGGTAGCATCCGCTTTTTGGACTCAAACTACGCAAACCTTTTGGTGTGAGTAACTCTTTAGAACATATATCAACAACCGATTTTTGTTGTTTTTTATCCAAAGGAGAAAATGGTAATGACACAGCAAAAATCATATTCGGACGCACTTCTTTGTCGGCATAATTATCTATCACATAATCATTTAGATATACACCATTCCAAAACGTCTCAACAAACGATTGTCTTGCCAATTCTGCTTGACAATCCAAAACCTCAGACAAACGATTATCTTCTTTTTTCGTTGCAACTTGCACAGCATATTTTAGTGCATTGTACCACAACGCATTTATTTCAACCACGTAACCAGTTCGAGGCGTAATTGGTCTGCCATCTTCTATCGCATTCATCCACGAAGCCGCTTCGGTTCTACCTTCAGTAAATAATAAACCATTACTATGAACGTTCAATCTTGGATGATTTTGAGTTCTAATAAAATCGACAATTTCAAGCAAAATATCGCCATATTTTTCAAAAGCCTTTTCTTCCGATTCATACTCGGCATATTGTTGAACAGCCCAAACAAACCACAACAATGCGTCGGGCGAATTTATTTCACGAATATAATGCAACGGCTTTTCTACAATCTTCAATTCTTCTTTTTTGTCTGTTGCAGATTTTGCTTTTTTATCATTTTGACTTTGAGCATGCTCAAAACGTTCATATTCAATAAAATTTTTAATTTCTTCGATAGAAGTTTTCATTACTTTTTCAAAGAAATCAGTCTTCCCCACTGCCAAAGTTACACCTGGCAAAGCGAGGAATTGATTACGCGCCAAACAAGAAAACCAAGGGTAACCTGCCAAAATATATTGTTTATCTTGCACGTCTTTATAAAATTGGAATGCAGACTTTTTCAAGCATCCAAACATATCGTTTTGTTCCACCCTTTGTTCGCACTCTTTATTCCACAAAGATTTGATAGAACGAGGCGAAATTTCTTCAATGCCAGCCGAGAAAATAACATCTTCGTCAGAACGCAACGTAAGTTCAAAATATCCTGGAACGAACAAATCTTCAGAATAAGCATAACCACGTTCTTGCTCTTTTGGGTATTCAATTCCACGATACCAATCTGGCACATGCACATACTCAACCTTTTTCGAGAATTGCATATTCAGCATTGGATAATTCGGATAAAGCGACATTGCTATTCCGTTGTCAACAGCCTGATAATCTTTGTTCAACATACTATTTTCAAAACAAAGATCATTAACACTACGAAAAGCCAAAAAAGGTTTGAAACGCATTTTTATTGACGAAAGAGCCTCCAAAAGTTTGTAGCGAATGAGCAAACGTGCTTCATTTTTCACCAACAAACATTCTTTTTGCAACAACACGCCACCTACGCGATAAACCGTACGAGAGATTTCTTCATAATCAAATCTTCTCATATATTTATGTCCATTCGGCGAGAAACTTCCGTTATATTTATGCAAGCCCAAATTAAATTCTGCTCCGTGTTGAATCACAGTTTCGTCGAAAGACGAAAGCAGCACATAACGTCCTGGTCCTATCGAAGGCACAGGCGTTACCAATTGTCCGTGAAACTTACGAGTATTGCAATTTACAATGGTAGTTGCACTATATGCGCCAGAATGATTGGTATGAAGAACTTCTTTTTTAAGAGATTTCTCCAAGTTCACAACCAATGTTCTATCAAAACTCAAATAACTCATAATATGTTATTTTTTTACTTTCTTCAATTGTGCAAGTTATTCAATATTATGTAAAAAAACAAACAAAAGATATTTTTTCTTTCATTTATCTTCCCCATTTTTCTAACCAAATATCAAATCGTCTAACCGACTCTTCTCCAAAACGAGAGAGCGATTTCCTAACTTGTTCATTAGTTTTTTCAGTATATAAATCTGTCTTCGAGAAAAATTTATCAGCATAACAAATCAACTGTTCCTCTTTTGAAATTGGCATCATCTCGCGATGCGGAATTGGCAATTTCAATCGTTCAATCTCTGCTTTAGCAATTCCCGTTCCAGTATGTCTTTCGCAAACCAATGCGTGAGATGGAAAACCTTCGTTTGATACAATTTCGCTTCCCAAATATCCGTGACAAATATACGGAAACGTACCCTCACAAAAAATCTTTGGAGCGCTCGTCAAATAAATGCCTACATCGTGCAACATAGCGGCTTCATAAACAAAACGCAAGTCAAAATTTTCTTGAGGATTTTTCTCTGCAATTTCTAATGCTTTTTCTGCAACCAAATTACTATGAGTTACAAGAATATTATAAATTTCAGTTCCTTCTTTGTAATATTTATTTATTATATCAAACGGATTCATACCGACAAATCATCCAAAGTGGGAAATATTCAACAATTTTTCTTCGTCAAGAATCTTTATTTTTCGCTTATTCACCTCAACGATACCTTCCGAAACAAATTGTGACAAAGTACGTATACCATTGGCTGTTGTCATATTTGACAAACCTGACAAATCTTCACGCGTCATACTTACTACAAGAGTCGCTCCGTCTGCTTCACATCCATAATTATCTTTTAAGAAAAGTATCGATTCTGCAAGACGACCACGAACATGTTTTTGCACCAAATTTGCAACACGAAAATCAGCAATTCCTAAATCGGCTGCCAAAAACTTCAAAAATGTTTGAGAAAACTTAATGTTTTGGTTTAAGATAATATCAAAACTTTTCAGCGGGATAAAAAATATAACAGTACGACATTGCACCACTGCCGAGGTTACATAATCTTCCTTCGCCAAATGAGCACGATAACCGAAATAGCTGACGGGAGTTATAATTCTGACAATCTGCTCTCTTCCACCAAAACCATTGCGGAAAATTTTCACTTGTCCTTCTACTACGCACATCAAATACGTTGGTTTTTCTCCTTCTTGGTAAATGATATCACCTTTTTTAAATTCTTTTACATCATAATTTTGACGAAGAATTTCTTTTTCTTCTTTTGTCAAAATCTTCCAAATAGACGTTAGTTCTTCTAACTTTCTTGACTTTAATTTTGATTTTCTTGGCATAATTTTATATTTTTTTATAAAATTAGTGTTTTCAAACACAAAAACAAAGCGATAGTCGATTTTTTTTTCGACTATCGCTTATTTTTTTTATTTTTTGAATAAAAATCTCGAAATAAAACTTAAACAACTCCTAAAATTATTTCAACGCAGCAAGCGCTTCTTTAATTCTTCGCATTGATTCCACGATGTTTTCATCTGAAGTTGCATAACTCATACGAATGCATTCTGGCGAGCCGAAAGCACCACCACCAACACACGCAACGTGGCCAACTTCAAGCAAATACATTGCCAAATCTTGAGCATCGTTAATTTTTCTATCGCCAACAGTTTTTCCAAAATAAGAAGAACATTTTGGGAACAAATAAAATGCTCCTTCTGGTTTATTTACTTCAAAACCAGGAATTTCTTTTGCAAGTTTCACAATCAAATTGCGACGACGTTCGAATGCTTTTCTCATTTCCTCTACAGGAACTTGAGTACCAGTATATGCCGCTTCGGCTGCTTTTTGCGATACAGAACAAGGACCTGATGTATATTGACCTTGCAATTTATTGCACGCTTTTACAATCCACGCCGGACCAGCAATAAAACCTATACGCCAACCTGTCATTGCGTATGCTTTTGAAACACCATTAACAATGACTACTCTATCAAAAATTTCAGAGAATTGAGCGATACTTTCGTGTTTGCCCACATAGTTAATGTGTTCATAAATTTCATCTGCAATCACAATAATTTGAGGATGCTTTGCTATCACAGCTGCCAATCCAGCAAATTCCTCTTTGTTATAGACAGACCCTGTAGGATTAGATGGAGAACACAAAATCAGCGCTTTAGTTTTTGGTGTAATAGCCGCTTCGAGTTGAGATGGCGTAATTTTAAAATCTTGTTCAATTCCAGCAGAAACAAAAACTGGTTTACCATCAGCCAATTTCACCATTTCTGGATAACTTACCCAATATGGAGCAGGAATTATCACCTCGTCGCCAGCGCCAACAAGCGTCATAATCACATTACAAACCGACTGTTTTGCACCATTGCTACAAGAAATTTGGTCTGCCGTATAAGTCAGATTATTTTCTTTTTTCAATTTTTCAACAATAGCGTTACGTAAAGCAGGATAGCCCATTACAGGAGAATAGCGAGAGAAATTATCGTCTATCGCTTTTTTTGCTGCCTCTTTTATATGGTCGGGCGTATTAAAGTCTGGTTCACCCACACTCAAATTTATAACATCAACACCTTGGGCTTTCAGCTCATTGCTTTTTTGCGACATTGCTAAAGTTTGCGAAGGTGACAACGCATTCAGACGGTCTGATAATTGATTCATTTTTTATTCGTTTTATATTACAATAAAAAAGCCGAAACTTGTTTTCCGGCTTTTTTATCGAATTATTGCTTTTTATTACAATTTATCGTTTGAGCCGAGCACATTCACAATTTTGTGTTCGTACATTTTCTGCATATTCTCACGAGCAGGTTTCAAATATTGACGTGGGTCAAAGTGATCAGGGTGTTCGTTGAAGTATTTACGAACAGCAGCTGTCATAGCTAAACGTGAGTCTGAGTCGATATTAATTTTGCAAACTGCAGATTTAGATGCTTTACGCAATTGTTCTTCAGGAATACCTACTGCATCTGGCAATTTACCGCCGTTAGCGTTAATAGTGTCAACTTCGTCTTGAGGAACTGAAGAAGAACCGTGAAGTACGATAGGGAAACCAGGAAGTTGTTTTTCAATAGCTTCCAACACATTGAATGCCAATGGAGGAGGAACCAATTTACCTTCAGCGTTACGAGTACATTGTTCAGGTTTGAATTTGTATGCACCGTGAGAAGTACCAATTGAGATAGCCAAAGAATCGCAACCTGTACGAGTTGAGAAATCAACTACTTCTTCTGGTTTAGTGTAAGTTGAGTGTTCTGCAGAAACTTCATCTTCAACACCAGCCAAAACACCAAGTTCAGCTTCAACAGTTACATCGTGAGCGTGAGCATATTCCACTACTTTTTTAGTAAGAGCAATGTTTTCTTCGTATGGAAGATGTGAACCATCGATCATAACTGAAGAGAAACCATTGTCGATACAATCTTTGCAAAGTTCGAAAGAATCACCGTGGTCGAGGTGAAGTACGATTTGTGGATTTTTGCAACCAAGTTCTTTTGCATATTCTACAGCACCTTGAGCCATATAGCGAAGAATAGTTCCGTTAGCATAGTTACGAGCACCTTTAGAAACTTGCATAATAACTGGTGAGTTAGTTTTAACTGCAGCTTGAACAATAGCTTGCATTTGTTCCATTGTGTTGAAATTGAACGCTGGAATTGCGTATCCACCTTTAACTGCCTTTGCAAACATATCTTTAGTGTTTACAAGACCTAATTCTTTGTAATTTACCATTTTTATTTTTATTAAAAAGTTTGATTTTTTTCAAATACACGCAAAGATAAATATAATTTATCGATTTGCAAATTTAGAAGCTGTTTTAATTTTATTGATTCATTTTTCCGAATCACAACGAAGCAGTTTCGGCTTCTTTGAGAATGTTTTTGGCATCTTTTATTTGTTATCTTTCGAAAATAGTCCACTATTCCCTGCAAAATAACAAACAAAATCTACTCAAAAACAATTCACAAATAATCTCGAAATAAAACTTAAAACAACTTCTTACTTATTTATAAATTTATCTATTCCCCTCGATATACGAAATGAAAGCACTATTTACCAAACGATTTCCACCTGCCGTAGGATAATCTCCAGAAAAATACCAATCACCTTTATGTTCTGGCATTGCTTTATGTAGTCCGTCAAGCGTTTGATATATTATTTCAACTGGACATTTTACCGAACTTGGCGTAAGCATTTTCGCAATTTTTTCTGACACTTCTTCGTCGGTAAAAGGTTCGTAAATTTCTTGAACATAATTTACAATTTGCTCTTTTGGCAAATGTTGTTGTGCTTTTGTCTTTCTATAAACTTCGTTTATTACAGACTCTTTTCCTTTTTCGCGAAGCATTTCTATAGCAGCCTTAAATGCAATAAATTCTTTCATACTCGACATATCAATGCCGTAGCAATCAGGATAACGAACTTGAGGTGCAGAAGAAACAAAAATTATCTTTTTCGGTTGCAAACGATAAAGAATTTTAATAATACTTTGGCGAAGAGTTGTGCCACGAACAATTGAGTCGTCAATCAACACAATGTTATCAACATTCGGTGTAATTGAGCCGTAAGAAATATCGTACACGTGTTGAGCCAAATCGTTTCGCTCGGCATCTTGAGCAATGAACGTTCTCAATTTTATATCTTTTATCAAGACTTTTTCAACTCGCGGGAATTGTCCCGTCATATTTTTAACGCCGTGCACCATTCCATAGAAAGCAACTTCGGCAGTATTTGGTATGAATGAAAAGACAGTGTGTTCAATATCGTTATCGACAGCCTTCATAATTTGAGGAGCCAACAACTCGCCCAATTTCTTGCGTTCGGAATAAATATCTCTATCGCTACCACGAGAAAAATAAATTCGCTCGAAAGAACAGCGTTTCAATTCTTTTGCTTGAGGTCTGATTTCTTCAAAAATCAATCGACCGTCCTTTTTAATAATCATTGCTTGACCAGGCACCAACTCGTGAACATCGTCGATAGAAACATCCATTGCTGTTTGAATAACAGGGCGTTCTGAAGCCACAACAACTATTTCATCATCAGAATAATAAAACGCAGGACGAATACCTTTGTTATCACGAAAAACGAACGCATCGCCATGACCGAGCAAACCGCAAATGGCATAACCACCATCCCAATGTTTTTCCGACTTTCTAATTACCGTAGGAATATCCAAATCACGTTCGATTTGCTTTGTGATTTCCAAATCATCATCACTTGTTTCGCGTGCTTTCAAATACTCACGACCGACCTCTTTATCAAGTTCGTGACCAATAGTTTCGAGCATCAAAAATGTATCTGCTTTGTCGCGAGGATGTTGTCCGTGAGAAGTAAGATGGTCGAAAAGTTCATCAACATTCGTCAAATTAAAATTTCCTGCCAAAACAAGCGTTCTATCTTTCCAATTATGACGGCGCATAAACGGATGCACGTAAGAAACGCCTTTCTTTTGGTTTGTTGTGCTATAACGCAAATGTCCCAAATACAACTCACCAGCAAAAGGAAGTTTTTCTTTGGCATAAGTAGCATCGCTCAACTGTTGCAAAGTGAGCGACGTGTAATTTTTATTGACAGAAGCAAAAATTTCTTGAATAGCATTTTTTCCTTCGGCACGTTCACGCCAAATATATTCGTTGCCTGGCTCCATATCGAATTTAACTGCCGCCAAGCCAGCACCTTCTTGACCTCGATTATGCTGTTTTTCCATTAGAAGATACAACTTATTCAGTCCGTATTTCCAAGTTCCATACTTTTCTTGATAGTACTCCAACGGCTTTTTCAGCCTAATCATTGCTATTCCACACATAAATGAATTTGTGTTTTTATGTTTTACTTTCTATTTTATCTCCCGATAACGACTACAAAAATACAAAATTTATAGTTAGGGATTCTGTATAAATATCATTTTTTCAAATTTTCTTCTCCTCAAAAAAATCAAAGCCAATGCTTGATTCTATCCATCGCTTCCAACGTATTTTCTCGACTATTGAAACCTGAAAAACGAGAATACCCTTCGCCGTTTTGTCCAAAACCGATTCCCGGAGTTGTTACGACATTTATCTCGCTCAACATCTGTTGGAAAAATTTCCACGAATTTTCGCCTTGTGGCGTTTTTGTCCAAACATACGGAGAATTAACTCCACCAAAAACTTGCAAACCTAATTTTTGAAATTCGGTACGAATGATTTCTGCATTTGTCAAATAATACTGAATTTTTTCATTCACTTGTTTCTTTCCTTCACGTGAAAAAATTGCCTCGGCACCACGTTGCACAATATATGAGTTTCCATTAAAACAAGTCGTCTGACGGCGCAACCATAATTTATTCAACTGCACTTTTTCGTCGTCCAAAGTATATGCCACCAACTCTTGCGGAACAACTGTATATGAACATCTTAGCCCCGTAAATCCTGCAGTTTTTGAAAAACTACGAATTTCAATAGCCACTTTTTTTGCTCCTTTTATTTCATAAATGCTATGTGGCACATCTTTTTCGGTAATATATGCTTCGTATGCGCCATCGTAAATTATCAACGAGTGATTTTGCAAAGCGTAATCAACCCACATTTTCAGTTCTTGTCGCGTAAGCGTTGCACCCGTAGGATTATTTGGATAACACAAATAAATAACATCAACCTTTTCTGTAGGCAATTGTGGTTTGAAACCATTTTCGGGCAAACAATTCAAATAAACAATATTGCTCCATTTGCCATTATCTGTTTGATGACCAGCACGACCACTCATAATTGTGGCGTTTTCATACACAGGATATACAGGGTCGGTAATGGCAATGATATTATCACGTCCGAGAATGTGGCCGATATTAGCAGCATCGGTTTTTGCACCATCACTGACAAATATCTCATCTGCCACTAACGAAACGCCGTGCGACTGATAATCTTTAATTATTTTATCTATCAAAAAGCGGTATCCTTGACCCGGACCATAGCCACGAAAAGTCTCTTTTTGCGAAAGTTCTTTTACGGCTTCTGTCATAGCATCTACCACAGCCATAGGCAATGGTTGAGAAACGTCGCCCGTACCGAGAAGGATTAAATTTGATTTAGGATGAGTTACGCAAAATGCATTGATACGCTTATCCATCTCCGTATAGAAGTAATTCTCGGAGAGTTCTAAGTAATGTTCATTTATCAATGCCATCTATTAGAATTTTGAACTCACTAAATTACAAAAGTTTTTTTTATTCACAAAGTGTTTTTTCTATCTCTTGCACAATTTTCTTTCAGTGGACAACTTGCACAAGCACTTATATCTTTTGCACATTGCTCAGTATCAGTACAATCACAACTTGATTTGCCTCGCATAATTTTTATTATACGAAACACAACATACGTTACCGCAAGTACAATAATTATGTAAGCAATGATATCCAAAACGTGTAATGTTTAATCGTTCAAATTACAAATTAGAACAAACTTCCAATTTGATATATGAGCAAAGATACAAACCAAGCAACGAAAGATGTATAGAAAAATGTAAACACCAACCATTTCCAACCTGCCTCACGCATAATAGCAGCCAATGCTGCAAAACAAGGCACACTAAGCAACACAAATATCATAAATCCGTATGCCACCAATGGCGTGTAAACAGGAGTTCCATCTTCCCAATATTGCGATTGCAAACGTGCTCCCAAATTTTCGTTTTCCTCATCAGCCTGATACAAAACACCAAGCGTAGAAACGACCACTTCTTTTGCAGCAATGCCCGTACAAACAGATACTCCCATGTGCCAATCGAAGCCACAAGGACGAACAACAGGTTCGATGAATTTACCGAAACGACCGATGTAACAATTCTCGCTGTGTACCGCTTTTTTTACACGCACAAGCGAATCGACCGACATTTTAATTTCATCTGCCGATAAATTCGTATTGTTTTGAATTTGTTGAATTTCCGCTGCCAACAATTGCTCTTTTTCGCTTGTTATAGGAAAATATTCGAATACCCAAATAATGATAGACGCAACAAGAATAACCGTTCCCATTTTTTTTAGATATTGAGCACTCTTATCCCACATGTGCATCAACACATTTTTGACCGTTGGGATACGATATGGCGGAAGTTCCATCACAAAATCTTCTGACGAATCTTTCAATTTTGTATGGTTAAGCAACATCACTGTGAGCACAGCCACCAAAACACCAATAGCATAAACACTAAAAAGTATTAGTCCTTGATATTTAGCAAAAAATGTGCCTACAAACAATAAATAAACGGGCAAACGCGCAGAACATGACATAAACGGAATGGTGAGAATGGTTGCCAAACGGTCTTTTTTATTTTCGAGCGCACGAGTTGCCATAATGGCGGGAACACCACAACCGAAACCCATCACATACGGAATGAACGAACGTCCGTGCAAGCCGAATTTATGAAACAATTTATCCATCATAAAAGCAGCACGCGCCATATACCCCGTATCTTCCAAAATGGAAATAAAAAGAAACAAAATGACAATATTCGGTAAAAATGAAATCACAGAGCCAACTCCACCAATAATGCCGTCAACTATCAAATCGTGCAACATACCTTTGGGCAATAAACCACTCACAACACCACCAAACCAACCTACAAATTTATCAAGCCAATCTTGCGGATATGCGCCAATATCGAATGTTACTTCAAACATCAGCCACATAAAGATGAACAAAATTGGAAAACCTAACCATTTATTTGTCAGTATTTTATCAGCACGAAACGCCTTCCACGCCGTTCCATTCTCGGTTGGATGATAAGTTTCGCTCATTGCACCACGAATAAATCCATAACGTGCATTACTAAGGAGCGAATCAGCCGATTCTGTATATAAATTTTCAAGTTTTTCGCGTTTTTCTTTCGTGAGCGTCAAAATTTTTTCTCCATTTGGCAGTTTTGCTATTTCCTCTATCGTACTTTTTGTATTTTCCAAAGCATTGATAGCAATGTAGCGCGAAGGATAAACATTGATAATATCTTTGTTTTCCTCAATCATTTTTTTGATTGGAACTATTGCATCTTCAATATCGTTGCCGTAATTGATGTGAATGTGACGCGTTACATTTTGTTGCCCTTCAAAAACGTCGATTACCGCTTGAATAACATCTTTTATTCCAACACCACGCGATGCAGTTGTAGGAATAATGGGAAAACCAAGCATATTGCCAAGTGCTTTATAGTCGAACGTATCGCCACGTTTTTGCAATTCGTCATACATATTCAACGCCATAACGATACTCACGTTCATATCAATGAGTTGCGTGGTGAGGTAAAGATTTCGTTCGAGGTTTGATGCATCTACAATATTCAACACAACATCGTAATCGCTTTTTGTAAGAAACTCGCGCACGCACAATTCTTCGTGAGAATATTCGTTTATAGAATAAGTTCCGGGCAAATCAATCAGTTCGATGGTATATCCGTTATGATAAAACGTGCCAACTTTCATATCCACGGTAACGCCGCTATAATTTCCAACTTTTTCGTGTAAACCTGTAGCATTATTGAAAAATGAAGTTTTTCCACAATTTGGATTTCCCACCAAAGCCACCGTAATAGTATGGTGTTTTTCGTTTATCTCATCGGAAAGTTTTTTGCTTTGGAAACCAAAATTTTCTTCAATTATTATTCCATTGTATTCGCTTTCTATGGCAGAATTTTCGCTGATTGACACTACTTCAATTTTTTCGGCTTCGCTACGACGCAAAGAAACGTGTGCATCCATCACGACGTATTCTATCGGGTCCATCAGAGGTGCGTTTTTTACCACCTCAACGGTTTTGCCTTTCACAAAACCCATTTCCATCAACCGATAGCGCAAGCCTCCGTGACCTTTGATGCGTGTAATCACACATTTTTCTTTTGCCGATACTTCCGCTAATGTCATTTCGCTATTTTTTTCTCGTTTCTAATTCTTCATTAAAACTCTACGCCAACACGAAGAAGTGCCACCAAAGCATTATCAAAAATTGTTGGGTTGACAATATACTGCAAATCAGGTTTCAAATAAATATGCTCGTTTACCTGATATTTATACATCAATTCAACGGCAGTTTCGCTCGATTTTATTATTTCAACTTCGTCGAAAAAAGATGTCGTCAAAGCCAAACCAAGCATATCTTTCTGTTTTTTAGAAAAAACGCCATTCAAATTTATACCTGCTGTAAGGTTACAATTATTGTAATAATAACCTTCACCAAATACACTTTTATCATCGTCTTTATTGGTATTCACCTCGTATGCAAGTGTAGCAAAAAATCCTATTTCGTGATTTTTATTGTGCCAAATTTTTTGGTCGATAATTCCATACACACCAAAATCTTTTTCACCAGTGTGATAATTCACGCCCAATTTGTAAATTCCCGAAAAATTATCTTCCCTTTCGTTTACGAATTGCCATTCAGACATTGTCAAATAACCTTTTGATTTATCCAATTTCCACTTGATATTATACGCATTTTCATCAAAATCAATCACACCGCCATCGAAAATAGCCGCTTGCCAAACCCATTTTTCTGAAATATCCCATTTAAGATTCAAAGCAAGTCCAGTTATAGGATAAATTGGCGAGGTAAAATTACCTGCAAATACAGAATGTATGCCAAAAGAACTATTGACAAACGCAGAAGACGCTTCGCAAGCATCATAATCGGCATTCAAATCTTGCAAACCTATTTTAACACTGAATTTATCAGCAAATGTTTGTGCATACGACAATTCAAACAAAAAAGCGTGATTTCCTGCTTCATAATTATCTACACATTGAAAATCGCCAATAAATGTTCGGGAAGGCGTGCCACCGTGAGTAAAATATCCCGACAAATTCAATTCGCCACCTTTCCACAAATGGGCTTTTTCAGTATCGAGATTTATACCAATTTTCGCAGCGCCAAGATAGGTAAAATCCTTTTTTATACCACCCATTGTATTTCCAAGAAAATCACCGACATACATTGCACTATATGTCAAAGGTTTTTCATCTTCTTGCGAGAATGCCAAAACTGATAAACAAAGAAATAATAAAGACAGCGTATTTTTTTTCATTTTTCGCACAATTCAAATTTATTGTGCAAAAATACAATTTTTTAGACAAAAAAAGGAGCAAATGCTCCTTTAATAAAATTCCAAAAATTCCGTCATTTCTTATATTACTCGTACCTCAACGCCTCTATCGGGTCAAGTCGTGCGGCTTTTCGTGCAGGACTCCAACCGAAGAAAATTCCCGTCAGAGTACTGACGAAAAACGACAACGCCACCGAAGAAGATGAAATGAGCGTAGGCCAACCAGACAAAGACGACAACGCCCACGTGGCAGTAAATCCTAAAATTATTCCGAGTATGCCTCCTGTAACGCACAACAAAACAGACTCTATCAAAAATTGGAGCATAATGTCGCGACCACGTGCGCCGATTGACATACGCAAACCAATTTCTTTTGTCCTTTCTGTTACAGATACATACATAATATTCATAATGCCAACGCCACCAATAAACAAAGAAATTCCTGCCACACACGCCAACAATATTGTCAAAGTATCCATTGTTGTACTCATCATAGAAAGCATTTCTTTTTGCGAGCGAACATTAAAATCATTTTCTTCGCCACCCTGCAAATCGTGTTTTTCGCGTATAATTTCGGATATTTGTGCTATAGCAGAATCGGTATCGTTGTCAGAAATGGCTGATGCTACAATTCGATTGATGTGCGTAATTGCCAAAATACGTTTTTGAACACTTGTGTAAGGAGCAAAAATAATGTCATCTTGGTCGTTACCCATTGTACCCTCGCCTTTCTCCTCGAGTACTCCAATCACTTGAAAAGGAATACTTTTGAAACGAATATATTGTCCAATAGGATTTTCATTATTCGTAAAAAGATTATCGACCACAGTTTGTCCTATCACACAAACTTTCGCATTACATCTTACATCTCTATCGGTAAACAATTTACCAGATTTTAGTTTGTATTTTGTAACATTCAGATAATCTGCAGTAACGCCGTACATACTTGTAGGTGTATTATTTGAACCATATATGGCTTGACCCGAAGCATTTACAAGTGGAGAAATATCGCTAATAAACTCGCACTTTTTCTTCACTGCTTCATAGTCTTCAATACGGAGCGTCTGCATTGTGCTACCACCTTGATGAACGCCACCCATTTTTCCACTCGACGGGAAAATTGTTATCATATTAGAACCCATTCCCTCTATGGTGGACTGAATGCTTTTTTTTGAGCCTTCGCCAATGGCGAGCATAGTAATGACCGATGCTACACCGATAATAATACCGAACATCGTCAGTAAACTTCGTGTCTTGTTATTGAGCAAAGCACGAATAGCGATTTTGAATAAACTACCTAAATTTCCCATATCGAAAAGAAATTTTTAATCTTCCTCTTTCGGCATATTTGCCAATGTCTCGGCAGCCAAACGAATTTCGTTATTCACACGGTCGTCCGTTACGTGACCATCTTTCAAAATTATGCTTCTGCCACTATAAAACTCCAACTCTGGATTATGTGTTACAAAAGCGATTGTCTTTCCTTGTTTTTGCAAATCTTGAAAAAGACAAAGAATTTCGAAAGATGTGCGAGTATCAAGGTTACCAGTCGCCTCGTCGGCAAGAATAATGACAGGATTATTTACCAAAGCACGAGCAATAGCCACACGTTGCATCTGACCACCCGACATTTGATTTGACTTGTGGTACATTCTATCTTTCAGTCCAACAGAAATCAGTGCTTGCTCGGCACGCTCACGACGTTCTTTTGCTGTAACCGTAGAATTATAAATCAACGGCAACTCAACATTTTCGAGAGCAGTTGTTTTAGGCAAAAGATTATACGACTGAAAAACGAAACCAATTTTTCTGTTGCGCAAAAAGGCACGCTCGTTTCGATGCATATTTTTCACAGGAATACCATCAAGAAGATATTCGCCAGATGTTGGAGTATCAAGGCAACCTAAAATATTCAGCAATGTTGATTTCCCGCTACCACTTGTTCCCATTATAGTAACAAATTCACCCTCTTTCACACTGAAATTTATACCTTTAAGAGCGCGTACAGTTTCGTCGCCAACAATAAAATCGCGACGTAAATCTATGGTCTCTATGATTTTTTTATCACTCATAACAATGCGAATGCTTTACTCTATTTTTTTGCGTGTTTTGGCATAAACGGACTTCCTGTTGCTTTTTTCTCGGTAACAGTTGCTTCTTTCATAGAATTTATCACATTTTCGCCTACTGACAAACCACTCAAAACTTGATAGTTAATGCCGTCAGTTTCACCTATTTCTATGATGCGAGGTTGAACATCATCGCCATTTTTCACCCAAACTTTTCTTTGATTTTGTTGAAGCACTTCTTTTTCTTGCGGTTGTGCATTGTCTGGCGTTGGCATTTGGAATGCCAATGCTTGCGAAGAAATGACAGGAATATCACTCACCTCTTTCACATAAATCATAATATTGGCAGTAAGTCCTGGCTTCAATTTGAAATCGGGATTTGGAGCATCAACCTCAACGCTGTACGTTACCACATTTGATGTTGTAGTTGCTTCCAAACGCACTTGAGTTACAATTCCATCGAAATTATCTTCAGGATAAGCATCAACAGTAAATTTCACTCGCTGACCTTCTTTCACTCCGCCTATATCTGCTTCATCTACATCGGCTATCACTTGCATTTTGCTCAAATCTTGCGCTATAGTGAACAACGTAGGTGTATTGAAACTTGATGCCACTGTTTGTCCCTCGTCAACGGCACGAGATAGAACAACTCCATCAATTGGAGAATAAATATAGCAATAACCCAAATTTGTTTTTGCAGTAACGATTTGTGCTTGCGATTTTTGGTATGAGCAATATGCTTTTTTGTAATAATATTCGGCTTGCTCATATTCTGCATCGCTTATAGCATTTTGTTCATACAACGCTTTTACACGCTTGAAGTTTTTCTCTTGATAGTCAAGTTCTGCCTTGTTCGATGCAGAATCTGTGCGCGCACTTGCAAGAGATGCTGTGTAATTCGTTTTGTCAAGCACTGCCAACAATTGTCCTTTTTTTACCACGGAATTGTAATCGACATAAATCTTTTCTATCGTACCCGAAACTTGTGTACCAATTTCAACTTGTTGCACTGGTTCTACTGTACCTGTAGCGGTTACTACATTATGAATCGAACCTTTTGAAATTGTTTCAGTTTCGATTATCATCTCGGGTTTGTCGTTTTTTATAAACAAAAAGTAACACGCTGCAATTACTGCAACAGCAACAATTATAATAATTATCAAACTTTTCTTTTTCATAATATGTTATATTGATTTTAATCGTTTATCGTTCAATATTTTACTTACAATTCAATCGGTTTATTTTGGTAAAAATCAAGTAATTTTTGATTAAGCAATGTTTCGTATTTTGCTTGCAAAAAATCTCTTTGAGCATCTAAGAAATTATTCTTTTCTTGAATGTAATCATACATATTCGTCATTCCAATCTTAAATTTACTTTGCATCAAATTATACGATATTTCGGCAGCATCATAGGCTTCTTTTGCCGCTTTGAAACGGTTTTGCGAAGACACAACATCCAAATAAATTTCCTCTACAGTTTTCAGCAAATCTTTTTCAGTTTGTTGTGCGTTCAATTTTGCCGTTTCTATGGCATATTTCGATTTTTCAATGCTTGTACGCACTTCTTTGTGATTAAAGATATTGTAATTGAGCGAAATACCTATATTTTGCGAAAAATTATGATTCATTTGGTCAAAATACTTTTCTTTATCCAAACTCGAGCGACCAGTAGAAATTCCCGCACTCATCGATAATGATGGATACAAACCACTCTTCGATTTTTGCAAATCATATTCGGCAGATTTTATTGCCGTTTCGCTACTTTTTATTTGTGGCATCCAACCCATTGCAGTATTAAAAACTTCCTCTTTGCTTGGCAAAAGTGCAATAACTTCGTCATCGGGAATTTCGGGGAAATAAAGTTCTGGATTATCTTCGATGCCCAACTCGAGCAATTGTTTGAATTCAAGAATTCTGTTGCTTAAAGAATTTTGTGCCGACACCAAACGATACGCATCATTTGCATATTGCAATTTGAATTTAGCATACTCATTTTCCGAAATTGAACCTGCTTTATATTTCTTTTCGGCTTGGTCTAATTGCGATTTTGATGTTTCTACCGAAAGTTCCGATGTGGTTACATTATCTTTTGCATATAGAATTTGCAAATACGATTCTGTTATGGCAATTTCGATATTATGTTTTGCCTCTTCGATAGCCAAATCGCTCGATTGCAACGATAATTCTTGTTGCTTTATGGTGTTTTGCAATTTGAAACCTTCGAACAATGTAACTGACGAAGACAAACGATATTGTTCAGAAAACGATTGTTTGCTATCGTAGTCGCCATTACCATCATTTTGCATATAATGAGAGAAAGTTTCGCTTGCACCAAACGTAAGATTTGGAAAACGCGAAGCACGTGCTTGTACATAGTTCTCGTTAGTAACGTTTTTATCGACAACCGCCTTTTTTACCTTTATGTTGTTTTCGAGCGCATAATCAATAGCATTGCGCAAAGTCCATTGCTTTTCGGTTTGTGCAAATGCGACTATAGGCAAAATGCCAAACAGCAAAACCAATATTTTTTGTTTACTCATATTCATTAGTCAAAATTTAGGTTTAGACTAAACTTTTGCAATAAAGTTTAATTTGTATCTCAATAAAAAGCAAAAAAAATCCGCTTGCTATCAAACGGATTTTTCAAATATTGCAAAGGCATATTATGCTAATTTTTTATCAAGATTTTCTTTTATAGCACCAAGGAACGCTTGTGTATTCAAGTAATCGGCACTTGTAAGTTTGTCTTTTTTGATAAGTAAAGCCAAATCTTTTGTCATTTTTCCACTTTCGACAGTTTCGACACAAACTTGCTCCAATTTTTGACAAAAATCTATCAATGCTTGATTGCCGTCCAATTTACCACGATGAGCCAAACCACGAGTCCAAGCAAAAATTGATGCTATCGGGTTTGTTGAAGTTTCTTTTCCTTGTTGGTGCAAACGGAAATGGCGAGTTACTGTTCCGTGGGCAGCCTCGGCTTCAACCGTTTTTCCATCGGGCGTTACAAGCACAGACGTCATCAAACCGAGCGAGCCAAAACCTTGTGCAACAGAATCGGACTGAACATCGCCATCGTAATTTTTGCAAGCCCAAACAAATCCACCTTGCCATTTCATCGCAGAAGCAACCATATCGTCAATCAAACGATGTTCGTACGTTATGCCTGCCTCTTCGAATTTTGCTTTGAATTCTTTTTCGTAAACTTCAGCAAAAATATCTTTGAAACGACCATCGTATGCTTTTAGAATTGTATTCTTTGTAGAAAGGAACAAAGGCCACTTTTTGCTCAATGCCATTTGGAAAGAAGAACGAGCAAATCCGTAAATAGATTCATCGGTATTGTACATAGACATTGCTACGCCATCGCCTTTGTAGTTGTACACTTCCCATTCTTGCGTTTCACCTTTTTCGTTGGTAAATACCATTTTGAGTGTACCTTTTCCTTTTATCACGACGTCAGTTGCTTTGTATTGGTCGCCAAAAGCGTGACGACCGATAACAATAGGTTGCTTCCAACCTTGCACATAACGTGGCACATTTTGCATAATAATTGGTTCGCGAAAAACAGTACCGCCTACAATGTTACGAATAGTTCCATTAGGTGATTTCCACATTTTTTTCAAACCAAATTCTTTCACACGTGCTTCGTCGGGAGTGATTGTGGCACACTTAATGCCGACATTATATTTATTGATGGCTTCGGCAGCCTCAATGGTTACTTTATCTTCGGTTAAATCACGATTTTCAATTCCCAAATCGAAATATTTAATATCCAAGTCGAGATACGGAAGTATCAATTGTTCTTTAATGAATTTCCAGATAACGCGAGTCATTTCGTCGCCATCCATTTCTACAACTGGGTTTTGTACTTTAATTTTTGCCATAAAAAATCAATAATAAAGTTACTTCTAAATTCTATCTTTCATCGATACGTATTCTCTTGTTTCTTCCACATTTTTATAAGCAGGACGAATAATTCGTTTGCTTGTAAAATTGAGTTCTTCTATACGGTGAGCCATCCATCCTACAATACGCGACATTGCGAAAAGTGGTGTATAAACTTCTTTTGGCAAACCAATAGCGTTATATACAAATCCAGAATAGAAATCGACATTGGCACAAACTTGTTTGTTAATGCTGTTTCCTTTGTATTGCATAAAATTATGAATAGCACGTTCTTCGAGCAATTCCAAGAACTTAAATTCTTTTTGTAAACCTTTTTCTTCTGCCAATTCTCTTGCCATTTCTTTCAACAAAACGGCACGTGGGTCGGAAATTGTATATACTGCGTGACCGATACCATAAATAAGACCTGTCTTGTTATACACTTCTTTGTTAAGCATACGACGCAAATAATTATCTATTTCGTTCACGTCTTCCCAATTTGAAATGTTCGCTTTTAGGTGTTCAAGCATTTCGACTACACGAATATTAGCACCTCCGTGCAACGGACCTTTAAGCGAACCAATACCAGCAGCGATTGAAGAGTAAGTGTCTGTTTCGGCAGAACTTGTTACACGCACCGTAAATGTAGAGTTATTACCACCTCCGTGGTCAGCGTGAAGGATAAGTGCCAAATCGAGAATTTTCACTTCCAAATCGGTGTATAAGTCTTTACCTTTCATCATAAAAAGGAAATTCTCTGCAATTGACACGTCTTCTTTTGGGTGACGAATATGCAACGAGCGACCCAACTTACTATGACGGAAAATATGATACGAATACGCAACGATTGTTGGAAATTTTGCAATCAAATCTATTGACTGACGAATAAGATTTTCGCGAGAAATATTTTCAGGGTCTTCGTCGTAGTTGTACATTTCGAGCACGGTACGAGCCAACACATTCATCATATTGGTACCTTGCATTTCAAGAATGTTCATTTTCGCTTTTTGAGTAAGTGGCATAGAATGATTAAGCGACGCAGAGAACGAACGCAATTCTTCTTCTGAAGGTAGATAACCAGAGAGGAGTAAGAATGCTGTTTCTTCAAAGCCCAAACGATTTTCGGAACGCATACCGTGAACTAAATCTTCGACATTGATACCACGATAATACAATTTTCCAGGAATGGCTTTCAATTCACCATTTTCTTGTTTTTCGTAACCTACCACATCGGCGATTTTTGTAAGTCCAACCAAGACTCCAGAGAAATCGGCATTACGAAGTCCACGCTTCACATTGTACTTTTCGAACAATTCTTTGTCGATACGACTGGTTGTCTTTATCGTTTCCGACAATTTGTAAATCAAATATTTATCGTCCATCTTTTTATTTAATTAACAATTAACAATGAATAATTAGCAATTAAAACACTCGTTTTTAATTATTTACGCATTATTAATTTATTTTTTAATCATTGCATTGAGCGCACTACCCGCTTTGAACCAATTTATTTGTGTTTGGTTGTAGGTATGAGCCAATTCCACAGTTTCGGTTGTACCATCTGCGTGATTTATTTTCAACGTCAAATTTTTGCCCGGTGCAAATGTTTTCAAACCAAGTATTGAGAATTTGTCGTCTTCACGCACTTTGTTATAATCTTCTTTATTGACGAATGTCAAAGCCAACATACCTTGTTTCTTCAAGTTTGTTTCGTGAATACGTGCAAAAGATTTTACAATAATTGCCTTAACATTCAAGAAACGAGGTTCCATTGCTGCGTGTTCGCGAGACGAACCTTCGCCATAATTTTCTTCGGCAATCACTATAGAACCAAGACCTTTAGATTTATATTTTCGTGCCAATTCCGAAACTTTTAGATATTCTTTTGTATCGGCAAGCACTTCGTTTGTTTTGTCATTGAAGGCATTTACAGCACCCATCAAAAGATTGTCCGAAATATTATCCAAATGTCCACGGAATTTAAGCCAAGGACCTGCCATAGAAATATGGTCGGTTGTACATTTTCCTTTCACCTTGATGAGTAATGGCAAATTTTCGTAATCTTCTCCGTTCCACGCTTCAAAAGGTTTTAGCAACTGCAAACGATTAGAATTCGGGTCAATTTCGATATTACCTTGTCCTACTTGTGGTGCAACATATCCTGCATCATCGACGCAATAACCTTTTACAGGTAGTTCAAAACCTTTCGGTTCGTCCAACATCACACGTTCGCCTTTATCGTTGATAAGTTTGTCGGTCATTGGGTTGAACGTCAAATCGCCCGCAATGGTAAGTGCAGCCACCAATTCTGGTGACGCAACAAATGCGTGAGTATTTGGATTGCCATCGTTACGTTTTGCAAAATTGCGGTTGAACGATGTTACAATAGAATTTGGTCGTTCATTATCATCGGTAATGCGTTTCCACTGACCGATACAAGGACCACAAGCATTTGCCATAATCTTTGCACCTACAGTTTCAAACTCTTCTATCAAACCATCGCGTTTAGCAGTGCAATACACTTGTTCGGAACCTGGATTGATAATGAACTGTGCATTAACAGACAAACCTTGTTCTTTTGCTGATTTAACGACAGAAGCCGCACGTGTCAAATCTTCGTAAGACGAATTGGTACAAGAACCAATCAAACCGACTTCCATTTTTTGTGGGAATTTCTTCTCTTTTACCACTTTTGCAAATTCCGAAATAGGATATGCAGCATCTGGAGTGAAAGGACCATTGATGTATGGTTCTAATTCCGACAAATTTATTTCTATAATTCTATCGTAGTATTTTTCAGGATTTGCAATTACCTCGTCATCTGCTTTTAAGCAATCGGCAATTGCTTTTGCGGCATTTGCAACTTCCTCACGACCCGTAGCACAAAGATACGCTTCGGTTTTAGCATCGAATGGGAAGATAGATGTTGTAGCACCCACTTCGGCTCCCATATTACAAATAGTTGCTTTACCCGTAGCAGAAAGTGCAGCAGCGCCTTCGCCAAAATATTCAATAATAGCATTTGTTCCACCTTTTACGGTAAGGATTCCTGCCAATTTCAAAATAACATCTTTAGGCGAAGCCCAACCAGACAATTTGCCAGTAAGTTTAACACCGATAATTTTAGGCATTTTCAATTCCCACGACATACCTGCCATCACGTCCATAGCATCGGCACCACCGACACCGATTGCTATCATACCCAAACCACCAGCATTTGGTGTGTGAGAATCTGTTCCAATCATCATTCCGCCAGGAAACGCATAATTTTCGAGTACGACTTGGTGAATAATACCAGCGCCTGGTTTCCAAAATCCGATACCAAATTTATTAGCAACCGAACTCAAAAAACCATAAACTTCTTTGTTAGTTTCTTTAGCAACGGGCAAATCTACCGAAGCAGATTGATATGCTTGAATAAGGTGGTCGCAATGAACTGTAGAAGGAACTGCAACACGTTCGCGACCCGAGTTTATAAGTTGAAGCAGAGCCATTTGGGCAGTCGCATCTTGCATTGCCACACGGTCTAGCTGAAAATTGACATAATCGACAGCACGCTCGTAATTTTGGAGTTTGCTTTCGTTTTGTGCCAAATGCACATAAAGGATTTTTTCTGCCAATGTCAAAGGACGCTTTAACTCTGCGCGTATGCCCTCTATTGCTTTTGGATAAGCGGCATACAATTTTTTAATCATCTCAATGTCGAACACCATATTTTTTTGCATTTTTATTCAAAGTGCAAATTTACAATTTTTTTGTCGGTTTCGCAATAGATAAAAAATCATTTTCTACAATTATCACCACTTCATTTCTGAAAGTGCGTCAGCCACCACAAAATTACTTCCACCTATATAGACAAAATCATTTGGAAGCGAGTCGGCAATTGCGTTCTTTACGGCTTCGGAAACTTTGGAGAAACATTTTCCACGTAAACCGTGAGATTCTGCTTTTGACATCAACTCACATTCGTTCAACGCACGTGGTATTGAAGCACGCGTGAAATAATAGACCGCATTTACGGGCAAAAGCGACAAAATTCCATCTACATCTTTGTCGCTCACAACGCCAAACACAATACGCAAAGGACGATTTTCTTTCAGCATTTGCCTTACGGTGTAAGATATTCCACCTGTATTATGAGCAATGTCGCACACAATTTTTGGCGATTCGGCGCGCAACACTTGCCAACGACCTTGCAAACCAGTATTTTGACAAACATTTTCCAATCCGTCGAGCAATTGAGCATCGGTAATTTTATAACCAACATTTCGCAAAACATCAACGGCAGTAAGCACTGTAGCAACATTTTTCTGTTGATAAATTCCTTTCAGTCCAACCCTAAAATTACCCAATTTTTCATCAGAAAGTATAAAATCGAGTTCGTCTTTAATT
Organism: Bacteroidales bacterium UBA1754; assembly: GCA_002315615.1. Lineage (GTDB taxonomy): Bacteria > Bacteroidota > Bacteroidia > Bacteroidales > Paludibacteraceae > UBA1754. The sequence continues at coordinate 12,316 of DCHK01000070.1, read as the reverse complement.
GAAATTTTGTGAATTGCAGGTGCAAAATAAAGTTCGGCGTGCATTTCGTTTGCTTTCTTATTAAAAACGTCAAAAACTTCGCCTTCTGCCTCGCCAATCACCACAGGCACATTCGATTTAATGATTCCCGCCTTTTCGGTAGCAATTTCGGGCAACGTATTGCCAAGCAAATTTTGATGGTCGAAACTTATATTTGTAATTATGCTCAAGTCGGGCGTAATAATATTGGTACTATCTAATCTGCCTCCCAAACCGACTTCTATCACTGCCACATCGACTTTTTCTTTTGCAAAAAAATCAAACGCCATCAGCACCGTCATCTCGAAAAACGACGGTTTTATTTTTTCAAAAAACTGCTGATTTTTCTCCACAAAATCTATCACAAAATCTTGCGAAATCATTTTGCCGTCGATGCGAATACGTTCACGAAAATCGACCAAATGAGGTGATGTATATAGACCAACTTTATATCCCGCAGTTTGCAATACCGATGCCAAAAAGTTTGAGACAGAACCTTTGCCGTTTGTGCCAGCCACGTGAATTGTACGAAATTTACGATGAGGATGACCAAAATGTTCGTCGAGAGCAATGGTATTCTCCAGTCCATCTTTGTATGCCGACGCCCCAACGCGCGAAAACATTGGGAATTTATTATACAAATAATCTAAGGTCTCAGCGTAGTTAAACATATTTTTTATTTTTTTGCGAATTTAGCGATTTTGATAAAAATTTATTATTTTTACAAAAGAAAATTAACCTTAAAAATTATCGTGCTATGAGTGCTAAGAAAAGATTTGTTTTAGACACAAACGTAATCCTTCACGATTACAAGTGTATTTACAATTTCGAGGAAAATGACATTTACATTCCTCTTGCTGTCCTCGAAGAAGTTGATAAGTTTAAAAAGGGAAACGACCAAATAAATTTCAATGCACGCGAATTTATTCGTGAACTTGACTCAATTACCGATGACGATTTTTTCAAAAAAGGCGCAAGTTTAGGTAGTGGACTTGGAAAATTGTTCATCATCACAGAAATGACGATGAGCAAAGATTTCCCATTTTCGGAGAAAATTTATGACAACCTCATTCTTTCTTGCACAGAGAATTTGAGAAAACAAGACCCAAAAACAAAAACTATTCTCGTATCGAAAGACATCAACCTGAGAATGAAGGCAAAAGCCGTAGGCGTGTTGGCTGAAGACTATTTGAACGACAAAGTTACCGACATAAATATTTTCAACAAAGAAAATCCAGTTTTCGACAATATTGATGCCGACATCATCGACCGCATTTATGGTTCGTCACAAGGCGAGCCAATAGAAAGTTTTTATTTCAAAGACGATATCAATCCTAACGACTGCTTTGTACTGAAAAGCGACCGTGCTTCGGTACTTGCACGATACAACCCAGATACCGACCGCATACAAAAAGTGGGGAAAAGCAGAACTTTCGGCATCGAGCCACGCAATGCAGAACAAGCATTTGCACTTGATGTTTTGCTCGACGACAACATTAAACTTATCGGTTTGACAGGAAAAGCAGGAACGGGAAAAACACTTCTGGCACTTGCTGCTGCACTGCAAAAACGCGAGAAATACCAACAAATTTTGTTGGCGCGACCAATTGTAGCCCTCTCTAACAAAGATTTAGGTTTTTTGCCAGGCGACGAAAAAGAAAAAATGGCGCCTTATATGCAACCACTTTTCGATAATTTGACCGTGATAAAAAATCAATTTTCATCGTCGAGCAAAGAAATTACCGAACTGAACGATATGCAAAAATCGGGCAAACTTGTTATTGAAGCATTGGCATATATACGTGGACGCAGTTTGTCTGAAACTTTCTTTATTATAGACGAAGCACAAAACCTTACGCCACACGAAATAAAAACTATTATTACACGTGCGGGCGAAAACACAAAAATCGTTTTCACGGGCGACGTTCAGCAAATTGACTCACCTTACCTTGATGCGCAATCGAATGGTTTGGCATATATGATTGACAAAATGAAAGGTCAGAAAATTTTTGCTCACGCAAACCTTATTAAAGGCGAACGAAGCGAATTGGCAGAATTGGCGAGCGACCTGCTATAGAGATTAGAGATTAGAGAAACAAGAAGCGAGATACAAGTGAAGAGTGAAGAGCATAAAGCATATCGTTGAGAAATGAGAGATGCGAGAAGCAAGGTAAATCATCAAATAAGCAAATAAACACTGAACGATTAAACGTTAAACAATTCTTGCAAACGAAGAAATTTTGGAAAATTTATTTGGAAAAACTAAAACAGAAATAAAGCAAATTGTGGAAGATATGGGTCTTCCACAATTTGCTGTTTCACAAATATGCGATTGGCTTTATAAAAAACGTGTTGCAAACATAGACGGAATGACAAACATTTCCGTTGCGAATCGCGAAAAACTAAAGTCAAAATACGAAATCGTACTTTCGGCACCAGTAGATGAAGCAATTTCTTCCGATGGCACAAAAAAGTACCTTTTTAAAGTTGGCGACGGATACGTAGAATCTGTATTCATTCCTGATGACGACCGTGCCACGTTGTGCGTATCGTCGCAAGTGGGATGCAAAATGAACTGCCTTTTCTGTATGACGGGAAAGCAAGGTTTTTCGGGACACCTCGGCGCAGCCGACATTCTGAACCAAATACAAATGGTGCCCGACAACGAAAAACTCACAAACCTTGTATTTATGGGAATGGGCGAACCTTTTGATAATACCCTTGAAGTACTAAAAGCATTGGAAATACTAACTTCGGATTACGGGTATGCAATGAGTCCACGACGCATTACGGTTTCTACAGTCGGCATTATTCCAGGAATGACCATTTTCCTTGAAAAAAGTCAGTGCCACTTGGCTGTCAGTCTGCACAATCCGTTCGAGAAAGAACGCGCACAACTGATGCCAGTGCAAAAAAAATATTCCATCACCGAAGTTCTCAACAAAATTAAGCAATACGATTTTGCACATCAACGTCGTGTTTCGTTTGAATACATTATGTTTTCGGGCGTGAACGACAGTTTGCGACACGCACACGAATTGGTAAATCTGCTTAAAGATATTCCTTGTCGCGTGAACTTGATACGTTTTCACGCCATACCGAATGTCGACTTGAAAGGATGCACCGAGAAAGAGATGCTCGACTTTCAGGAATACCTCAACGACAACGGCATAATTTGCACCATACGCAAATCTCGTGGCGAGGACATACTTGCCGCTTGTGGTATGCTTTCCACCAAGAAGAAAAACGAGGAATAATTGGTAAGTACGAAGAAAAACAAAAGCGACATTCTTTCGAGTGCCGCTTTTACTTTATATAGATTCGATTTTTTGCTATTCGTTCCAAGAAACATCTTCAAAAATCCAATCTCCTGTATCTGCCTTTTTGAAATTTGCTTTACTTCTAACTAATCCATTAAAACTATTAATCATTAATGACAAACCATCTTTCTTCAATCCTTTAAGGAAAGGAGTTTGAGCATCACCCAAACGTACCGCTTTTGAGCCATCGCTATAGATAACATTTCCAGCAATGCTCGCTGATATTCCCATATCATATTTTTCTTTTATCGGATAAGTTTCTTTCATAGATAACTTCAATCGGTAACCCACCATTTTTTCGGTCAACGAAGATTTTTTCTCAAAACTCCAAATAGTATCGTTTATTACCGCATTTTTCAAAGTCCCTTCATCGTAGTAATCCACCGAAATATTTGCCACATCAACAAGATCTTTAGAGAATTCCAAAACATATTTATACTCTACTGATTTTTGAGTTTTTGAAGCAGCGTCGTCATCATCTTTTTTGCAAGATTGGAACACCATTGGCGCTACGAATGCACACAAAATGAATAATTGTTTAAGTTTTGTTTTCATTTTCTTTGTTTTTATGTTTTCGCAAAAGTAACAACAAATCATCAAATATGATACAAATTTGCCATTTTTTTCAATGCTACGCGGTCGGGTTTTCCTGTGGCAGTAAGCGGTATTTCTTCGCACTGAAAAATGTGCTTCGGCATCCAATATTTAGGTAGAACTGCCAACATTTTTTCTTTCAAATTATCGTCGTCCGTAACCACCAACAATACGAGCGCTTCACTAAATTTTTCGTCGGCAACTGAAGTTACAGCAAAAGGAAAATCAAATACAGATTGCAACAAATCCTCAACCTTTTCAATTTGAATTTTTACGCCACCAGAACACACCACATTATCGATTCTGCCCAATATCTCGAAAGTGCCATCGGCATTGATGTTCGCCACATCGTTTGTCTGCAAAGGTTCATCGCATACGAGTGGTGCAACAATTCGCAAAGTGCCTTCCGCCGAAAGCGACAAATTCACACCCTCTAACGGCGAAAAATAATCGGAAGCACCGTTGCCATTCATCTTTCGTAGCGCAATGTGCGAGAGAGTTTCTGTCATTCCGTATGTAGCCCACACATTACACTTTAGGCATTTTATTTGCGGCAAGAGCGAAGAATGAATTTTGCCACCACCGACTATTACATTTTTTATTTTGTTTAACGATTCCGTTTCGGTTTTTGTTTGCAAAATATTGTACAACTGCATCGGTACGATAGCCAAAAAATCTATTCGCTCGTCGTTGTTTTTCAATGGATTACCATTCGGTTCAATGCATATCAAATTCATTCCCGAAACAATGGCACGCACAAGCATCATTTTACCCGCAATATATTCAGCCGACATACACAGCAATGCGTTTGTTTGGTCAGAAAGTCCAAAAAATTGGCAAGTCATCAAAGCACTATTCACCATTTTTGATTTCTCTACAAAAAATTCTTTTGGCGTTCCCGTAGAGCCTGAGGTTTTTACAGACACATAACAAGAACTTGAAAACCATTCTTTCAAAAATGAAAAAATGGTCTTCATATACGAAGGAAATTGGGCTAAATCTGCTTGCAGAATCTGCTCTGCACGCCACTCTACTCCGTTAATTCTTATTTTCGATGTCGATTTCAAAAAGATTGTTAGTTTTTCTTACTGCAAAACCAATTAAAATGGCGAATGATATGCCACACGCACAATGCCAGCAACAAAAATCCTATTTTGCCGTGGGCAATTTCTACCATTTTCTTCACGTGCGAACGATAGTGCATCAACCAATATACCGACACTATCAGTCCAGAAGTGAGCACAAATGCAGAAATCGCAAACAACCATTTCGACAAAGCAATTTTCAGTTTGCAGATTTTGCTCCACCAACCACTGAAACCATAGTGCAAATATAAATGCCACACCATAAGGGCAAACATTCCCAACGACAAAGCAATATGAATGGCAGTCCAACTGCGTGATGGTATTCCGAGCAAGTCTCGTCCGTGCTTAAATTCCATAATGAAACTCGACGCAATTTCAAATATTAGCACCACAACCAACGTCCAGTCGCAAATTTTCAGTTTTTCGATTTTTGTCATAAAATACAATTTTTACATTTCAAAGTGTAAAGTTACAAAACTTTTTTATAGGACAATATGGTTTTCAATTGTTTATGCAAGGTAAAAACTGCGTTTTCCTATAACGAACGATGCGCACAAGCGAGGTATTATGTACAGTAACTCTTGCATATTTATGCAGAAATTTTGCATATTTTTGAACGTGTTTTTCAAAAAACACGCAAAAAACAGCATTTTTGCAGATTTTACATCTTCGGTTACCCTTCGCTTATCCTTCGGTTATCGTTCGGTATTGGTTCGGTATTGCATAAGAAATGAATATTTATGCAAAAACGAGAGAAATGTGTTTTTTATGTGTGTAAAAACATAGAGACGCCATATTATGACGTCTCTACAAATTATTGGTTTACAATTGATTTTATTTCAATTGTGCAAGTTTTTCTTTCAATGCTTGGATTTTGCTTTCTGCATCAGATTTTTTCTTGCGCTCGAGTTCTACCACTTCGGGTTTAGCATTGGCAACGAATTTTTCGTTTGAAAGTTTTTTCATCACGCCCACCAAGAAACCTGCGTAATGTTGAATGTCTGCTTCAATTTTCTTCACTTCTTCATCCACATTGATGTTGTTCATCAACGGAACTGAATATTCGGTAGTACCTACCAAAAACGAAGATTGCATACCTGTGAGCGGCGATGTGGCTTTCTTCACACCCGAAACATTACACATCTTCACCACGATACTTTCAAATTTATCGTTGTTTTCGCCTTTGGTTACATACAAATCGAGCACATCTTTGCGTGCAATGTTCTTTTCCAAGCGAATGGTACGCACACCTGCAATAACATTTTTCTGCGCCTCGAATTGTTCCAACAAATCGGCGTCAATTTTTCCTGCTACTGGGCGTCCGCTCGTCATAATGCTATCGGCATCGGCGTCTGACTTAATTGCCTGATACAATTCTTCTGTAATGAAAGGCATAAATGGGTGCAATAGTTTCAGCAAAGTTTTGAAGAAACCTATTGTAGCATCGTATGTTTGTTTGTCTATTGGTTGTTGGTATGCAGGTTTAATCATTTCGAGATACCAAGCAGAAAATTCATCCCAAAACAAACGATAGATAGCCATTAAAGCCTCGCTCAAACGATATTTTCCAAACAAATCATCGACTTCGGCAATTGATGCGTTAAGTTTAGAATTGAACCACTCTACCGCAATTTTTGAAGACTCTGGTTGAGCGATGTCTGCCACTTCCCAACCTTTCACCAAACGAAGTGAGTTCCAAATTTTGTTATTGAAATTACGACCTTGTTCGCAAAGCGATTCGTCGAACAAAATATCATTTCCTGCAGGAGCAGAGAGCATCATACCCATACGCACGCCATCGGCACCAAAACGCTCAATTAAATCGAGTGGGTCGGGTGAATTTCCGAGCGATTTACTCATCTTACGGCCTAATTTATCGCGAACAATACCTGTGAAATACACGTGTTTGAACGGCATTTTACCTTGATATTCGTAGCCAGCCATAATCATACGTGCCACCCAGAAGAAAATAATATCTGGTCCCGTAACAAGGTCGGCAGTTGGATAGTAATAATTTATTTCTTCGTTGTTCGGTTTTTCAATTCCATCGAACAAACTTACAGGCCACAACCACGACGAGAACCAAGTATCGAGTGCACCTTCATCTTGTTTCAAATCATCGGCAGTAACGTTCTCGTAACCAGCAATTTTGCGTGCTTTTTCCAAAGCAAGTTCAGCAGTTTCTGCTACCACAAATTTTTTATCTTCGTCTTTCACGCCCTCTTGATTTGGCAAGAAATAGGCAGGAATACGATGTCCCCACCAAAGTTGGCGACTAATGCACCAATCCTTAATATTTTCGAGCCAACTGCGATAAGTATTCTTATACTTTGTTGGGTAGAACTGAATGTCATCGTTCATCACAGGTGGCAAAGCAATGTCGGCAAAATGTTGCATACGAATGAACCACTGCAATGACAAACGTGGTTCGATAGGCACATTTGTACGCTCGCTATAACCAACTTTATTGTCGTAATCTTCAACTTTTTCGACCAAATTTTCGGCTTTCAAATCTTCAACAATTTGCTTACGACAATCGAAACGATCCATTCTAACATACATACCTGCAGCCTCAGAGATTGTGGCATTTGGATTGAAAATATCTATCGTTTCGAGGTTGTATTTCTGTCCAAGTGCATAGTCGTTCACATCGTGTGCTGGAGTTACTTTTAAACAACCAGTACCGAATTCTATTTCCACGTATCTATCTTCAATAATAGGAATAACACGACCAACTTTTGGTACAATCACCTTTTTACCTTTCAACCAAGTATTTTTAGGGTCTTTTGGGTTGATACAAACTGCCACGTCGCCCATAATTGTTTCGGGACGTGTGGTAGCAACAACCGTATAACGACGCCCTTGTGCATCGCGATATATAACTTGCTGTTTTACAGTAGGGTCAAATACCGTAGGATTCACAATAGCATTTGCTTCCTCTTGGTCTTTTGAGCCAGCAGGTTCGTCAACATAATAACGGAGATAGAACAAATGAGAATGTTCGTCGTGATAAATTACTTCCTCGTCGCTCAAAGCAGTTTGGCGTTCGGGGTCCCAATTCACCATACGAAGTCCACGATAAATTAAACCTTTTTCGTACAAATCGCAGAAAACTTTGATAACCGCACGAGAGCGCACATCGTCCATTGTGAAAGATGTTCTATCCCAATCGCACGAGCAACCAAGTTTGCGAAGTTGTTTAAGAATAATTCCGCCGTGTTCGTCAGTCCAAGCCCAAGCGTGTTTCAAGAATTCATCACGAGTAAGGTCTGATTTTTTAATGCCTTGCTCTGCCAAGCGTTTGATAACTTTTGCTTCGGTAGCAATAGAAGCGTGGTCGGTACCAGGCACCCAACAAGCATTTTTTCCTTCGATACGTGCACGACGAACCAAAATATCTTGAATCGTCTCGTTCAGTACGTGACCCATGTGCAACACGCCAGTAACGTTAGGTGGCGGAATGACAACCGTATAGGCCTCACGACCATCAGGTTTAGAACTAAACATCTTATTATCAATCCAGTACTTGTACCATTTTTCCTCCACTTCGGCAGGATTATACTTGCTTGCTAATTCCATTATATATGTTTTTTACTTTTTTCTTTTTTTGAAATGCAAAGATAGACAATTTAATTAAGAATTTTGAATTTTGAATTAACAATTAACAATCATTGACCGAAGGGAAGTAATCATTGAGCGAAGCGAAATAACCAAGCGTTCTTTTACTCTGTTCATTTTCTTTCCGCAAGAAAACGAACCAAAAGAACTCGTCGCTGCGCCTGTCTCACTAAAAATTTTCACTATAAATCTAAATTGACCCAAACGCGCTTCGCTTGAACGAGGGTCAATTCTTAACGATTTATAATTCAATTTTCTTAACGCTCGCCAGCCAAGGCGACAGGTTTACGAATTACGAATTTAGCAAATAGTCTTAAACACTCCTAACTATCAACTCTGCTGCTGCATAACGTATGCCATTATTGCTGCCTCGTCGTCGGGATGAAACCAAGCAATATCTTTGTCGCGATTGAACCACGACAACTGCTTGCGTGCGTATCTGCGAGAATCTTGTTTTATCATATTCACAGCAAAATCTTTCGTCCATTCTCCGTCAAAATACTTAAAAAGTTCCTTATAGCCCACTGTATTGAGCGAATTAAGTTCACGCAAATGATAGAAACGACGGGCTTCGTCTTCAAGTCCCTGCTCCATCATTTTGTCCACACGCAAATTGATACGTTCGTAAAGTTCATCGCGGTCGCGATTCAGACCAATCTTTACTATTTTGAAAGGACGTTCTTTCGCAGTTTTTTTACGCAACGAAGAATACGGAACACCAGCCGTAAGGCAAACTTCTACAGCGTGAATCACACGTTTGCTATTCTTCAAATCCACCTCATTGTAAAACTCCGGGTCGAGCATTTTCAGTTGCATACGAATATTATCAATGCCCTCTTTCAAGAATTGTTCGTGCAACATTTTTCGCACATCTTCATCTACATTTGGAATGTCATCAATACCTTTGCAAACGGCATCAATATACATCATAGAACCACCCACGAGCAAGGCGTTTGGAGTTGTAGGAAAAACTTCTTTTGAAAGAATGCGCAGTACCTCCATTTCGAACTGCGAAGCATTAAAATATTCGTCAACATTATGCGTTCCTACAAAATAATGCTTCACTTCGCTCAACTCTTTTTCTGTTGGTGCTGCGGTGCCTATTTCAAGTCCACGAAATATCTGCCGAGAGTCTGCCGAAATAATTGGTGTACACAAATGTTTCGCCATACGGATACTTAAATCTGTTTTGCCTACGCCCGTAGGTCCAAGTATGACGAAAAGTGTGTTCATTATGAGAAAAATGGATTGTTTTCTTTTTCCGCTTTCACAGTTGTTGGCATTCCGTGTCCACACATCAACGTAGTATCGTCGGGCAAAGAGAAAACTTTTGTGCGAATACTCTCTAAAAGTGCATTTTGCTTACCACCAGGCAAATCGGCTCTGCCAATGCTGCCACAAAAAACCGTATCACCAACAAAAGCGATTTTTTCTTGTTCGCAGTAATACATCAATCCACCTTGCGAATGACCAGGAACTTCAACCACACGAAAAGAAAAATTACCCGCCGTAATTTCATCGCCTTCTTTCAATTCTCTTCCCAATTTCACAGATTCTTCATTGCAATCAATGCCAAGAATTTGAGCGCGCCAAGACATTTCTTCGAGCCAATCATTGTCCTTCGGAGAGCCTTCGGGACTCACACCGTATGTATCGAAAACAAATTTATTACCAAAGATATGGTCGAAGTGCAAGTGCGTACAAATCAAATGTTTAACTACGAGATTTTCTTTAGAGATGAAATCTTTGAGTTTCTGTTTTTCTTTGTCGTTGTAGCAACCACAATCTACAATGACACACTCTTTTGTGTCGTCGAAAACCACAAAAGTATTTACTGCCAAAGGATTGAAAACAAAATGCTTTATTTCCATCACTTCATTGTGTTTATTTGAGTGGCAGAATTATTGAGACAACCGCCTTTCTTAGCGGAACAATTTTCGCCAATTGGGAATGCCAATACGCCATTTTCTTTGAATGCGTCGGAAATATTTTTTATATTGGTTTCGGTAGGTTTGTATGCCACTTCCACAGTGCTTGTAGTAGCATCGTAACGAGCGCTGACAACGCCAGGTTTTTCTGAAATTTTCTTTGTTACGTCTTTGTTTTCTTTTGTCAACATAACATTAAAAACCACCGTTTGTTTAGACGCTTTGTCTTTTGCCGAAATATCAAAGACAAAAAACAAAAACAACAAAATATAAAGTAACTTTTTCATAATTTAATAAGCATTTTCATCACCTTTTATCATTTTCAAAATTGTGAGAAAAACAATTTTTATATCCAAAAAAAACGACCAATTTTCGAGATACCAAACATCCCACTTCACGCGTTGCTGAATGTCTTCCACTTTCGACACTTCGCCACGAAAACCCTTGCACTGCGCCATACCCGTAATGCCAGGTTTCACCAATAAACGAACCGCATAATGATTTACCATAGAAGCATACAAATCGGTATGTTTGAGCATATGCGGACGAGGTCCTACAACACTCATTTCGCCACGCAACACGTTGATAAACTGTGGCAGTTCGTCTAAATTTGTTTTTCTCAACCAAGCACCAATTTTTGTCTTTCGAGGGTCGTTGCGAGTAGCACAAACATCGTCGCACTGCTCGTTTTGAACCATACTTCTAAACTTGATGCAATTAAAAATTTTGCCGTTCATTCCCGTGCGTTTTTGAATGAAATAAATTGGACCTTTCGACGATAATTTTATCAAAGTTCCAACAATCACAAAAACAAACGGATAAATAAGAATCAAGAACAACGAAGACACCACAATGTCGAATATTCGTTTGACTATGATATTCTGCACATCTTGCAAAGGCTCTTCACGAACCGAAAGCACAAGTAAATTCGCTATTTGTGTTGATTTTAAATTTCGTGGCACAAAGTTGTATTGCGTAGGAACAAAGAAAAAACGAATCATATTGTTTTCGCAAAAATCGAGCATTGTAGAGAAATCCTCAAATTGTTCTAAAGGCAATCCACAATAAATTTCGTCAATTACATCTTCGTTTTGCTTCATCGTTTTACAGAAATCGAGCAAATCGGCAACTTTACCGATTTTTTTCAAATTCTGCATCGGCAACTTATTCTTGTCCAATTTCTCGTCATCAGAAAAAATGCCAACAATAGAATATCCCATCAAAAAATCGTCCATCACCTGAATAACCTTATTGATGCTCTCTGCCTCGCCTACCAACACGATTTTCTTGTTGTTTTTTCCTTGCAAACGCAAATGACCAATCATTTTCCACAACAAATAGCGATAAGCCAACATTGCCACAAGGAAAAACGCATAGAATGAAAGCACGTGCAATATGTTGACTGAAAATAAATTGAACACCGATAGCATTGCGTAAAACAACAACAAATGCATCAGTACCAACTTAAAAACTTGGTTTATAACGAGTGTAGGATTTTTCCAACGATAATAGACCACCGTAGGAAACAAAAAGAGAGAAATTATATATGTAATGTTTGCAATTACCAAGTACGGAATTGCCGATGGTTCAAATACGGCATCAAACAAGATTTTTTCAACCAAATAGAAAGAGAAAAAACCTATGTTGACGATAAGCACATCTATTAAATAGACGAGCGCTTTTGACCAAAACCATTTATTAAAGGTTAGCATTATCTTTTTCTTTACTAAAATTCATTAGTGTCCACTAAAAA